>NZ_JAOEAL010000001.1:3663264-3968536 GCF_029835735.1 Shewanella sp. GD04112
CTAGCTTCAGAAATGGCTACAATCTGAAGGAAGTTACTAACGTCCGCAGTCTTTCCCCTTGGTGAAACAGTCGCTCACTCGATTGTGCTAAGTGCTCACTATCGAGGGAGGCTGAACCTGAGACATTGGCAAGATCATTTAATGTACGAGAAATCGCTTCGGTGACGCAGGTTTGCTCCTGCGCCGCATGGGAAACTTCGATATTCATATTACTGATATTGGAAACTAAATCAGTCACTTTAGACAGCACTAGCTTAATTTCTTCCGAACGGTTGACACCTTGATTGGAGAGAGTCTGGCTCGATTGCATCACATTCACGGTTTCGGCAACTCGGCTCTGCACCTGTTGGATCATTTTTTGGATTTCACCCGTCGCCTGTTGGGTGCGGCTCGCTAATGAGCGCACTTCATCGGCAACAACGGCAAAACCACGCCCCTGCTCACCCGCTCTGGCGGCTTCAATGGCGGCATTTAGGGCGAGTAGATTAGTCTGTTCGGCAATGCTGTTGATCACCACCACGACTTCATCGATGCGTTGAGTTTCCTGTTGTAGCTGCGATACCGATTGTGCAGAACGCGCTAATTCCCCCGCTAATTGACGGGTAATGGCTAAGCCCGAGTCAAACTGACGCTGGCCATCGTCGACCGCTCTATCGGCTTGGGTTGCCGCATCGGCAGTTCGTTTTGCATTGATGGCCACTTCGTTGGCACTGGCACTCAATTGAGTCACGGCCGTGACCGCAGCTTCGGTTTCTTTAAGCTGAGCCTGCACCCTTTGATTGTTGCTTTGCGACAGCGTACCCAGCGCCTTAGCATCGCCCAATAGCAGGCCCGAGGTTTCATGCACTCTGGTAATAGTGCCATGAATTTGCTCGACGAAACCGTTGAAAGCATTGGCAAGTTTGCCGATTTCATCTTCGCTCTCCACGGGTAATCTGTGGCTTAAATCGCCATCACCATTGGCGATTTCTTCTAACGCGGCGACGACCTTATCTAAGGGACTAATCACTAAGCGTTTGAGAATGATGAAAATCACTAACAGACTTCCCGCTAAAATCAGCAGCGCCTGTAAAAAGTACCCCAGCAGTAAGTCGGATAATTGCGCCTTAACCGGCAAAGTCGAGAAGGCAATGGTTAAACGCCCAGTCGGATTACCTTGGTCACTGAACTGTAACTCTCTTGTTTGTAGGTCGCTTGCGGCAACGGCCTCGGTTTGTTTGTCTTCGGCGAGCAATTTACCCCGATGATCCACAACGGTGATTTGATAGATTTGCTCAGACTTTAACATGACAGACAACACTGCACGGATCTGCTCGTAATCGTAGGTAAAAATCGGCTGCGCCATGGTGACTTGAAGATTAGCAACGGTATTGTCTTCAAAGGCCATTTCGTTGCTGGTCAAGCTATCGCTCGCCAACCAATAGGACACCCCAAACAGCACGCTGACTATCATAAATATCGCAGCTGCTAACCCAATTTGTACTTTTAAGGCTAATGTTTTCATTATTTTGCACCTTGCATACTAAATAGATCTAACCACAACTCTTGGCGTTCAATGGGGGTTAAAGGACTTAAATCGGGCGTATCGAGACGAATAATGACGCGCTGCTCAAACTGGGCATCACGGTAGAGCTTGTCTATCTTAAGCTCACGATTAAACATCTCATCGAAGCTGCCGTCGCTTATCATATTTTCGAGTCCGGCTAAGATTGCTGCCGCTAACTCGGGACGTTTGGGGGAGACAAAAAAATATGCCGGCGAGCGATATTGCAGCAGGATATGAGTATCGATTTTCAGCGCGGGATCGGGGTGGCTTGCGAGTTCATCGCCAATTTCCTGTGCGCCGAGGGCGAGGTAATCGAATCGGCCCCCCTCTAACATCGGATACAGGTTGGTGTATTGATAGCTAGTCACGACAGGCAAACCATTGGCTTCTAGGATGCTGGCATCGGGCCAATAGCGGTTTTGCCCTGCTTTTAATCGCTTAAAATCCGCCAGCGTTTTTACATTGGCAAATCTAGCCTCATCCGTTTTGCGGATAATTAACAGGCGGTTACCGAGTAATCCCTTAAACAAAGGGATACGAACCGGGAGCACGGTTTCCTCAAGCTCCTTCGAAGTCATGCTCCAAAAAACATCGACAGTACCAGCCAACGCTTCTTCGACCTTACGTTTTTGGTTCATCTGCGTCGACATTTGTTCGACCTGATAGGACTGACCAGAGCGGCGCAGCGCCTCTTTGAGGAGATTAAACTGCCACTGCTGTTGGATTGTGGTCACTATCTTGATGGGAACGAGATTATTTACCGTAGAACTGCCTGCACTAGCGGCATTGGTAAGCGTAAACGACGCCGACTCCACGGCGGCTATCGCGGTGAAACTAAAAGCGCAAACCATAACGCTCGCCCAAAGTCCAATGATGGGCATCAGCAAACGCTTAGCAAAAGTAGTTACTACGCTGCCAAGCAGTGTAGCAATATGAATAACCATGAATCGCAGCCTCTTTTTTATGACTGGAATATCCAGCGAGTTTTATTTTTTAATGCCGCTAACTTGTCTGCTTATCCTAAGCAAGGTCGCTCTACCTAAAAAAATGGCTGGGCACTGCTTACAGTACCCAGCCAACGCTAGTTTCTGGGGAGAGACTATCAAAATATTAAAGACAAACGTATCGCCGCCCGACCAGCAATACTTCTGCCAAGTACATGAATAAGGAGACCTCATCCTCTTCATGCAGACCTTACAAAACAACGAATCACACAAGCAGATGACAGCGTTGTCATTGATTAAATTACACAAGAAAGAACAGGTTTTCTACATTTTTTTGACATTTATCGGTATTTTTTTAGTCAAAATACTTTTAACCATTAAATATCAATAAATTATGTTTTAACTTTTTATTTCCACACCAGTGTGACAACGCTGTCTTTGACTGATAACATGCATGCAACAACTCACCCACTCCACTCAATAACTCGAAATGCTGTCAAATGGCCTTATCTTCAAACGTAGACATATTAACCTCGGTCAATATTATCGACCGATAGCAATCGTCCTTGTGCTATTGAGTGCATGGCTATGTTGGTTAGTCCAATTTCATCAACCCATTGAGTTAATAAAACAATACGGTCAATTTGTGTTTTTGGGGATAACGGGAGCCATCTTTGCAAACGCCACGGGAGCGGGAGGTGGAGTGATCTTTATTCCGGTGTTCTCTAGTTTAAATTTCAGTGAAGTTCAGAGTGTCTCCACGTCATTTATGATCCAATGCTTTGGTATGACGGCAGGGGCGATTTCATGGTCAGGCTACTATCGACGACACCATCACCATGACAAAACCTGGTCAGGCTTTATTCCAAGCATTTTATTAGCGGCAACCAGCTCAGTGCTTGGCCTTTGGAGCAGTCAGTTATGGCAATTGAACTCACCCTCCTCACTGCATACCAGCTTTAGTCTTTTTTCCATCCTATTAGGGATAGCGATCATTATCAGTAGCCAGCGCCGTACCCTTCAAAGCCATCGCCTCAACGCCCTAGACTATTGCTGGCTAGCAGTAATTGGTTATTTGGGTGGGATCATCACCGCTTGGTTATCGGTTGGCGTGGGCGAGCTGCTAGTGATCTACCTGATGTTACGGGGAGTGTGTGCCAAGATGGCCGTTGCCATCGGAGTGGTGGTATCGGCGATCACCGTCTGGTCGGCAAGTCCGATACATGTGTTTGCAAGTAGCAGTCATGCCCTATTCGAACTGGTACTGTTTGCAGGCCCTGGTGCAATTATCGGTGGTTTATTAGCGCGAAAACTGGCGCTAATTCTCCCAGTCAAAACCTTAAAGCTGTTTTTCTCAAGTTGGATTATCTTGACTGGGAGTGTCATGCTCGCAAACTAAAATGGAAAGCCCGCTATCTTATTTATCCATCACTAAATCAATTAAACTTAATGAGCAAAGATGCGCATAAATGGCTGAATAGAAACCCCGTTTCGCGAAATTCAGCAAAGTCGCATCATCAAGCTGCTGTAATTTAGGCTCATCAATCGTATAGATCCCGTCGATGTTGGTTTTCGTACCATCCAGCGCCGTAACTGTAAGTGTTCTTGGTTGTAATAACTCGTGCTCCAACAATACTTTGATAAAGTACTTTGTCATATCTTGGTAGCTAGCTTGTAAACCCGCGAGTTCGAGCTTCTTGGACAAGTAGTCCGTTTTCTCACCAGTCTCAGTAAATAATCGGTGAGTTTCATTTTCAGCCACGGATGAGTTGTTAATGTCGATGCCTAAGATAATCTTTTCCTCATCGACATGGGTCATGCCTAATGGATACAACTGCACTTGAATAGGTAAGTATCGTGATTGCCACTGCCCATTTTTTAGCAGCTTATTGGTATTCGGTTTTAGCGCGGTAATCGCGATAGAAACAAACTCGCCAGTTTGGTTATTCTTTGTAAATACAATAGGAAAGCTTGTCGCAGCCGACATAAACTCTTGCACTTGCAGTGGTAGCATATGCACAGTTTCAAAGTAGCTGTAATCGACCTTATCACCAATAGCCAAATTCTTATGACTCGAGTCATTTAAAGGTACAAATTGTGTTTTCATTATATTTTTCCTTTTTACCCATTAAATTTAAAACGATTAAATAGATTGCAAACCATAGGTACAGATTTTATCGAGCAATTCCCTATGCTCAGGCAAACCATCTAGCATCTGTTGTTTTACCTTCGACATTTTGTTCATATACATGTTCAAAGAGGCCTGTGTTGCCGATGAGCCACCACGCAAATTAGTCTGATATTTCATGCCATAAAGCACGTATAAATAATTGTCTAAGTTAAACACTTCAAACTTAGATGGAAAATCTTCAGCAATAGGACTATAGGATTTCCATAGTTCGAGTCGTTGCCTTAATCCTTCGGGAATAGTCTCTGAAGCCTGATTATCTAACCAAAATGATGAGTCAGTTCTATCCGATAAACAGTAATGCAGTTTGGCAAATTCAACGACCCGCTCCCATGCGTAGCCCACGGTATCATTAAATCGCTTTGCTAAATAATCAACATCATCTGTATGCACTGGAAAACGTTCTGCCAGAAAACGTGCAGAGAAATCCGTTAACAATATGGATGTCGCTTCAATCGGCTCTAAAAAGCCTTGAGCTAACCCTAAAGCTACACAGTTTTTTACCCAAAACTGTTGACGATGGCCCACTGTCATTGGAATTTTACGATGGGGAACATCGGCAAGTTTGCCACCGAGATATTGGTCAAACTTTCGCTCTGCCTCTGACTGCGCCATATGAGCAGACGAATAGACAAATCCCGTGCCTCGGCGCTGGGTCAATGCGATATCCCAAATCCAACCTGCTCGATGGGCCGTTGCTTGAGTATAAGGAGGGATGATATCCGTAGGTTGCGTTGGGATTTGCGCGACTAACGCAGTATCAATAAACAGTTGATGCGCTTTACTGATAAATGGCACTTTTAGTGCCTTAGCTAACAAAATAGATTCAAAGCCACTGCAATCAATATAGAAATCGAAAGAGAGAGTCCCTTGCTCGGTCTGCAAAGATGAAATTGCACCATCATCGCCTAAACGAACATCCTGCACAGTGGCAAAAATGTGCTCAACGTTGAATTTCTCAATCGCATTTTTAGCCAGTAATTTGGCAAATTTTGCCGCATTTAGATGATAGGCATAGCCTAACACTCCGGCATATTCGGGTGTTGTGATTAGCTTTGGCGCTTTTGCAGCCTCACAAACAAGATGCTGGGGAGAAACATAATCTGCAAAATCGCCTTGTTTCTCGGCCAACCAAGCAGAAACAGTATCTACACTTTGTAAATTGATGATATCAAATAGATGGTGGTAGAAATTATCCTTACCATGTCGAACTTTATCTAACCAATTTACAAATTTAATTGACTGCTTAAATGTCACATCGCATGAGCGAATAAACTCTGATTCACTGATCCCAAAACTCTGTAGTGATTTCCGAATGGACGGTACAGTACCTTCACCAACTCCGATGATAGGAATATCAGGAGATTCAATCAGCGTGATAGATAGCTCAGAGCGCCCCTGCAACACTCGCCCTAAATGATTCGCCGCTAACCAACCTGAAGTCCCGCCCCCTATAATGGCTATTTTTCTGATTGTCATAACGCGCCTCTAAAATTGCGTAAGCTGAGTTTATTGTTGGTGTTTTTGATAATAAAAAGCCTAGCGATTGCTAGGCTTTTTCGTCACTGAATTGAATTAGAAGCGCAGTGCTACACCAAGTTTGTAGCGAGCTTCACCATCGAAGCTCCACACTGGGTAGTTATCTTTAAACTCACTGATAACGCCTTCAGCATCAACAGGTGATACACCTTTCTGAATGCTATCTTCTTCAAGTAAGTTAACCACTTCAAATGTCACAGATAAGTAATCAGTTACATCATAGTTAGCACTTAAATCTAACGTGCCGTAAGCTTGGTGCTCGCGGTTACCATAGAAGCCTGGTAATTCGCGCATCATATACTCAGAACGCCAGTTATAAGCTACACGAGCTGAGAAATCATCGATTTCATAGTAACCCACTAAGTTAACAGTATGCTTAGATGAGTCTGAGAACACCCCTACACGGTCCGCATAGTTTTCAGCTGGAGATGAAGCATCTGCAAAGGTGTAGTTAGCTGAGTAACCAAAACCATTGTCAAATGAATCTTGCAACTGCAACTCAATACCATCGATAGAACCACCGTTAGCATTGTAGTTTTCACTCACGGTCCAGCAGTCGTAGATGCCTGCACCACAAGAACTGCCACCTTGAGCAACTAAGTTAGGATCATCAATACCAATCTGTTGGTTCAGCTTTTCTCTTGTCGAAATGAAAGAGTTAACATCTTTAATGAAGTAAGTAACAGCAAATAATCCTTCACCGCTGAAGTACCATTCTAAGCTCAGATCAGCCTGAGAGGCTTTGAACGGCTGCAAATTCACGCTACCAGTCACTTTCTTCTCGTTGCCTGGCGTACCATCGTTGAAACCTGGTAACTTAGACGTCGCGAAGAGATCCGCATAGTTAGGACGAGAAATAACTTGCGCAGCTGATGCTCTTAAAATTAAGTCACTTGCCAAGTCAAACGCAATGTTCATGCTTGGTAATACATCGTGATAGCTTGCCTTATCAGTACTTAAATCATCAGCATAAGTACCAGTTTGGCTAAACGCGTAGTAGTCAGACTCAACATCGGTAGAGATATATCTTAAACCGAAGTTACCACGCACACCTTCACCGGCAAAAGTAGCCATAGTGTACAGGGCTAAGTTTTTCTCTTGCAGTGTACCGTAACCAGACTTATCTAAAGTAAAGCCATCGATAGCACCATAAGCATCTCTGATCATATTGTCAAAAATTGGCTTAGGTAAGGTAAAACCAGCGCCAGATGACATAGTGCCAGAGTAATATTCAGAGGCATCTTTTGCGACGATATTAGATGATTGTGCAGCTTCAGTCGTTTGAGTTACATCGTGGTCTGCATAGCTAATACCTGATTTAATAGAGGTAATAACGCCAAATTCAACTGGAACAGTGATATCGAAGGTCGCAAATGATTCTTCGTCTGTGTTAGGTTGTTTTTTCAGCGCCCAGCCAGCAGTTTCCAATTGACCGTTGAAGTCACCCGCATCAAATGAGTTGTTTGCAATGTTGATGTCAATCACATCACCAGTTGCATCGTAAGTCCCTGCGAAATCTTCTGGTTTACCAATTGATTGACCGTAGTTAGAAGTAAGATCGGTACCACCTTCAGCTTTAGTTTTACCGATGCGGCCTTCTAACTTATAGTTTTCAGCCTGATAAGCGAAATCTAAATCCACAGTGTCTGATGACATACTTGCTTTACGAGCCCATGTTTGTGCCCAAGCAAATCCGCCTTTATCTGTGTGTTCAACTAATGTACATACGCCTGCGGCATTTTTCTTAAGACAAGTATTCTCACCTTGCTGGGTTGGGAATAAGAAAATTGACGTGTTAGCGTTGTTAGCATCGAGCTGTAAGCTCATTAAATTCAGACCGAATTCCAGGTTATCAGTTGGTCTGTATTGGAATGCAGCATTTAAAGCTGTGCGCTCACGGTCTTGCTGGAAAGTAGTAGGAACAATTTCCCCCCAACCTAACAGAGTTTCAATACCGTTACGTTGATATTGTGTTTGATCCAAAGAACCAGCCACTAGGAAACCAAACTTCTCATCTTCCGTTTTCCAGCTGTACAAACCTGAAGTTTGTGGATCAATTTCTTCTGAAACGGTTCCGTAATCCCCTTTCGCACTCAGGAAGACTGAGTTTGCTTCCAAATCTAAAGGTTTACGAGTTTTAACAATTACAGTACCGCCGATACCACCTTCAGCGATATCAGCCTGAGATGATTTGTAAACTTGAATACCACCAACCATTTCTGGCGGCAGTAAGCTGTAGTTAAAGCTACGGTCGATAGCTTGTTGGTCAAACCAACCAGTCGAAGCAACTGAATGGCCGTTCAGTAACGTGCTCGTTAATTGGCTTGAAGCGCCACGAATAGAAACTTGTTGTCCTTGACCAAACTGACGGTTTACAGCAACGCCAGGAATACGACCTAAGGACTCCCCTACGTCACCATCAGGGAATTTACCGATATCTTCAGCAGTCACAGCATCAACGACAGAATCAGAAAAACGTTTGTCGTTAACAGAAGCTTTCATCGAAGCTCTCATACCACGAACTTCAATTTTCTCAATATTTTCAGCAGCAGCTGCAGTGGCTTCAGCTTCTGCAGCAACAGCTCCGATTGAAACAGCGCTGCCGAGTAGGATAGCAATGTTTGTAGCTAGTACACTTTTCTTAAAGGATGATGGTCGCATCTCGTTTCCCTTCCATAACTTTATTATCGTTTTAGTATTCATAACCATTCCGATGGAATGACAACGCTGTCATGTCTAGTGCAAACATTACACAATAATTAACAGCCTTGCCACAACAAAATAACTCTGGACGAAAAAAAATGTCATAAAGCGAAGTGTTGAGAAGTAAAAAACCAATATATTCAAGTAAAAATAATCACTTAGATATTTCGATGTAAAATTACAACTTATAACCGAGTGTTAACAGTTGAAAAATGCCTCAGTTTGTAACAATTCAGCATTGCTATACGCGGTAAATGCTCGCACTATAAGAAGCATAATAAAAAGCAAGCTGACAACGCTGTCGGCTTGTAAATTGCGCCTAAAGGATTTAGGTTCATCAATTAGCTAGCCCTTCGCACATTTGAATAAAGAGTTTGTAGATCAATGAAAGTCACTATCAACGACGTCGCTAAATATGCTGGAGTGTCAATCAAGACAGTTTCCCGCGTAACCAATAACGAACCTTCGGTAAAACAAGCCACGGTTGATAAAGTGAACGAGGCCATCAAAGCATTAAACTACCAGCCCAATCTCGCAGCCAGAAACCTTGCTGGCACAAAATCCTATGCCATTGGTTTTATTTATGATAATCCCAACGCTTATTACATTATTGATATGCAAAACGGGATTTTGTCGGCCTGTAAAGATAAAGGCTATGAACTGGTTATTCATCCTTGTAATGCCAAATCTGACACCATTTGTGATGAACTGACTCAACTCGTGAAACATTCGCGGCTGGCAGGTTTAGTATTAACACCGCCCCTTTCTGAAGATCCTAAAGTTCTTAAAGCCTTAAGTGATATTGACGCCAACTATGTGCGCATTATTGCCGGCGAAGGTGATAAAGAGCAGGATGGACTGACGATTTTAGTCAATGACAAATTTGGTGCGGTAGAAATTACTCAGCATTTGATCGACTTAGGCCATAAAGAAATTGCCTTTTTAAGTGGCGATTTACACCACGAGTCTACCAAAGAGCGGTTACTTGGTTATAAACAAGCATTAACAAAAAATCGCCTGCTTCTGAATGAAGATTACATAATTGAAGGAAAATACTCATTTGAGTCTGGCGTTGAAGGGGCTAACACGCTGATCAAACAGAAGAACCGCCCAACAGCGATTGTTGCCTGTAACGACGAAATTGCAGCAGGGGCACTTTTTGCAGCTCGTTTAGCAGGGCTAGATATCCCTGGCGATCTATCCATTGTCGGCTTCGAAGACAGCCCATTCTCACGCCAAACTTGGCCAAAACTAACAACAGTGCATCAACCTAACGCTGAAATTGCCCAAGTGGCAACAGAGCTGTTAATCGCGAAACGCCGTGAACAAGATGCCAAGTTTGCAAAAACATTTACGCCAGAGCCTGTGATCCGAGACTCTTCTGCCTCTCCCAAACATTAATTTTCAGCCCTACAAGGCTAAAACAAAACAGAGAGCCAAGGCTCTCTGTTTTGTTTTCAGTTAATGCAATTTCAGCTTTGGCCTTTGCCATTTCAGTAACTTTTGCGCAATGCGATAAATAATTGCGGAGAACCAGCCATATAGGCTCGCTAAGTGTCTTTGGTATAACGAAATATACATGACCCTTGCGATATGACCTTCCACGAAGAAAGTCCCAGAACGCAAATTCCCCATTAGATTACCGACCGCAGAAAAACGACTTAAAGACACCAGAGAACCATAGTCTTTATACACAAAAGGTTTTTCCGCCTTCCCTTGTAAACGATTCACAATATTCTCATACAAGGTATCCGCCATTTGTGCTGCCGCTTGAGCGCGAGGGGGCACAGGTTGGCCGGACTCCAAAATTAATAGAGCGCAATCCCCAAGCGCATAAATGTCTTGATGGCCTTTAACTCGCATACAAGCATCAACTTCCACTTGATTGCGTGGCGTAATGGGTAACTTAGAGAAGTTTTGAAACGCTTTTGGACCTTTCACACCAGCCGCCCACACTTTAAGTCCCGCTTCGATAACGTCACCATCCTGTGTAATAAAGCCATCGCGGGTGACTTCTTTAACCTGCACCCCGATATGCAAACGGATGCCAATTTTATCCAATACCGCTTGAGCTCTTGCGCTCACTCGTTCGGGTAACTGTGGGAGAATTTTTGGTGACGCTTCAATAAGATGCACATCAAGATGATTCTTAGAGATATTGAGGTAGCCATACTCTTTCACCGATTCAATGACATGGTGAAGCTCTGCGGCTAATTCGACACCGGTGGCGCCAGCACCAACAATACCTATACTGACTTTCTCTTGTGTTTCATTGAGTTGCAGTAATGCATCTAATAATTTTTGATGGAATAAGTTAGCGTTATCTAAACTATCAAGGAAAATACAATGCTTCTCAGCACCTAGGGTATTAAAGCTATTAGAGACCCCGCCTAAGGCTAGTACTAAGTAATCGTATTCAATTTGACGGGGCTCAAGCAGCAATTCACCAGAGTCACTATAAACCGCAGCAAGTTGGATGGTTTTGGCATCAGGTTCACATTGCTCAATTTCGCCACGAATGTAGCGATAGCCATTCTTAAGACCATGATCTCGATACAACAATCCCTCTATAGACTGGTCAATAACCCCAACAGCTACTTCGTGTAATTTTGGCTTCCAAATATGGATTGGGCTTTTATCAATTAAGCAAACATCGACGACATCACTACCGCCCATCTTGCGGCCTAATTTAGAGGCTAGCGCTAAACCTGCCGCCCCACCACCTACTATCACGATTCGTTTCGTAGCCAAAATAACAACCTCAACAAGCCTATTTAAGTGGCTAAGTTATACCATGGAACAGATAAGAGATAACTACTTTAGTCTAACTAAAGAGGCTATTTTGCATTAAAGATATTTCAGGAACAGAAAGACTTAGTCACATCGAACATAAATTTTAAGCAACAAAAAAGGGCCTAATGGCCCTCTCTTTAAACGGATAAATCACACCGCTTCTTCGTTTTCTTCACCGGTACGAATGCGGATAACGCGCTCTACATCGGTTACGAAAATCTTACCATCGCCGATTTTACCGGTACGAGCTGTTTCCACAATAACATCAATCGCTTGGTCGACTAAATCATCTTGAATCACGAGTTCAATTTTAACTTTAGGTAAAAAGTCGACCATATACTCCGCACCGCGGTAAAGCTCGGTGTGCCCTTTTTGACGGCCAAAACCTTTAACCTCCAGCACTGTCATCCCGGTGATACCTATCTCAGCAAGTGACTCGCGTACATCATCCAATTTAAAAGGCTTAATAATCGCTTCAACTTTTTTCATCAAACATTCCTTAGCACTTGCTTACAGAGAATCAATAGAATGCCATTAGCTTACACGGGGTTAAGTGATTATTGAAGTATAGGCGGTGCTTTCCTCATAAAACACAGTTTCTATAAAACGATTCTTAGTACGTAAAAATCTATAAAAAACACTACGACCTCATTGCCGCCTTCCTATACTTAGACTTTAGTAAAAGGCTCCACACGTTCGCAGGATGCGACCCCTAAAACAAAGGAACTGTTATGAAAGCACAACAACTTGGTTTTAGCTTGATTGAACTTGTCACAACACTATCCATCTCCACACTACTCCTTAGCATTGGTGTTCCGACATTTACTGATATTAAAGACAGTATTAGAGCGGATTCAAATATTAAGACAATTCAGCAAACACTTGTATTTGCACGTAATACCGCTATCAACTACGGATATAGAGTAACGGTTTGCCCCTTAATTGACGGTCAATGTCATGAAGACTGGCAAAAAGGCATTTCAGTTTTTACGGACTCAGGTACTGCAGAAACACTCGATTTAAATGACAAAGTGATAATGACTCTAGATGAGTTTGATAGCCAAGATTTTATAAAATATAACCGTAGTTCTGTTAAGTTTCAGCCAGATGGACTTGCATCGGGGGCGGTGTTTTTCAAGATAGTTGTCACTCTTTGTTTAAATATTAAGCTGCATTTATTACGCCTTCTTCTGGTGCCTTATCTGGGTTGAGTGTTACAGCGCCAACCGCTTCACAATTTCTGATCTCTGTAGACCAACGCATCGGTTTTCTTTCCTTCGCCGCCTCAAGCACTTTCTTGCGCTTCGCTAAAATAGCGCCATCTTGCAGTGCATGACGTTGCCCTGGTGAGACAAAATTTAGCTGGCTGTGTTTATGCTCATCGTTGTACCAGGTTACAAACTTTTCCACCCATTCTCTTGCTGTTGCTAAGCAGCTAAAACCTGATGCCGGCCACTGTGGGCGGTATTTCAACGTTTTAAATAACGACTCTGAAAAGGGGTTGTCATTACTCACCCGCGGCCGACTTAATGATGCCGTAATACCAAGCTCTTCCAGCTTGGCTTTCATGGTCAGTGACTTCATCGGCGCCCCATTATCAGAATGCAGCACTAATGGCGTGTTAAAGCATTGCTCGCGTAACAGACAGCGTTGGATTAGCGCAGCGGCATATTCCCCACTTTCTTGCTCATGAACTTCGTAACCCACTATTTTTCTACTGTAAATATCTTCAAACAGGTACAAATAGTAGAACTGGCCTTTGACGATTGAGGCTAAATAAGTGATGTCCCATGACCACACTTGATTCGGCCCATCTGCCCGATAACTCAACGGTTTGCTTCGATTGACCGCAGCCTGAGTGCGGCCACGATGGTTAAGTTGACCATGAGCATTTAACACTCTGTAGAAGCTGGATTCCGAGGCGATATAAATCCCGTTATCTAATAATGTTGGCACAATTTGCGACGGGGGTAAGCTGGCGTACTCCGCTTGATTGCACACACTTAATATCTGTTGTCGCTCATGTTCTTCGAGTTTATTTGCTGGCTCTGGTCGAGCTGCTGTTGGCCTTAAATCAGCTTGCACTTGACCTTCTCGATACCAACGTCGATAGGTACGCTTACTGAGGCCCGTTTCAGCACAAGCCTTATAAAGGCGAGCACCATTGGTATAGGCCTCTTGGATTAAGGCAATCAATGCTATGCGCTCAGGCAAGGGGGTTAGCTCTCCTCGCTGTCGTCCCCCCAGAGCGCATTGAGCTTTTTTCTGAGCACCAGTAACGCAGCAGCTTCAGCCAGCGCTTTCTCCTTATAGCGCAATTCCCGTTGCAGCGATTTGATTTCGGCTTTGTCAGCCTTAGCCTGCTGTTTAATGGTTTTAGTTTGTACTTCTGAGGTTTGAAAACCAGCTAAACAATCCTGTTTCCACTGCTGTACTTGCTCGCGGAACAAGCCCTTTTCACGGCAATACTGGTTTATCTCCGCTTCCGACAGCGGCGCTGTTTCAATAATCACGGCAAGTTTTGCTTCAGCCGACCAATCATCGGCTGTTAATGTTTTACCTGGCACGGGGCGACCTTCTTTTCTGGCAATATCTCGCCAATGATACAAGGTTTGCACCGCGATGCCTTCTTCCCGAGCGACCTCTGCGACCGTTAAGTTGTGAGGAGGTAATAATTTTTTAAGGATCGCTTCTTTACGTTCTGGTGAATACCGAGCCATATCGTTCTCTTTTGCCGCACCCTGTCTTTAAACATAATGATTATTTAGGGGTGACAACAATCCTGACACAGGGGGGGGGCAAATGGCACATTTAAATATTGTCCAAGAACTGTTGACAGTAAAAACTCCAAAGCAGTGGTCGTAAATCAAGCTGGACGAGTTCGTATATCAACCGCCAAAAATATTGATTGTCGCTAAAACACTAAAAAACCTAAAAAACCTAAAAAACCTAAAAAACCTAAAAAACCTAAAAAACCTAAAAATTATAAAGAAACAGAATAATAAAACCATTGGTTATATAAATTTATCTTAAACAGATAGTTACTGACCAACAAGTCACTCTCGCATATACTTAATTAAGTTTAAGCGAGGATTACTGCATGTTTACTATATCCAAGGGATTTACCTTAGTTGAGTTAATGGTCACCATTGCGGTTGCTGCTTTGTTGCTATCCATTGGAGTACCATCATTTACTGCGATATATGAAGCGACCCGCGGAGCCAATGAGATACAAAAGATTAATGACCTCTTTGCCTTTGCCCGAAATCAAGCAGTGAATTATGGTACGACAGTAACAGTTTGCCCCTACGCATCCAATCCCTGTGGTAATGATTGGAGTAAAGGGTTTAGTGTTTATGTCGAACGTAATGGCGCCAAGAAGGTACTAAAGATAATAGATGGATTTAACTCAAAAGATACTATTTCATTAACAGGCCCAACAGATAAAACCGTGAATTTTACATCCGATGGTTTGGTATCAACAGAAACATCAATCATCTATTGCCCAAGTGGTAAAAGTGATGCTTCAAAAAGCATTAAAATAAGCACGTCTGGTCTTATAAAAGAAGATGACGAGCACAAAAGTTGTTCATAACCTATGTATGGTTCATTATTGATAGACAACTAATTAAACATTAATAACAGTTTGATAGTGAAAATAACTACGGATAAAAAAGCCTAAAATTTTTTAGGCTTTTTTATCATGTTTACCCCGTCATAAATAGCTTTGACACTTTCAAACTTTTTTAAAGATATATTTATCTTGGGGTTAACCGGTCCAGCTCTTGAGCCTTGCTACTACTAAATTTGGCACTAAGCTCAACACATTCTTCAACAGTGTTTATATAGAATTTTTGCCCATCATTCGACTCACGAAGTGACCCAACAAGACTCGCCATACGTAAACTCATTTCACTGGTTTTCCAGCGATAAAATGCAATTTCAGCATCCTTTTTTGATGTTATATAGCATTTAAAGTCTTGTTCTATTTGACCACTCGCAACTGCAGCCCAAAGATGACTAGACGTTAGCACCAAAATAGTTGTGATCAATAATTTTTTCATTTCCAACACTCCGCACTGGGACCTTTAGCCCCTGTATCAGTAATGGTCAAAGGCGTACATGATGAATCTCGACTAGCCTGTATTCCTTGCGCGACCGCTTTTAGTGTAAATGATGACGTACCACTTGATGTGACAGAGTAATTTCCATGTTCAGTTATATAAGGGTCTGCACCTATAAGCTCAGATAAGTCAGTCGTATACTTACGATTATCTAAGTAATACTGCTCTTGCAAATTGGCTAATCTCATCAACGCAGACAATCCCTCAGCTCTCGTGCTTTGAGCCACATAGCGAGTATAAGAAGGATATGCAATTGCAGCCAAAATCCCGATAATGACAACAACTATCATCACTTCGATTAAGGTAAAACCTTTGTATTTGATATTCATATAAAAATATTTACTCATTAATATGATAGTAAATTTTATTCACGCCTAAACCAGAAGCGACATTTATCGTGCCACTGTATTCACCATTTTCATTTTTATCGCCTTTACCAACACCAATAATATAAATATAAGGATCTTTACCAGTCTCAGGTGCAGGGATCACGATTTGAGGAGTATCGGGTACACGTTCTCCAAGTTCATAGTATAACTGAGAAAATGACCTAGTTCCTTTATGTAAATCAAACGCATAGAGTTTACCAGCACCAGAAACAAGGCATACGTTATCCGCAACAGAGTCAGCTGGTGGAGAATATGATGTGAAGTACACCTTCCCCTGAACAATAAGCGCCGCGGTTAAGCTCTTCTCACCTAACCCCGAAAAGTCATAAAACCAACCTAACTTAGTACTAAAGCTAATATTATCGGATTCTGAAGTGGGTGCACTTGATGTAACATCATACAAGTTATTGATAGTAATGGTAGAAGGTACATCACTCCCAGTAAAACTCTTAGTGACGACGTTACGATCTTGAAGCATAAAAAACATATCATTAACGTTTGTACTTGAAGGACTAGGCCTCATCCCACTACCCACAGCAACAGCATCATAAGGCACATTTTGATATGTTTTCGTTGTGACAGTTTCACTCCCTGTTGTCACGGATACTTCCGATAAATTTGTAAACATTGTTTGAGCAACAACAGGCTCAGCGAAGAACCGTCGATTATCACTATTTGTACCACCCAATGAGGCAAATTTGAACGCAGTCCAAGTATCGATGCTTGCACTCGGTAAATCCATACGCCAAATGTTACCAGTAACATCCGATGCATATATACGGTCTGTATAACCATCGTTGTTGCTATCAAGCACTGCAACTGAATTAGGAATACTGCCTTGGATACCAGGCAACACAGTTGCCCCACTCGCCGATCCACCAAAAGAATGGATCAGCGTTCCCTTTTGTGCATCAACAATATATACAACACTACCTAATGGCGAAGTCGTCGGTGTAGCATCAAAGCTCACATCATAACCTCCACCAAAAATTAATACCGGTTTATCGTAACCAACGATTTTAGTCACAATAGGTTCCGACCAGGTCTGACCTAGATCAGCAAAACCATCGGAAGAAGGATTAATTGTCCACATAAGAGATGGGCTGTCTGGGTTAGATACATCCAGAGCATAATAAGATGATCCTCCACGCCGCATACCCACAAAAACCCAAGCCTTGTTTACTTTACCGGTAGAATCCGTTTCGGTATAAGCTACGGGAGATGAATCCATTCCATATACTGTGTGTACACCAGATGGATCATTGGTTCGAAGTTCATATAAATTAGGGAGAAGTTCGAAAGGAATAAATCCCCATGTTTCGGACACTGATTCTCCACCATCCTTAAACATATGTAATACACCTTGGTTAGTACCAAGAATGATTCTGATATCCGTTGCCGTTTCACTACCAAAATTCAATGCCAGTGGTTTTGAATGTAAAGGGTCGCCCATAACATCACTGCGTTTATCGGTTGTACTGCCGTTTTTATTGTCATCATCAACATCAATACCTTTTAACCAATCTAGAGTATTTGCGACTTCATCAATACTGGTTCTCATAAAGGTAGCTAGAGCTTGATCGCCACCAGCAGCACTTTGTGCATTAGATAACGTAAGAGGAGACAAACTATTTGCTCCTCCTAAATTACTTAAAATGGTTCGACTAGCTTGACTCTTAATTTGAGCAGCAGCACCACCTACCTCTACCTTATTACCATCTTTTTGGCTGGCGCAATCGGACCAAATCGTACAAGCGGTATCTTTAATATTTCCGTTATCAGCAATAGCCGCATTTCCTTGACTATCAACTAAGGTGCCATCAGCTGTTACTTTAAGTTTCTTTAAATTACCACTCCAGCGAGGACCTTTACCTGGTAAAAACATTGCATAGTAAGCAGCATCAAAAGTTTGTGTTCTATCAAAGTTATTACTCGCAATACTTGGAGAAGTAAAACTCGAGTCTATATTAAGAATATTTGATAACGCATCATTAAGGGCATTTTGTAATTCTAAACTATTCTGAGCTGCAAAATATAAGCCACCACCACGTTTAGCTGTTTCCGCTAATAAGGGGGCCGCATCCTCTGCGCCTTTACTAAAACCAATAGTGTAAGTGCGCACATTTTGCATTTGCTCCGTGTTAGAGCTATCAAGTTTATTGATTAGATCATTATTGAACATATAACTTGCTAATGCAGGTAAATAACTAGGCGAACTTAAACCCTGAGAAAATGATGAATAATCACCGCTTTTACTTGCTGTAGCAGTTAAACTTTTAACATCGTTATTAGCACTTCCATCAACGGTTGGTGAGCCATCAGTAACATAAATCACATAGGCAATATCAGTACAAACTTTAAATGGGCTGCTGTAAGTACCGTTTTTTTCTACAGAAGTATCATAAGGAGGGCGATTGCCTACATAAGAGCCATAATCGGTATCCGCGTGTCCAAAAACAACACTTTTACCAGCAAAATAACGATAGGCTTCGTACATAGTTTCACACAAAGGTGTATTAGTTTTTGCTGGTAACTTATCAATAGTTAATAGTAAGCTATCTCGAGCAGCATCCGTCATTTGTGTAATACCAGAAACTATCCGGCCACCATCCCTATTCCCCTCATTAGGATAATTGTAATTAAATACAGCCAACCCAAAATCGACGGTTGGGGTAGAATTAATAATGTTAGAAATCGCCTTCTTCGCAATCTCTAACCTTGAAACTTTTACGGTTGGCAACCGTCCTTCTTTAGACAACCAATACCACCTTAAATAGTTATCTGTATAAAAAGTGACAGGCTGACCAACACCAAAATCTGTATTTTTTGCGGCAATTAAAGCATCACCCCATGTGCTACTGGGGGAAGATGACGTAAAATAAGGAAATGCTTTCTTTTTCCAACCACTCTGTATTGTTAACCCATTAGCAGGAAATCCGTCATTGTAAGAAGATGAGTTTTGAGGATCTACTGTAGAAATATCCTCCCAGCAATCAACAACCTTAATATTACGACCATCTGTCTCGGGAAACTCTTTCCATACCCCCGTAGTTCCACTTGAAGTGAACTCGCGAATATAGCCTGTAAAACGGCCATATTGATCCAATGCAGCTTTACTTTGATTACAACCGTTTATCGTAGCATCAAAATATCGTCTATCTGAACTGGTATCCGGCTTTGGTAATGCTCCGCCTCCCACAGTGTAATAGATTCGATCGCCACTGTACCCTGAACCACTAATAGGGGGATAGTCATAATCGGGATCATAATCAATCACCTGAGTAATTTCTTCGGTAGACATACTTCCCGAGTTATCAAAAATAACCAAGACTTTAGGTCTAGCACCCGTGCGAGTTGTCGACTCTTTAACATATAATTCAGTGTCATCGCCAAAGGTTGATATTGACGTGACAGCCAATGCAAGCAATGTACACAAAGTGAGTTTTTTAGTTAGCATATCTTAACTCCCTGTCAAAACTTCTTGCTCGACTCCCGCAACAACGGTGAGCTGACCTAAATTATCACGGCCAAAATTAGCTGTACTGCTAATTTCAACCCGTCGGCAACTGATGATGTTTCCACTATTCGCTTTTGTACTTCGTTGGCATCCAACATCTTTGGCCCCAATAATCACATTTCCACCAGCATCAACCTCAAATGGAATAGGTGTTAAGGTCTGTTGAGCACCAAACTCAGTGCCAGTAGAGACATTTGATAACGTTGCTAAACTCGTACCTTTATTCGCTTCTATAGCCGCTTCTAAGCCGCCATCGGCGATGGCTTTAGCTTCTATTCGCTCAGAACCCGCACCTGACATTCGCATAGATTGCGTAGAATTTACCGCTAAAGCGACACCTATGATGGTCATTAATAGTAGGACTATGAGTGCGAAAAACAGTACTATTCCTTTTTGCTTTCTCATCCCTTTACCCTCTAATTTCTAATTAACACCGGATTGGCAAGCACCATCGTTGTTGAAACAACTTTTCGCCGATAATGGTCATTTAATCCTTTTATTTCCTTATCGCCTAAAGTGTAAGTCGTATCATTTGTATAGCTTTTATCTTCATCGATTGCTCTAACTAATAAGAAAACCCTAACCGCAACTAAACGCTGAAATAATTCATTATCCCACATTAACGTAGTCACGTTTTCGGCGGGCATAAAACTATCAGCAGTATCATCGCCATCATTATCAAAACCATAGAGAATACGCATATTCTCTATCCCCTCAACTAATTGTTCTTCGTTATTCATGCCATTATTTTTAGTGAGTGTTTTACGTCTTAATACTGGCACAGAGCCGTCATTTTTTATGAAGTATATATGATGCTGATACTCCCAGAAGCGGGCATTTTCAAGTGCAGGATTAGGAGGGTTTCCCCCTTTAAATAACACTGCTTCACTTGAATTGACTGCCATATAATAACGTTCACCATTAGGGTTAGTAACTGGCGGCCCAATAAGCCTTTTAATTTGAATAACATCCGTATTCGGATTAACACCATTTAAGCAAGTCAAACTCTCTGCACTTTTGCCAGCTTCATATCCCCAAAGACGTCTAAAGTGTGCAGGCTCGGCGTTAGGCAATGTACCGTTGTTAACACCAGCACCAATACAATCATTGGTAATGCCGTCTCTTAGCGCCATATTCGTTCCAAGAATAAAGTCCGTTCCCGTAATATCCCCCATAAAACCAAGTTGGGTAATATCTCTTTCCATCAACGCCAAGGCAATCCGGCCATTCTCTTGTAGTTGGTTGAATTGACTAGTCGTTACCACATTTGAAGAAGACATACTAAACATGGCGAAAAGCCCTAGCGTAAGAAATAGCCCGATAAGCATCGAAACCATTAACTCCACTAACGACATTCCCTTTTGAAAATTCGTCATTTTGTCTGCTCGCCTAAATAATCACTGTTGATACGACAAAAAGACGTCGACGAGTGCCAAGATCTTCACCACATTCATTACCAGTGTATGTTGTGCCTGCGCCCTCACGAATGCCTCTCCATGCCACGGCAACAGTCACCGTCGTTCCATCAATGGCTATACAAGCTGTTGGAGTATCTAATCCACCGACATTTTGGCCATCAACGATTTCTGCAGCGCCCATGAAACTCTGTTCCCATTGATAAAGATCCCAAGCTTCAGTTTCAGCAGGCGTACATAAACTGACCGCCCCAACAACAACATCACATGCTTTACTCGGCTTAGTCAGTGTTCCAGTATATTCTCCACTATAATTAGCTAATTGAGTTCGATTCAGTTTCATTCTATTAATAATGTCATTTGCATAGTATGAAGCTTGAGTTTGTTGGAAAGACTCAAAACTGCCACGTTTAGCAACGACATGTAAATTAAAAATACCAATTAAACCAATCACGAGAATCACCAATGCAACTAGAACTTCAATTAATGAGAAGCCCAGTCGATATTTCCGCTGTGTCAATCGTTCGAATTTAGTCATATTTTTGACAAACTTTTCAGTCTTTTACCCTTTATAAATCTTAATCTTACGATAAAAATATTATTAGCAGTTAATAATAGATGAGTAAAATGTAAGTGGCCAGTAACAATAGCATATAAGCTGCAATCTCATTATGCTTTGTTTGAATTTAGTCATACTTAGACAATAAAAAAGAGGCCATTGGCCTCTTTCAATTTACGACTATTTTCTACATCAATTAACGTAGTTCAGCAGGTACGGCAAAGACGGTATCTTCTTTGCGCCCTTCAACTTCAGTAACGACACTCGGTGCTAATTTTGCAATCGCTTGAACCACCTGCTGAACCAGCACTTCTGGTGCCGATGCGCCAGCGGTCACTGCAACTTTTGTCACATCTTCAAACCAAGATGAATCTATATCATCTGCGGTATCAACTAGATAAGATTGAGTTCCGGTTTTCAATGCCAATTCACGCAAGCGGTTAGAGTTAGAGCTGTTTTTCGAACCGACCACAATTAACAGATCCACATCGGCCGATAAGTTACGCACCGCATCCTGACGGTTTTGCGTCGCGTAACAAATATCATCCTTACGTGGGCCTTCGATGGACGGGAAGCGTTTCAATAAGGCGCTGATGATATCGAGTGTATCATCGACCGAGAGCGTTGTTTGAGTCACGAAGCAGAGGTTATTAGGATCGCGAACTTGTAAAGTCTCGACATCTGCCGGGGACTCAATCAGATAAACACCACCATTGGGGTTATCGTATTGTCCCATGGTGCCTTCAACTTCAGGATGCCCCGCATGGCCAATCAAAATACATTCAATCCCCTTGCGACTCGCACGGGTCACTTGTAAATGAACTTTGGTGACTAACGGACAAGTCGCATCGAATACCCGCAAACCACGTGCCTTAGCCTCGGCGCGTACCGCCTGAGAAACCCCATGCGCACTGAAGATAACAATATTGTTATCCGGTACTTGGTCTAACTCTTCTACAAATACGGCACCGCGATCCTTCAGATTTTGCACCACATAGCGGTTATGCACGACTTCATGGCGAACATAAATCGGCGGCGAAAATAACTCGAGCGCACGCTCAACAATGCTAATGGCGCGATCCACACCAGCACAAAAGCCGCGAGGATTAGCCAGCATAATATTTAAACTTGGGCTGGTAGGATCAAATTTCATCTTACAGTACCTTCACCACGTCGAGTTCAAATGTCACTTTGCGTCCCGCTAGAGGGTGATTCAGATCGACCGTAATCGAATCGCCCGCAACCTCACGCACAATTCCGGGGATCTCACTGCCGCCAGGACCAGCAAAACTCACGATAACACCCACTTCTAGCTCCATATCGGCTGGGAAGCGGGTTCTATCCATATAATGAATCGCATCGGGATTTGACTCACCAAAGGCATCAACCGCTTCAAGCGTAAATCTGTGCTTGTCGCCTTCATTTAAGGAAGCAAGCTGCGCTTCGAATGCAGGGCTTAAAGTACCATCGCCGATATTTAAACGTGCTGGCTTACCCGAGGCTTTAGTGCTATCGGCAGTTGAACCATCTTCAAGCACAATATTCATATGGCACAATAACGAACGTGTCACAGTCACTACTTCACCTCTTCGGTTTTATCTTGTTCGGATTTGCTGTTAAAAAACGAATCCCAAATGATCAGCACTGCGCCGATAAAAATCGCGGAATCAGCGATATTAAAGGCAGGATAATGGCTCTTACCCCAATAAAAATCGATAAAATCCACCACAAAACCATGCATCAATCGATCGATTAAGTTACCTAGGGCGCCACCAATCACTAAGGTGTAAGCCAAATTTAACTTCCATAGGGATGCAGATTGCTTGCGCAGCCACACAGTCAACAAGGTACTGAAACCAACGGCCACTAGGGTAAATAACCAACGTTGCCAACCGCCCGCTTCACTTAAGAAGCTAAATGCGGCGCCATAGTTACGTACATAGGTGAAATTAAAAAAAGGTAATAACTTCACCGATTCGAACAAATCAAAATTGGCTAAGACCCATTGCTTGGATAGTTGATCGGCCAAAAACACCAATACAACTACCCAATACCAACGTAAGCCACTGTCTTTCCAAGTTAATGGCATACAGATCCTTTACGCAAACAGACGAACTTCGCCGTCACCTTCAATATTGGTTACGCAGCGATGGCACAGCGTTGGGTGAGCCTCAATCGTGCCCACTTCTTCCCTATGGTGCCAACAACGTTCGCATTTCTCTGCTGTTGTCGCATTTACCACTAACTTCAATGACACAAGTTCGGTTTCAACGGCATCGCTTGTCGCATCCGCCAATGGCAATACTTTGGCTTCAGAGGTCAACAGGACGAAACGCAGCTCATCACCAATGTGCGTTAACTGTTCAGTTAATGCCGCATCAGCAAACAGTGTGACTTCGGCTTCTAAGGAGCCACCAATACGTTTATCACGGCGTGCTTGCTCGATGACCTTGTTGACTTCGTTACGCACAGTCAGCAGATTTTCCCAGTACGCATCGCTGAGATCTGTATCTAAAGTGATAGATTGCAGACCTTGATACCATTCTTGGGTAAACACGTAAGCATCACGTTGACCTGGCAGTAATTGCCACACTTCATCGGCAGTAAAGCTTAGGATTGGGGCAATCCAACGCACCATGGCCTCAGCAATGTGAAACAGTGCCGATTGGCAGCTACGGCGGGCATGGCCCTCTTGCTTCGCGGTATATTGACGATCTTTGATGATGTCTAAGTAGAAGCTACCTAGCTCAACCGAGCAGAATTGCATCAATTTTTGCGTCACAATATGGAAGTTATATTGCTCGTAAGCTTCAATGATTTCTTGTTGCAGAGCTGCCGCGCGGCGCACCGCCCAACGGTCTAACGCCACCATATCTTCTACTGCCACTAAGTCCTTAGCTGGATCGAAGCCATTAAGGTTCGCTAGTAAGAAGCGAGCGGTGTTACGAATACGGCGATAAGCATCGGCGCTACGGTTTAAGATTTCATCCGATACCGTCATTTCACCGCTGTAGTCGGTCGCCGCAACCCAAAGACGCAGAATGTCCGCACCTAACTTGTTGGTGACTTGCTGCGGCGCAATGACGTTACCGATAGATTTCGACATCTTGCGACCTTTACCATCAACGGTAAAGCCGTGGGTCAGCACTTGCTTGTAAGGAGCTTTGCCAGTCATCGCAGTAGAAATCATCAATGATGACATAAACCAGCCACGGTGTTGGTCGCTACCTTCGAGGTATAAATCGACGCCATGACCATGAAACTCTGGACGCGCACCAACCACAGAAGCAAAGGTTGAACCTGAGTCGTACCATACGTCCAAGGTATCGGTCACTTTACGGTATTGTTCGGCTTCTTCACCCAGTAATTCGGCAGCATCGAGATCCCACCAAGCTTGGATGCCTTCTTGCTCAATGCGGTTGGCTACACGTGCCATTAACGACACGCTGTCAGGGTGCAGCTCTTCGGTTTCGCGGTGTACGAATAATGTAATTGGCACGCCCCAAGTACGTTGACGGGAGATACACCAATCAGGGCGATTCTCAACCATCTTTTCGATGCGGCTTTGGCCCCAGTCAGGGATCCACTGAGTCTGCTCAATTTCGCTTAATGCTTGCTTGCGCAGGTTGTGGTTATCCATTGAGATAAACCATTGCGGCGTAGCACGGAAGATAATGGGCGTTTTATGGCGCCAGCAGTGTGGATAGCTGTGACGGTATGCAACATGGTGTAATAGTGCGCCTTTTTCTTTCAGCAGCGCAACCACATTGTCGTTTGCTTTAAATACATGTTGACCGGCAAAAAACTCAGTGTCAGGTTTGTAAACACCGTTATCGCCAACAGGGTTTGCCACTTCTAAACCGTATTTTTGACCTACCACGAAGTCGTCTTGACCATGGCCAGGTGCCGTGTGAACCACACCCGTACCCGCGTCAGTCGTCACGTGGTCGCCTAAAATCGCAGGCACGTCAAAGGCTAAGAATGGATGCTTAAAGCGAACCAGCTCAAGCGCTGCGCCTTTAACTTTACC
Organism: Shewanella sp. GD04112; assembly: GCF_029835735.1. Classification (NCBI taxonomy): domain Bacteria; kingdom Pseudomonadati; phylum Pseudomonadota; class Gammaproteobacteria; order Alteromonadales; family Shewanellaceae; genus Shewanella; species Shewanella sp. GD04112. The sequence continues at coordinate 3,689,012 of NZ_JAOEAL010000001.1, forward strand.
TAACACACTGTGGCTCTCGGCACCGTAACGCGTCATACACGCTTCAACTAACACGTCGGCCAGAATAACCGCGTGAGTCGCGCCTTCTTTCACAAACTCAACCAAGCTGTAATCCAGCTCAGGGCTGATAGATAACGCGCGGTTAGCTGGTAGTGTCCAAGGTGTAGTAGTCCAAATCACCATAGCCACAGCATGTGAGTAATCGCTTACACCAAACTGAGCGGCAACAGCTTTGCTATCAGTCGCAGTAAAAGCCACATCGATAGCGGGAGAGGTTTTATCCTCGTATTCAACTTCGGCTTCGGCCAATGCAGAACCACAGTCTGTACACCAATGAACCGGTTTAACACCTTTATGTAAGTGACCGTTTTCAATCACTTTTGATAGAGAGCGTACGATATTGGCTTCGGTAGCAAAGTCCATCGTTAAATAAGGCTTTTGCCAATCGCCCAGCACGCCTAAACGAATAAAGTCAGCACGTTGACCATCGACTTGCTCAGCCGCATATTTACGACATTCTTCGCGGAATTCGGCCGCAGAAATTTTTTGACCAGGCTTACCGACTTTTTGCTCAACTTTCAATTCAATTGGCAGACCGTGGCAATCCCAACCAGGCACATAAGGCGCGTCAAAACCTGACATGGTTTTTGACTTAACAATAATGTCCTTAAGAATTTTGTTTACTGAGTGACCAATATGAATGCTGCCGTTCGCATACGGTGGGCCGTCATGCAAAATAAAAGGTGTGCGGCCAATTCGGCTATCACGGATCTGCTGATACAGACCGTCTTTCGTCCAGCGCTCTAACATCTCTGGCTCGCGATTTGCCAAATTACCACGCATCGGAAACTCAGTTTCCGGCAAATTCAAAGTAAATTTATAGTCGCTCATTGATCCTATACCGTTAATTAAACTGATAAATATCAGCCTGCATCGTTACCAAATAAAGCTCTGGCCTCATTTGCATCATTCAAAATCTGTTGTTTTAGTGCATCCAATGAATCAAAGGGTTGTTCATCGCGAAGTTTTGCCACTAACTCAACCTCAACATGCTTGCCATAAATGTCACCTTCAAAATCAAAAAGATGCACCTCGAGCTGGCAAACTTGACCATTTACGGTCGGGCGGAAGCCAATGTTGGCAACCCCTTCATAAATATCGCTATCTTCCCAATAGAGTTTCACCGCAAACACCCCGCGCACCGGCACCACATTGCGTTTGAGGGCGATATTGGCGGTGGGGAAACCTATGGTTCGACCAATTTTTTGGCCGTGGGCCACGCGGCCGCTTAAGGTAAAGGGATGACCGAGTAGGCGCCTTGCCTGCTCTAGGTTTCCTTTAGCTAATTGTTCTCTTACTGCGGTCGAACTCACGCGCTGCGAGCCCACCATAAAACTCTGGGTGCTGACCACGGTAAAGCCATAACGTGCTCCCGCCTGCATCAGCATTTCAAAATTGCCTTTTCTGCCTTGACCGAAGCAAAAGTCATCGCCGACAACGAGGTACTTCACCCCAAGTTTACGCACCAGCAGTTCTTCGATGAAATGCTCCGCTGGTTGGTCCGCAAAGGCGCGATTGAAGTTAACACACACTAACCGTTCAACGCCTAACTCATCGAGCAGGATGATTTTGTCCCGCAATAGGCTCAGACGCGCGGGCGCATTCTCACCACGGAATAACTCCTGTGGTTGAGGTTCAAATGTCATCACAGTCGGCGGTAGCGAGAGCTGTTTGGCCTTTTGCACCAGATTAGCAATCACCTGTGCATGGCCGCGATGCACACCATCAAAATTACCTATCGTCAGCACACAGCCATGGTGGGATGACAAAATGTTATGTATACCGCGGATTAATTCCATAACTTTAGACAACTGCCAAGCGCAAATCGGCTGATTATATAACAGCTAACGATAAGAATCAGCAATCAAACTCCCCGTTTCATTGACCAAGGACGAATTCCTAACGCCAATAAGCCAAGTAAATACGTCATAGCGCCAACAGCAATCAAACCAATCAAAGCCTTAGCACGCCCAACTAACTGCCATTCCAACCATTGGGATTGCGTGGGTAAGAAATAGTACAAGACTACCACCATCAAGGCCGTTGAAACCACGGCTTTAAGGAAAAACACCACTGTTGGCTTAGAAATTCGGTAAACACCCGCTTTGTGTAGGCCGCGATATAAAAGGGTCGCATTCAGTAAAGCCGACATCGATGTCGCAATCGCTAAGCCAACATAACCAAAGGGAATCGCAAAAATGAGGTTAAAGCCCATGTTAGTGATCATGGCGATAATGCCGTAACGCACAGGGGTCTTTGTGTCTTGGCGTGAGTAATATCCAGGCGCTAACACTTTGATAAGCATAAAACTGAGTAAACCACTGCCATAAGCCATCAAGCTGTAGGATGCCATCTCGACGTCTTGAATGGAGAAGGCGCCGCGCATAAACAACACCATCAGCATGGGCTGGGCGAGCACAATCAACCCCATCATGGCGGGTAATCCTAATAACAGAATTGCCTTAATACCCCAATCCATGGTTTTACCAAAGCCATCCCCTTCGGCATTCACATGATTGCGAGATAAAGCAGGTAAAATCACGGTGCCAATGGCGATACCGAATAAACCGAGTGGAAATTCTAATAAGCGGTCTGAATAGTACAGCCAGCTGATGGAGCCCGTCATGAGGAAGCTGGCGATAAAAGTATCGAATAATAGATTGATTTGTGAAACTGAAACCCCAAACAGCGCAGGGATCATCAAGGTTCTGATCTTCACCACACCAGGATGCTTCCAACCCCATGAAGGTTTAACTAAGGCCTTTTCCCTGAGTAAGAAGGGAATTTGGAATAAAAACTGAATTAAACCGCCACAAAACACACCCCAAGCAAGGGTAATTTCAGGCTGAGAAGACGTAGGCGCAAAAAACATTGCCGCCGCAATAATAGCCACGTTTAAGAATACTGGGGTAAAGGCCGATACCGCAAAACGCCCGCGGGTATTTAGAATAGACCCCGCTAACGCAGTAAAGGTGATAAACCACAGATACGGGAAGGTGATTTTAAGCACTACCGTTGCCAGCTCAAACTTAGCGCCATCGGGTTCATTGTTAAGCCAAGCCACAAACCAGCCGCCACCAAATAAGGCTGACAATACGGGGGATGCGATGACACCGACAAGCGTCACAATGGTCACCAACAGCCCTAAGGTTCCCGCCACTTTACTGAGTAACTCTCGAGTCTCGTCCGAAGTGTGTTTTTCTTGATACTCGGTCAGTACGGGAACAAATGCCTGAGCAAAAGCCCCCTCAGCAAATAATCGGCGTAAAAAGTTAGGAATTTTATTCGCGAAGAAAAAAACGTCGGCGCTTGTCCCTGCCCCCATTAAATTGGCAACAACTACATCTCGAACCAAACCTAAAACACGAGAAATCAACGTCATAGCACTAACAATCATGCCAGATTTCAATAATTTTTTACTCAAACGTCCCCCAGACCTACATCGAATGGATTAGGTGATTCATCTCAAAAAATCGACTCAGGCTCTGTCACACTGCGGCAATAGCTGTTAGAATTGCGCCACATATTACACGAGTTGGGTTGAAGATAGCCAAGGCGGGTTGAATTAATTTATCTTTATGATGATTATTCAATCATAGTCATTGACAAAGTGACTAAATGCAGGCATATTCCTCGGCCTTTAAAAGTATCAAATCCAGTTTTTAGGAGTTGCACCTTGGCTAATAGCAAGTCTGCAAAGAAGCGCGCGCTTCAATCTGAAAAGCGTCGTCAGCACAACGCCAGCCGTCGCTCAATGTTACGTACATACGTTAAAAAAGTAATCGCTGCTATCAAAGCTGGCGATCACAAAACAGCAACTGAAGCTTTCGCTGCTGCACAACCAATCGTTGACCGTATGGCGACTAAAGGCCTTATTCACAAGAATAAAGCTGCCCGTCATAAGGCTCGTTTGAACGCTAAGATCAAAGCACTGGCTGCTTAATTTTCTTAGTGAATAAAAAAAACCGGCAATTGCCGGTTTTTTTATATCTAATGATTATCATTAATGACAATAAATATTGTTCAGTAAATGGATCATCTCCCGCACTTCATCACTCTTAAGCGAATAAAATACGGTTTGCGCTTCTTTGCGTGTGGTTACTAAATTATCTTTGCGTAACCAAGCAAGGTGTTGTGATAGTGCCGATTGACTTAAGCCTAATTTTTTATTCATTTCGCCAACGCACATTTCACCTTCGCTCAATAAATAACAAAGGATAAATAAACGGCGTTCGTTCGCGAGTGCTTTTAATAGCACTACGGCATGATCGGCTCGCTCCTGCATTAATTCAATATTCATTACGCACTTTTTCTCCTAAAACTAACCCCTGCGCTAATATAGCGTTGCCTTACAGATATAGTCGGGACATAAAGCACACTTTTTGCTAGATTGTTTTCAAAAGTGGGACATGCTTAATAAAAACAAAGGAAACCTATGAAATCCTACCAAGCAACTTTGATAACAGGCCTTTTTATTAGTGGTTTGAGCGCTTGCCAAACTCATATCGAAATACCAGTCAAAACAGATATACCTTCTCAATTACAACAAACCGCTTTAGCTTCATCCTTGGGATATGACATAGTCGAATCTCTTACGGTAGAAGTAGGACCGCGCCTTGCTGGTAGTCCAAAAGACATTATTGCCGTGAACTGGGCAATGAATAAGTTAACCAGTCTCGGGTTTGATAAGGTCTATAAAGAGCCAGTACAGGTTCCTATTTGGGAACGTGGTGAAGCCAAAGCCAAGATCATCTCTCCGGTGGAACAACCTTTAGTGATCACAGCTCTAGGTGGAAGTGTTGCAACGCCAATTGAAGGTATTAAGGCTAAAATTGCTCGTTTTGATAGCCTTGCGGCACTGCAAGCGGCAAACCCAGAAGATGTAAAAGGCAAGATTGCCTTTATCGATCAAAAAACTGAACGTCACATCACGGGTGAAGGTTATGGCAAAAGTGTCGGCGGCCGCTCGAAAGGCGCAGTCGCAGCAGCACAAAAGGGAGCCGTTGCAATCGTTATTCGCTCGATTGGCACCGACCATGACCGCATGGCTCACACTGGCGTGATGCGTTATCAAGATGGTGTGGCTAAAATCCCTGCGGCGGCGATGTCAAATCCCGATGCCGATTTAATCGATGCCATGTTAAAACGCGATCCCAATGCGGTGCTCGAGCTGCATATGTCACCGAAGGATTTAGGTACAAATACCTCTTATAACGTGATTGCAGAAGTTACTGGCAGTAGTAAACCTGACGAAATCGTGCTGATTGGCGCCCATTTAGATTCTTGGGATGAAGGGACGGGGGCAATTGACGATGGCGCTGGCGTTGCGATTGTGACTGCCGCGGCGAAACATATTCAAGATCTTCCTCAAAAACCTGCCCGAACTGTACGAGTGGTACTTTACGCTGCCGAAGAAATTGGCTTAGTGGGAGGCAAAGCTTATGCTGAAGCACATAAAGCCGAGCTACCTCTGCATTATATTGCTGCCGAATCGGATTTTGGCGCAGGCCCGATTTATCAAATCGATACTAAGGTAAATGACAGCGTTTTTGCACAAGTCCAAGAGAGCATAAAGCCAATGACATATAACGGTGTCGCCCTTGGTAATAATCAAGCCTCTGGCGGGCCTGATGTCTCCATGTTGCCCGCATTAGGCGTGCCGGTTGCGTCATTAAGACAGGATGGCCACGATTACTTCGATTATCACCATACACCTAACGACACCTTAGATAAAATCGATCCTAAAGCGCTCGCACAAAATGTGGCGGCATATGCTCAATTTGCCTATATCATGGCGAACTCGAATCTTGTGTTAACACCGATTAGTACTGAGTCGAAATAATCTTCCGCCAGCACATCCTTCGTAAATCACAAGAGCAGCCTAGGCTGCTCTTGTGATTTAACGCATTTATGAATTACTGCGCTTCACGCAAGAATGTTGGCTCATTCGGTTTACTCAATTCTTCACTGTAGTAATAACCTGCCACATCAAACGCTTTTAATTCATCAATAGAACTCACTTGCTGGTCAATGATATATCTTGCCATCATTCCCCTTGCTTTTTTAGCAAAAAAACTGATGACTTTATATTGGCCATTTTTAAAATCTTTAAAGACAGGAGTGATTAATTGACCTGCTAATTGTTTTGGTTTTATCGCCTTGAAATACTCATTGGACGCAAGATTGATAATGATGTCATCGCCCTGCGCAGCAACCGCATTGTTGACCGCTTCAGTGAGAGTATTACCCCAAAAATCGTAGAGATTCATACCTTTAGGATTGGCAAGCGCAGTCCCCATTTCTAAGCGATAAGGTAAAATTAAATCCAATGGCCGCAGTAAACCATAGAGCCCAGATAAAATGCGCAGCTGTGACTGAGTCCGTTCAAGCTGTTCGGGTGTCAGCGTATCAGCATCAAACCCCGTGTAAACATCGCCTCTAAAAGCAAAAATTGCCTGCTTAGCATTATCAATGCTGTAATCGGGTGTCCACTCCCCAAAACGCGCGGCATTTAAACCTGCGATGTTATCGCTCACCTTCATTAATGTTGCTATGTCACTGGGGGTTAACCGTTGGCAGACTTGAATAAGCTCTTGGCTATAAGCTAAAAAATCGGGCCGAGTGTGGGTTTGAGTCAAGGGAGGTTGCTCAAAATCTAGGGTTTTCGCCGGTGAAACCAAAATCAACATTAACACGCTCCAACAAATAAAGTACGCCACTATGATACTGAACAAGCATAAAAAAACCACGTACGGATGACGTGGTTTTTCCGATAGCGTTAATCAGTGAACTTGAGTTTATCGACTAAGCGCAGATTCTGTACGCGTTTTCGCCTGCTCGTTAGCACTATTATCCTGCCAAATACCATCATCGAGTTGTTCCATCAATTCGGGGAACTTACTGCGATCGAACTCAGGCATTTTGCCACTCTTCAATTGCTCACAGTAATCGTTGATAACCCGTATTGCTAAGCCAGATAACAGCAGCAAAGCAATAATATTGACCGTGGCCATTAGCCCCATAGACACGTCTGCTAAGTTCCACACTAAGCTGATTTTGGCCACTGCACCAAACATCACCATAGCTAATACACACAGACGAAATAGCGGTAATGCCTTAGTGCTATTACCCGTTAAAAACATCACATTGGTTTCGGCGTAGGAATAGTTAGCAATGATAGAGGTAAAGCAGAATAGGAAAATGGCTATCGCAATAAAGGCGCCGCCCCAATCTCCAACGTGGTTTGACATCGCATTGATGGTGAGACGAATGCCGTCATCGCTAGAACCAATATCGCCTGAAAGCAAAATAATTGCCGCAGTTGCGGTACAGATAACGATGGTATCGACAAACACTCCCATCATCTGCACAAAACCTTGGGATGCTGGATGATTAGGATTAGGCGAGGCACTCGCAGCCACGTTTGCCGCACTACCCATCCCCGCCTCGTTTGAAAACAAACCACGGGCAATACCCGCTTGCATGGCCTGAGCGACCGTATAAGCAACTCCACCTGCTGCGGCCTCTTGCCAACCGAAAGCACTCTTTACAATCAAGCTGATTACAGCTGGCAATTGATCTAAATTGAACAACACAATAATAAAGGCAATCAGAATATAAGCCAGTGCCATGATAGGCACGATAAATTCAGACACTCGAGCAACTTTACGTAAGCCACCGACTATCACAAAACCACTGGCTAACACTAAGCCGATCCCGACATAGGTCGGGTCGAAGCCAAACACCCGCTCCATTGCCCCCGTAATGGTATTGGCTTGTACCGCATTAAACACTAAACCAAAGGCGATGATCAGGAAGAAAGCAAACAACACCCCCATCCATCTCTGTCCAAGTCCCTTCTCCATATAATAGGAAGGACCGCCGCGAAACTGACCGTTGGTATCTCGTACCTTATATACTTGTGCAAGCGTCGACTCCACCATGGCGGTTGCCATGCCCAACATGGCAATAAGCCACATCCAAAACACAGCGCCAGGTCCAGCAGCGCCAATCGCCACAGCAACACCAGCCATGTTTCCGGCGCCAACCCGAGCGGCCATACTCGTACAGAATACTTGGAATGAAGACAGTCCACTTTCACAGCCTTGGCGGCTCATGGTCATGACTTTTAGAGAGTGCTTGAAGTGAGTAAGTTGAATAAATACAAGCCGTAAGGTGAAATAAAGCCCCGCACCCACCAGTCCATAAACGAGCAATTTGCCCCAGAGCAGTGCGTTCAAAAAGTTTACAATCGTTTCTAACATATTATTTTACTTCTTCCCGTAGCAAATGCCCGCCTCCACCTATACTTAGCGAGGTGCAACATTTGTGGTGAATGAATCCTTCCAAATAAAGGTAAGAATATCGGTAGATTTATTCTTTCAAATTATCCTTCCGTGAATTTACAACATCACGGCTACCGAATTCAACGCAGCAAAATAGCACAGTATTCGAAATTACTCATGTGATCAAGCCTAGGTTTGTATCGTTAAATAGCGACAATCTCACACTCGTAAAGCTTAGATAAGTCACTGTTAATATTAAATTAACAATTTAACAAACTTAGTCCACATGCGTTAACGACAAACACAAGTTTTAAAATTTGGATGCAGGACACATTTTTGTAAGAAAATTACAAATATAGTAACCCCAACACAACACAGTTCAATTCCGTCTGCTCTAGTGAGGCTTAATATGACGACAACACATGAGATAAATGCTCTTAAAAAGTATGTAAGAGCCACTAACTTCCTCGCCACCTCTCAGATTTACCTAAAGCAAAACGTATTACATAAGCGCCCACTTGCGCATTCGGACATTAAACCTCGCCTGCTCGGCCACTGGGGGACTTGTCCAGGGATCAACTTCGTTTATGCCAACGTCAACCGACTCATTGTAAAACATAATCGTCCTTTCATTTACTTAGTCGGCCCAGGCCATGGTTTCCCCGCAGTACAAGCTAACCTATTCATCGAAGGCTCACTCAGCCACTTTTATCCAGAAACCATTCCTTATAATGAAACTGGTATTGAAGATATCTGTAAGAAGTTTTCGGCAGCCTATGGTTACCCTTCTCACGCTAACCCTGAAGCACCCGGTCAAATTCTTGAAGGGGGCGAATTAGGTTACTCGTTAGCTGTAGGTTGGGGAGCTGTATTAGACAATCCTGATCTTATCGCAACCGTATTAGTAGGTGACGGTGAATCAGAAACCGGTCCTCTAGCAGCCTCTTGGTATGCGAACCGTTTAGTCTCCCCCGCCACCAACGGCGCAGTGTTACCAATCGTGCATATCAACGGCTATAAGATTTCAGGCCCAACCCGTATGGGACGCATGAGCCATGAAGAGTTAGATCTTGAATTCCGCGGTCTTGGCTATCACCCTATTATTGTTGACAGCGAAGCGGAAGAAGATATCTACGTCCAAATGGCTGCAGCCATGGATACTGCTTATAGCATGATCAATGATATCCAAACCCGAGCTCGCAAGGGTGAAGATATTGTCAAACCTCGCTGGCCGGTGATTTTAATGCGCACCGCCAAAGGCTGGACAGGTGTAAGCGAATATAACGGCACAAAACTAGAAGGTAACTGCGAATCGCACCAAGTTATCGTCAACAAATGTGCGACCGATAAAGGCCACTTAACTGCATTGGATAACTGGTTAGCCAGCTACCAGTTCCAAGAGCTTTATCAAATCAATGCTCAAGGTGAACTGATTTTTGATGCGGATATTGGCTCGCTGATCCCACCAAAACATTTAGCCTGTGGTCGCCAACATCTCACTTATGGCGGGGAAGTTGTTAGAGCGTTATCTAATCCAGATCTAGAAAAACTCAGCTATGGCCCAGAAGTGCCACGCGGACACCGCGGTTACTCCATGCTGAAAATGGGTCAATGGATGCGTGACGCATTCAAACTAAACCGTGACCAACGTAACTTACGTATCTTTAGCCCAGATGAAACCTATTCAAACCAACTGCAAGCGGTATTTGAAGAAACTGACCGCGCATGGCAATGGCCAATTGAAAGCTGGGACGAAGATATGTCTCGTGATGGCCGCGTACTCGAGTTACTCTCTGAGAACTTACTATTTGGTATGTTACATGGCTACACAGTAACAGGTCGCCACGGCATGTTCCCAACCTATGAGTCTTTCTCACAGGTTGTATCTTCAATGGCCGACCAATACTGTAAATATGTTTATGCCAGCCAAGGGGTGCATTTCCGCAAACCTTTACCAGCGTGTAACGTAGTACTTTCTTCATTATTAGAGCGTCAGGATCACAACGGTTACTCGCATCAAAACCCATCGTTCCTCGGTGCGATGTTAGAAAAGCATCCAAAGATTATCTCTGCTTATTTACCTGCTGATGCAAACAGCACCTTAGTTTATACCGAACGTGCCTTTGCGGATCGTGACAAACTAAACATCCTAGTTGCTGGTAAAAAAGAGCTACCACAGTGGCTGAGTTTAGAAGAAGCACGCAAACAAGCTAAAGACGGTGTGATGGTGTGGGATTTTGCTTCAGATGAAAATCCAGATATCGTGCTTGCGGGTTGTGGTGATTATGTCACTCAAGAATGTATGGCCTCTTTAGTGATTATTCGTGAACTCTTACCAAGAGTCAGAATTCGCTTTGTCAGCGTAACCGAATTAAGCAGTGATGGCTTAGGCAGCCGTAAATTTAAAGAAAAACCATGGATGATGGATGAAATATTTACCCAAGATAAAGGGGTTGTATTTAACTATCATGGTTATCCAAATACGATCAAAAAGTTAATTTTTGATTACAAAGGAAGCCGCCGTTTCAGAATTAAAGGCTACGAAGAAGAAGGTTCAACAACAACACCATTTGATATGGGTGTGCGTAATGGTACTTCTCGCTATCACCTTGTTATTGATATGGCTTACAAACTATTCCAACAGGGCGTTATTGACGAAACTAAGCATGTTTCAATCACTACAGATATGCTGCAACGACTCGTTGACCACCGTAACTATATTAAAGCACATGGTGTTGACCCTGTTGAAATTGAGAATTGGGTTTGGACACGCTAACACTCAATTAAATTAACAAACACAATACAAAAAAGGCATCCTCAGGGATGCCTTTTTAACATCCAAAATAAGAAACAAAATGCTATTCGATAAAAAAACTTCAGACTGAACACTGGAAAGTTTTAACAAATGCGGTGATAATTAATCGCTGGCTACAATACCAAAGGATCCCCACACTAAGTGCTAGCAATGTTTTGCATAAAAACCCGCAAAGCATATTGGTGGAGAATCATAAACAATGGACTTAGAGAAAATGATGAAGAATACATTAAAAGTAGTTTTGCTTACATCAATGCTTCCACTTGCTGCCAGTGCATCTCAAGAGTTAACACCTTGGTATGTTGGTGCAGGTTTAGGCGTTAATAACTATGAACACATTGCAACTGACAACGGCGATGACAACCCATACGCATGGGACATCTTCGCAGGCTATATGTTTAATGACTACTTTGGTGCTGAAATCGGCTATCGTGATCTAGGTAGTGCAGATTGGACCTATGCAGGCATTGGCAATGATGCAGACGTTAAAGGTGCAACTCTTGGCTTAGTTGGTGTATGGCCACTAGGTAACCGTTGGAGCCTATCTGCTGAAGCTGGCGCAATGTACTACACCCTAGAAAACAACCAACGCGTTGGTGGCGTTTCTAGTTCTTACAGCGAAAACGACTTTGCACCTTACTTCGGTGCAGGTGTTGGTTATAACTTCACTGATAACCTGAAGTTACAAGCTAAGTACCGTCGCTACGAAAACTTAGACGATAACGCTGGTGCCAGTGCGATCGTTCCAGTAAATGCTGACAGCAACTACTGGGGCTTAGAATTAAGCTACCGTTTCGGTTCTCCTGCCGCTCCAGTAGCTGCAGCCGTTGTTGCTGCAACACCAGTTGACTCTGACAACGATGGCGTTTACGACGATAAAGATCAGTGCCCAGCAACTCCAGCAACTCACAAAGTTGACTCTGTTGGCTGTACTATCTATGAAAACGTTAAGAAGCAAGAAGATGTAGGTTCTATCCAGTTTGCTAACGATTCTGCTGTAGTGAAGAAAGAGTACTACAAAGACATCGAAAGACTGGCTAACTACATGAACAAAAACCCAGAGTTCACAGTTGAAATTGCTGGTCACGCTTCTAACGTAGGTAAACCAGACTACAACATGACTCTGTCTGACAAGCGTGCTGACGCTGTTGCGAAGATCCTTGTTGAAAAATATGGTATCAGCCAAAGCCGTGTAACTTCTAACGGTTACGGTATCACTAAGCCATTAGTCGCTGGTGACACTAAAGAAGCTCATGCTGCAAACCGCCGCATCGAAGCTATCGTGACAACTACTGAAAAACAACCTGTTCTGAAGTAATTGCACTCTTAAGAATAAAAAAGTCGCTGCTTGCAGCGACTTTTTGTTTTTATAACATCTACACTATGCAATCTGATGATGCTTACATGTCGTTGCAATACAATCACAGCTTTCATGCCAATACGATATCGTTTTACCATTTTTGTAATTTTTTTACATTGATGGTTGGAAAAGTTGGCAAAATCGCTTCTAATAGTCATCAGTTCATTTCTGAGTTTAGACCGCTATCTGAGAAGGATGTTTTTCATGGCAAATACATTAGAGCAACTCAAGTCATACACTACGATTGTGGCCGATACTGGCGATATTGAAGCGATTAAACGCTATCAGCCAGAAGACGCAACGACCAACCCATCACTCATTCTAAAAGCGGCTCAAATTCCCGAGTATAGCGCTCTAATCGACAATGCTATCGCATGGGCTAAATTACAAAGTGCTGATATTGAGCAACAGATTGATGATGCCAGCGATAAACTTGCCGTAAATATTGGCGTGGAAATTCTGAAACTGGTTCCAGGCCGAATTTCAACCGAAGTGGATGCCCGCTTATCCTTCGACAAAGAAAAATCCATTGCGAAAGCACATAAATTAGTACGTCTGTACCAAGAAGCGGGCGTGGATAAATCTCGCATTCTGATCAAATTAGCCTCAACGTGGGAAGGCATTTGTGCCGCCAAAGAGTTAGAGCAAGAAGGCATCAACTGTAACTTAACCCTACTCTTTAGCTTTGCTCAAGCACGTGCCTGTGCAGAAGCTGGCGTGTACTTAATTTCTCCATTCGTTGGCCGCATCCTCGACTGGTACAAAAAAGACACAGGTAAAGACTATGACGCAGTAAACGACCCAGGTGTCGTTTCTGTGACTGAAATTTACAACTACTACAAACAGCATGGCTATAACACTGTCGTCATGGGTGCAAGTTTCCGTAATATCGGTGAAATCATCGAATTAGCGGGTTGTGACCGCCTGACTATTGGCCCTTCATTGCTAGAAGAGCTGGCAAACTCTCACGTTGCTATTCAACCTAAACTCATTCCTGCCAGCACCACAGTTGCAGCCGGAGAGCCGTTAACCGAAGCGCAATTCCGCTGGGACTTCAACCAAGATCCTATGGCTGTCGACAAGTTAGCAGAAGGTATCCGTAACTTCGCCATCGACCAAGGCAAACTCGAAGTCATGCTCAAGGCAAAACTGGCAAACTAAGTATCTTCGGAGACGATTCGATGACTATCTTGACCCAAAGCACAACTTGGCAAGCGTTAGCAACGCATAGCCATCAGATCCCGCATATGCGGGAACTCTTTGCAGGCGATCCGTCACGCTTTAGCAACATGTCGCTTTCTACCTGTGGCTTATTTTTAGATTATTCAAAAAATAGAGCGACACCTGAGACACTCAACTTGCTGTTGACACTGGCGCAAGAGGCAAAGCTTGACGCTAAAATCAAGGCGATGTTTGCCGGTGATATTATTAACACCACCGAAAAACGTGCCGTTTTGCATACCGCACTACGCAGCACCGCCGAGCAATCCATCATTGCCGAAGGTCAAGATATCGTTCCTGAAGTACAGCAAACGCTGAACAAGATGCAGCAGTTTGTCACTTCAGTCACCTCTGGACAGTGGAAAGGCTACACAGGCAAAGCCATTACCGATATTGTCAGTATCGGTATCGGTGGTTCATTCCTTGGCCCCAAAATTGTTTCCCAAGCCTTACGCCCATATTGGATTACAGGCCTCAATTGTCATTTCGTTGCCAACGTCGATGGCACCTCGATCAGTGAAAAACTTAAGCTGCTCGATCCAGAAACCACCCTGTTTATCATGTCGTCTAAGTCTTTTGGTACACAAGAGACGCTGACCAACACCTTAACGGCCAAGGCGTGGTTCTTAGCCAAAGGTGGTTCACAGTCAGACGTTGCGAAACATTTTGTTGCCGTGACCTCTAACGTGGCAAAAGCGACCGATTTTGGTATCGATGCTGACAATATTTTCCCAATGTGGGACTGGGTTGGTGGTCGTTATTCACTTTGGTCAGCCATTGGTTTACCCATCGCTTTACTCATCGGCATGGATAACTTCCGCTCCCTATTAAAGGGCGCCCACCAAATGGATACCCATTTTGCCAATGCGCCTCTAGCGGAAAACATGCCAGTGATCATGGGATTACTGTCTCTGTGGTACGGCAATTTCTTTAATGCTCAAAGTCATGTGGTATTGACCTACGATCATTACCTACGCGGACTTCCCGCTTACTTCCAACAACTGGATATGGAAAGTAACGGTAAGTCAGTCACCCTTAATGGCACCCATGTGGATTACAGCACGGGTCCGGTGATTTGGGGCGGCGAAGGTACAAATGGTCAGCACGCTTACCACCAGCTGCTGCATCAAGGTACTGCATTAATTCCGGCCGATTTCATTATGCCGCTGCAAAGCCATAATCCTATTGGTGAGCACCATGATCAGTTAGCCTCTAACTGCTTCGGACAGACTCAGGCGCTCATGCAGGGCCGCACCTTAGATGAAGCGCTGGCCGAATTGAGCAAGAGCAACTTAAGTGATGAAGAGAAGTTACTTATCGCCAAACACAAAGTTATGCCAGGCAATAAGCCAAGCAATACTCTGTTAATGGATAAGCTGACTCCTGAAACCTTAGGTGCACTGATTGCGCTCTATGAGCACAGAACCTTTGTCCAAGGCGCCATTTGGGACATCAACTCCTTCGACCAATGGGGTGTTGAACTCGGTAAAAGCTTAGGTAATGACGTCCTCGCCCGTATCGGCGCAGAGCAAGATGCTACCGCCTTAGATGCCTCAAGCAATGGGTTAATTAACCTATATCGACAGGGCAAAATCTGATCGAACAAAAAGCCAGCAATCGCTGGCTTTTTTATTTTATCTCATTAATAAACTTAAAATATTCCGTCACAACTTCCCCTACCTCTCCCGCGAAGATCAATGACATATCATTCAAACTTCATTTCAAGTTAACACAAATGAAACATAATTCTTGCACCCTGTTTTGAAAATATGTTATTTAATCGCTGACAAAACATACAACAACAGGAGGTTACCATGGATCGTTTAGATTATGGTTGTGCGCTAGATGAAGTCGTAGAAAGACCCGATCGCTCGCGAGGCTCCAATAAAAAGCGTAAGTGGCGAGAAATTGAAGCGTTAAAGGACAAACATCGTTTACTCAAGGAACTTCAAGAGATTGATAACAACTTTGATTACGATATAGACGCTATCCAGTTGTAACCCATTGTTTGATAAACAGCATATAAAGAAAAAGCGCCAATGGCGCTTTTTCTGTTTTTACATTCCGCTATTCGGCAGTTCTAAGGTAAGAACGCAGCTCATCAAAGGCCTGTTGCTCGCGGTCGAGGAATAACGGATCATCGATTAAAGACGCTTGGCACTGTTGCTCGATCACCTGCCAATCCTTATCGGTTAAGGTTTTAGCCAGTAATGGGAAGATTTCTCGCTCCTCCATTTGCATATGCTTTTCTTGTAGCTCCACATATTCCGCAAAATCAGCGACTAACTTATCCCTCGCGACCACAATATCACTCAAAATGAGATTTAAGGTATTCATTAACGCCGAGGATGCCGCCGTCACCACTTGGTGCTCATCACTCAGCTTATCAATTTCATCGTTCGCCTTATGCGCCAAATAGTAAGCATAGATAATGTCTTCCACAGGATGATGACTGCGCTCAGCATATCCTTGCATATACTCAACTATGTCCCGAACCACAATAAAATTGATGGCTTCACCTTCAGCTAATTTCATCTGCTTGTTTTTCAAGACATTCAATAGCACTGCTATATGTTTATGATCATGCATGAGTCTTTTAAGCATATCGCCTCCTGAACTTGGGCTTTGACTATTGATACTAGTCAAGTCGTTTATCGATCTCCAATATAGCAGGCGAATTCCTGTTCGCTTTATGACCATGATCAAGTAATTAACATTACGGCCTGTAAAAAGGTTAGATAAATACCACTACTTAACGAATAAAAGACGCACGTCAGCGGGGCATAACGCAACTATGCCCCGCTAATTAAGATGGAGTTGAACTATTGATGAAGGCGCTGCTGTAACGCTTTAAATTTTTCTACTGTACTAAGATCTTCAGAAGCGATTTCAGTCTTACTTTTCGACAACTCAGGAAATTGCTCCACTAAGCGCTGCTCAAGTGCTAAGGCTTCCTGTATTTGTTTCGAGTCAATCAAGGCCTGCAAACGTGTTAACGACGCCATCAGTACACCTTTATCATGTGGTGCAGCCGCTACGGCTACCTCATTCTGAGGCAATGCCCGTGCTATTTGCGGTAATGCTCGAGACTCGGCTTGTAGTTTTTCGTGTGCTGACATCTTAGCTTCAGCCCTTATCGCCTCCCTTTGGCTATTTTGTGTTGATTCATCCTCAACTTTGGCTTGACGCGCCATTTCGGCTTGCTGCGCAGCGTTATCTAACTGTGCTTGAGCTGGCATGGGCGCACTCATAGTCAAAGCGGCAGGCGCGACTAACTCCTCCTCAAAATGGCCTCGGTTAAGGATCACTAAACCAACAACAAGCACTAATGAAGCCGCGCTCGATAACGCCCATGGGAAACGGCGCCACACTGGCGTAGCTACAGGCTTAAGCTGGCTCACATTCATTTCAGCTACGCGGGCCTGTGATAGGCGCAAAATATCTTGGTCGAGCCGCTCTGGCGGCATTTCCAGTGCTTGTTTGTGATACCAAGCCGAGACTTCCTGATGTAGTGCCTCTTCTTCCGATGACAGAGTGGAATTACTCATGGCCAACCTCCTGCCATTTAGCATTGACACAATCTTTTAAGCTTTGATATGCGTAACGAATACGGCTCTTGGTCGCCTCGAGTGTCACCCCGGCAATATCGCTGATCACTGCTGCGGTAAAGCCCATTTCGATATTGAGAATAAAGGCCTCTTTCTGCACTTGGGGTAACAGGGCAATACAGGTTTTCAGCAACAGACTCTTTTGCGTTTCCTGCCAATACACATCGGGTTGTTCCTGCTCAGCTCCCACAAAGGTATCTAGCCCTTCCTCGTTATCATGGCTAACTAAGTCGACGGGCTTAACCGCCCTGACATGGTCAATCAACAGATTATGGGCAATCCGATAGAGCCAAGTATTAAACTTAGCGCTCGGCTCATAGTTTGCGGCGGCACGGATCACCCGTCCCCAAGTTTCTTGATATAAATCTTCGGCTAACTGTTTGTCACCGAGTTGGCGCACAAAGTAACGGTACAAGGCGCCTTTGTGTTTAAGATAAAGCTGCTCAAATGCTTTGCCATCGCCCTTGGCATAGCATTGCATTAACTGTTCATCGGTATGCTCATGGGCATGCATTTGCGGTATCGCCAGGGCCATGGCAGCTCCCTAATGGTTAACTAACTGAAACATAATAATTTGGCTCATTGCTGATGCAGTTTGTCCTCGGGCGGGAAAGGTTTATCTCCGGCATCAAAGGATTTTTTGATTGGCGCTCGCTGTGTTTGTGCAAGCATTGCAGCGGTATCGACAAGTTGCATAAATTCATGCCGATAGCCGCAGGTATCTTCCCCCAGCGCAGAACGTGTGAGCGCACTAAGCTTATTATAATCAAATTGATGCAAATAGTGGCTTTGATTCAGCAACTGTCCCAAACCAGCCACAGCAGCGGCAAAACGAAAATCATCACTCGCCTGCGCTAATGATTTTACCCTTAGGTCGGCACGGATTGGATAACTCAGTAGCTGGCTTTGAGTCGCATCCGGTAGCTGATAACGTAATTTCAGAAAGGCGATTTCGTCGCGGCTATATTTTTCATGGCCCGTTTTGGGATTATAGCCATAGCGAAGTTTATCATTGGCCAAATTACCCGCATCAACATAACGCAGCTCGTAAAGCGCCGTGACCGTATGCCCAGCGCCAATTTCGCCCGCGTCCACCTTGTCATTATTAAAATCTTCACGCGCGAGGGCGCGGTTCTCATAGCCAATCAAGCGGTATTCGGCCACAAGAGCAGGATTAAACTCAACCTGCACTTTCACCTCTTTGGCTATGGTGAGTAAGGTTGCACTTAACTGTTCCACCAGCACTTTTCTCGCCTCATTGATAGAATCAATATAGGCATATTGCCCATTGCCCTTATCGGCTAATTGCTCCATCAGATGGTCATTGTAGTCGCCCATACCAAAGCCGAGTGTAGTGAGCCCAATGCCCTGTTGTTTCTGCGAGCTAACTAAATCGATTAACTCATCGAGGTTGGTCGTGCCGACATTAAAGTCACCGTCGGTCGCAAGTATCACTCGATTGATACCGCCTTCAACAAAGTGTTTCTGCGCTAACTGATAGGCAAGCTGAATCCCCTGCGCCCCATTGGTTGAACCACCCGCACTGAGCTGCTCTAACGCATAGTTAAGGGTTTGAGTATCGTTACCTGCTGCGCCATCTAACACCACGCCTGCGGCGCCGGCATAGACGACAATCGAAACCTTATCCTGCGCATCGAGTTGCTGGGTCAGCATTTTCAAGGCTGTTTGCAGCAAAGGTAACTTATCGGGCGATGCCATCGACCCTGACACATCCAGCAGAAACACTAAGTTACTGGTACCCAGTTCAGCCTTACTCTGCTCATATCCCTTCAAACCGATGCGAAGTAACATCATGTCATCGTTATAGGGTGATGGCGCAAGCTCAGTCGTGACACTAAAGGGCGCATCATTTTTCCCCGGCTGCGGATAGTCATAGGAAAAATAATTCAGCATTTCTTCGACGCGCAGCGTGTCCTTCTGTGGTAATCGCCCTTCCTTCAACATTCGTCTTAAGGTCGTGTAACTACCAGTATCGACATCGATAGCAAAGGTGGAAACCGGGATTTCCCCCGCAATCATGATGCCGTTTGGCACTGGTTTCTCGAAGCGATTACGCTCGGGTGGCACAGCCCCCGGCCAATCGCCGTTGAACGCGGGCGCCGCACTGATACTGGCTGTAGGTTGCGCAATATAGGCTCGACTCTCAGCACTCATTGTCCGCAGTTTTGCTGACGAGGCTTGTTCATGCATGGCGATTGCGGCTTCTTTTTGCCTATAGGCCTGACGCTCTGCCTGTTGCTCGGCGGCGAGTTTTGCTTGAGCGGCTAATTCAGCAGGGGTTTGCTGTTCCGCGGCTTTATCACTGCAACCACTCAAACCAAGCAAAATAGCGAGTGTTAATCCAGAAATAACAAAACTTAAATGCGCTTTATGGCGAAAGACTGAAGATGGATATCTCATGATAGTGACCTAATCAAAGTGTTCTCAATGGTGGATATCCCTATAAACGCAGCTTCGGCACAAAAGGGTTATTTGATAAGAGAAATTGTCACATTCACTTTACCAAGCACAGTATTTATCAAAAACAAAGACATTTAACCGCCTTTTGCAACTATGATCACACAAGGACATTTTTCTGGACTCTAAAATAGAGCCTTGTAACAAGCCGCGTTTATGGACCCACACGTGTCACACTCTGCTCATTTGTTTTCATTAAGAATTGCCCACGCCCTTAGCGAGGCGTGCGTAAAAGATAAGTATTCGGTTAAACGTTTTGGACAAGATCTGCTGGCGGGACTGACCGTCGGGATTATTGCCATTCCGTTGGCGATGGCACTGGCCATTGCCAGCGGTGTCGCCCCACAATATGGCCTATACACCGCCATTGTCGGTGGTTTTATCATAGCGATGACGGGCGGCTCCCGTTATAGCGTGTCAGGGCCAACGGCCGCCTTCGTCGTATTACTCTATCCCATCGCCCAGCAATTTGGTTTGGCAGGGCTGCTCATTGCGACTGTGATGTCAGGCATGATGTTAGTCGCCATGGCGATGTTAAGGCTCGGCAGATTGATCCTCTACATCCCAGAATCCGTCACCTTAGGTTTTACCGCAGGGATTGGGGTAGTGATTGCAACTTTGCAGCTAAAAGACTTCTTTGGCCTGCATATAGAGCACATGCCGGAGCAATATTTTTCCAAAATCATGGCCTTAGGCCAGGCATTACCCAGCCTTCACTTGCCGAGCTTGTTAGTCGCCGCGGCCACCTTCGCCACTATGCTACTCTGGCCTAAATTGAAGCTCCCAGTACCAGCCCATCTGCCCGCAATCGCCTTAGGCAGTATTCTTGCCCTAGTGTTAAATGCCATGGGCGCCGATATTGAAACCATAGGAACACGCTTTCATTATCAATTAAGCGACGGCAGTGTCGGCACAGGTATTCCCGCTGTACTCCCCCACTTTGAATGGCCTTGGTTACAAACGGGCGCAAACGGTCAAACCTTTGAATTTAATCTGGCGACCTTTCAAGCCTTACTGCCCGCCGCCTTTGCGATTGCCATGTTAGGTGCGATTGAATCGCTGCTGTGTGCCGTAGTGCTCGATGGCATGACAGGAAAACGCCACAGCGCGAATAGTGAGCTCCTCGGCCAAGGTATAGGTAACATCATTACCCCATTTTTTGGCGGTATCCCAGCAACGGCGGCCATTGCGCGCAGCGCGGCAAACGTTAAGGCGGGAGCCCAGAGCCCAATAGCATCGATGATCCACGCCATAGTGGTCTTGGTGGGTTTAGTCGCGCTCGCGGGAGTATTAGCCTACTTACCCATGTCAGCCATGGCCGCATTATTATTGGTGGTGGCTTGGAATATGAGTGAAGCCCCCAAAGCGGTACATTTACTGAAAACGGCGCCCACCAGCGATATTTTGGTGTTTCTAACCTGTTTTTCACTCACAGTCATTTTCGATATGGTGATCGCCATCAGCGTGGGCATTATCTTAGCCGCGCTACTGTTTATGAAAGAAATTGCTGAGATGACCAAGCTCTATGATATCAGCACCAATAAGCGCTATGTCGATCAACCCCTCCCCGCTGACTGGGCGGTGATAAAAATTAACGGCCCATTGTTTTTTGCCGCGGCAGATCGAATTTTTGCCGAGATAGCGAGCCTCACCCAAGACAAACAAGTCATCGTCCTTTACTTAGATGGGGTATCCATCCTCGATGCGGGGGGTCTTGCGGCACTCAATAAGCTCATAGATAAATGTAAACTTAACCACACTAAGCTGATCATTGCCGATTTGCAGTTCCAACCCATTCGCACCCTAGCGAGAGCTAAAGTGCAACCGATTGAAGGCGTACTGAAGTTTTATCCCACTCTGCGTGAAGCCTTGGCAGAAGCGCCTGTGCCAGAACAGATTATCGAATCAAGTACGACTGTCACTCAGTCACCCTCAAGTTAACCCTTCTTATACCTGCCCCCTGAAACCTTTAATGGTCTCAGGGGATTTAAGCCCATTCAGCGAACACTTTATCCACGCTAAAAGCGCTATTTTTACGCGCAAAAAACGTCAGAAATCAGGCTTTACATGCTATTATTCTGCGCCATGATGCTCCCGGCTCTGATAGGGGTTGCGGACATCGACTGTACCCAGACCTGATACAAGGTCAAAATATAATTAAAATTAGTGAGTTAAGGAGTTATCATGCAAGCCCTTGTTGCTGTTATTATGGGTTCTAAGAGTGATTGGCCCACAATGGAAGCCGCCGCTGAGATCATGGATAAACTGCAAGTGCCTTACCATGTTGAAGTCGTATCTGCCCATAGAACGCCAGATAAACTGATGGAGTTTGCAGCCGGAGCCGCTGACCGTGGTTTTAAAATTATTATCGGTGGTGCGGGCGGTGCCGCTCACTTACCCGGTATGATTGCCTCAAAAACTCGCTTACCCGTATTAGGTGTACCAGTACAAAGCAAAGCGCTGTCGGGCATGGATAGCTTACTGTCTATCGTACAGATGCCAAAAGGCATTGCCGTAGGCACACTGGCCATCGGAACCGCTGGAGCCTTTAACGCCGGATTACTCGCCTGCCAAATCTTAGCCAATAACGATGCTGAGCTTGCCGCACGTTTAGAAGCCTTTAGAGAAGAACAAACCCGCGCAGTGCTGGACAATCCCGATCCGAGGGAAGCCTAATGACTCAAGCAAGCGCAAAACCTAAGGTTTGGGTATTAGGTAATGGCCAACTTGGCGCCATGCTGACTCACGCGGGCGAACCTCTGGCGATTGATGTTCGCGCCGTAGATATCATGACGCCAACCGATGAAATCCTGCCGCTAGCGCCTCAGGATATCATCACCGCAGAACGCGAGCAGTGGCCCGAATCCGCCTTAAGCTTACAACTCAGCACCCATCCGCATTTTGTTAACGGCCCAGTATTTAGCCGTTTAGCCGACCGTTACAGCCAAAAAAGCTTACTCGATCAGATCCAAGTCCCAACAGCGCCTTGGACACTTGTCGATGATAAAACCGACGTCGAAAATCTGTACCAAGATTTTGGCCCTCGCGTGCTAATGAAGCGCCGCACAGGTGGTTACGACGGCAAGGGTCAACACTGGCTAAAACAAGCCGAAGCGGGAGAGATACCCCAAGATTGGCGTAACTTGGCCATTGCCGAACAAGCAATCAACTTCGATGAAGAAGTCTCCTTAGTCGGCGTACGTACCCGTGAAGGTCAATGCGTGTTTTATCCATTAACACTCAACCTGCACCAAGACGGCATTTTGATGGCCTCAATTTCGCCACTGACTCGCCTGAATCACCTGCAAGCCCAAGCGGAAGGCATGCTCAGCGCCATTATGCATGAGCTGGAATATGTCGGCGTGATGGCGATGGAGTGTTTCCGTGTTGGCGATAATCTGCTGGTTAACGAGTTAGCCCCGCGGGTACACAACTCAGGCCATTGGACTCAAGCTGGCACCCATATGGATCAATTCCAACTGCATTTAAGAGCCCTGTGCGGTATTGCGATTCCGCAGCCACAGGTGAACTTTCAATGCGTGATGGTCAACCTGATTGGTATCGAAAACGATCCCCGCTGGTTAAGCCTGCCCAATGCCGAGCTGTATTGGTACAACAAAGAGGTTCGTCCAGGGCGTAAAGTCGGGCACTTAAACCTTTCTGTGCCGAATGCTGCCGTGTTAAAAGACAGTATTAGCGCGCTGCAAACTTGGATGCCAAGCCAATACCAAGCGCCACTCGCGTGGATTTTAGCTGAGTTCGCTAAAGCCTAACCGAGCCGCAGACCACTGATAAGGGAGCAATTTTGTTCCCTTATCAGTCATTTTTTTATCTTCGTTATATACTTATCCATACTCAGCGTGAATGAGTTAGTGATGTAGTGATTAAAGCTGACTAACCGGAGCACGAACAAAGGAACTGCCGAGTGAAATTAAGGGATAATTTTAAACGTAAAACCATAGACCGCTTGGACTATCGCTATCATCTATTGCTGCTGATAGTGCCAATAGTATTATTCGTCTTACTGTTTGTGTTTAATGCTCCCACCGAAGGTTGGACTATCCTGCCGCTGCTGTTTGTCTGTCTTATCTATGTGATTGCCTACAGCCTTATTTACTACCTGCACCAGGGTCGCTTAACCCGCCTATGGCAACACTTAGAGCAAGTGGTGAGCATTAACGACGCCATTTACGAGCTTGCCCATCTGTCGAGCCAGTATAAAAATGAACATGCGTTTCTCGATGCACTGCTGAATAAAGCCGTTTGCATCATTAACGGTGCCGAAATGGGTAGCATCATCAAAGTCAACGAAGAGACCCATAAACTGCACTTCGAATCCGTTGTTGGGCTTGATCTTAACATGCTCAAGCAATTGAATTTTTCCCTCGAGCAATCCTTCGAATATCGACTCACTAAGGGCAAATGCGATCGCGTGGTGGTAGTGGATGATATGAAAAACATCAATGCCGCCAGTACGCTCACCGGTGAAGAGCAGCACATCTTGCTCACCGCGGCTAAGCAACCGATACGTTCTACGCTCTCAAGCCCAATACGCATCGATGGCAAACTCTATGGCATGCTCAATCTCGACAGCAGTAGTGTCGGAGCCTTTAGTGATTACGACCGCAATCTGGTCTCTATTCTCACCCATGAAGCCAGCAATGCGATTGCCCTGTACCAGAAGTCATTGCAAATCACTAAACTCGCCAACTTCGATAACTTAACCGGACTCTATAACCGTAAAAACTTCGAAGATGCTCTGCAACATTGGCAACCTAAGGCTCATCTAGGCAGCTTTTTGGTGATTATCGATATGGATAATCTCAAGACCATTAATGATCAGCATGGGCATCAGGCGGGCGATATGGCCATTAAGCGAGTAGCGAATACCATACTGAGCTATTGGAAGCATAAAGGCATTATCTCGCGCTTCGGGGGTGATGAGTTTGTCGCCCTCTGCCATGGTCCATTAGAGCTGCTTGAAAGCGATTTGGATGCTATGCGCGTCA
Organism: Shewanella sp. GD04112; assembly: GCF_029835735.1. Classification (NCBI taxonomy): domain Bacteria; kingdom Pseudomonadati; phylum Pseudomonadota; class Gammaproteobacteria; order Alteromonadales; family Shewanellaceae; genus Shewanella; species Shewanella sp. GD04112. The sequence goes on from NZ_JAOEAL010000001.1 coordinate 3,713,848, forward strand.
AGTTACACCAAGAGTCATCCTTAAATCTTAACTTCAGCGTGGGTATAGCCGCATACGACAATGATTGGGCAAAATCATTTAAACAGGCAGACCAAGCTATGTATGAGCAAAAACGCGGTAAGAAGAAAGCGATAAAAGCACTCGAAGCGATTGCGGCCAATAACCAATTGGCGCGGTAGTGACATTAGGAGCTTATCAACCATAAGCTCCTAAACGCATAAATCTATTACTAGCCGAAGAATAAGCGCCACAGCCAAGAAGAATCTAAATCCTCCTGACAGGTTTTATATTGAGCCGCATAGCGCTTAGCCCTGTCATCTACCTTAGCCGCAACTTTAACCAGCCACGCCTTAGACTTATAAGTCCCGCGGCGATAGCCTCCCCACCCTTCGTGATAATTGAGGTATTGCGCCCTCGCATCCCACTTGGAAACGCCATTGATCTTATTAGTCTTGTAAATAAACCAGCCCATAAAATCCATGGCATCATCAAAATTACTGCGAGAAGACCAGCTGTTTCCCGTCTCGCGAACATAATCATCCCAGGTCATGGTTTTGGCCTGCGCATAGCCATAGGCATCACTGGCTCGACCGATGGGAATAAACCCTAAAAAGTACTCCATGGGCGGCGCGGCATTATGCTTGAAGGAGCTTTCTTGATACATCATCGCCAGCGGCACATGCACAGGCACGCCCCATTTATCACGGGTGTCCTTAGCGGCTTCGTACCATGAACGATGCTCTTGAAAAATATCGCAAAGGTTATCGGGAGATTTAGGCGGAGACGTAGCGCAGCCAGAGAGTAAACCAATGGATGCACATAGCAGAGTTGTCGAAAGCCATTTCATTCAGCGCTTGTTCTCCCAAGAAATAAAACTGGCTCATCATCGCACAGTCACAGGGTGAGGCAAAGCGCCAATCCTGTTTTTGGCGCTAAGATCACCTTAGCGCCTATTATCAGACCAAACTCATTAACAGAAATGACAATCCATTGTTAAATCTGATTATTTTGTTTCAGGGCTAAGGTCAAACTGGCATTCATGATTTTCTTGCTGCCACACACCGGGCTCCCAATAGTTGGTATCTTTACCCATATAGCGTTTATCCGTGTGGAATAAGGCGCCAATATGGTAACGCTGATGCCCTTCCACCATTAACTTGAAGGTTTTAGGAGTACGCGCACTGAGGGAAACCCCAAGGGAAGGATCATCAATCAGCTCGGCGACAGTGAACTCATATTGCCCCGGCGCCAATTGATAATTAGGTTTAGACACCACGGGCTTACCATTGAGATGAGTCACCACAACCCGATACCAATGGGTGCTGGCATCGGGCTGTAAATACCCGGACACAGTGCCGCAACTTAAGTCATCTTCAGGCGAAGAGGCACAACCAGACAACAATGCAGTGAGACCGAGTAGACTGGCGGCTAGTGTAAGTTTGTGCCCGGTTAAATAGTGACTCATTAGGATGAAGTCCCGAAATAGTCCGTCAGATAATCATCAAAGGATACCGCACTTTGCGCCGCTTCGATGTCCGCTTGCTTGTTGAGCGATGCTTGCGCCTCGGCTTGATAATCGCTGACAACCTCGGCTGATAAGGGGTAATCCATAAAGTATTGGTGATATTGCTGCGCCAGTGACATCACCCATTGTCCATGGTCTTGGCCGTTAGTGATTAATTGTTGGATGACCTGCCCTGACAAGGTCTTTTGCGGATCATTCACGGCTTCACGCCAATGGGCTAAGGCCGCTTGGTATTCCTGTTTATCACCATCGAGCAATTTGGCCAATGCATCCAAATGCTCAAACAGATCCAAAAGCCACGTTTGCAGTGAGCGTGTACCTGTCTCGGTTAATAACTCGAGCCCAGGCTTGCGGCCTTCAAGCACGACGGATTTTAAGTTAGCACTTAAACGGGCTTCTTCTGCCGCATGGCACTTAGGCGACTCGGTTAGTAAGCAATAGAGTAAGAACAAGTCGAGGAAACGCACTTGGTTCTCTTCAATCCCAATCGGGCTGAAGGGGTTCACATCTAATGCACGCACCTCAATATATTCAACCCCCGCACGGGCAAGGGCTTCAGAGGGTTTCTCACCGCTTTTGGTGACGCGTTTAGCACGGATAGGCGAGTAAAATTCGTTTTCAATTTGCAGCACGTTGGCATTGAGCTGGCGATATTCACCATCCACCTTCACCCCAATATTGGCAAAGTTGGCCGATGGCATCTTAATCGCGGCTCTCACCCCAGCCAGATACTCGGGCAGGGAGTTATAGCTGATATTAAGATCTTCTTGCTCTTTATTGGTGTAACCTAAATCGCTCATCCGCAGTGAAGTCGCATAGGGTAAATACAGGGTGCCGCGGCCCGATTTTTCAAAGCGTAAATCGGTCTTCTGCCCCTTGATAAACGAGCTACACAGCGCAGGTGATGCCCCAAACAGATAAGGTAATACCCAGACTAAACGGCGGTAATTGCGAATGAGGCCAAAGTAAGATTCGGAGATAAAATCCTCAAAGCTCACGCTTTTGTCACTCAACTCATAGAGGCTTTGCCACAGCTCCTGCGATACCGAGAAGTTAAAATGCACCCCGGAGATAATCTGCATCAGGGCGCCATAACGGTAGGTTAAGCCTTTGCGATACAAGGTTTTCATCTTACCCGTGTTCGAAGTGCCATAACGGGCGACTGGAATATTCTGCTCATCCTTCACGTAACATGGCATGCTCACGGGCCACAGACGCTGACCATGCAAATGACGCACGCTAAAGGCATGGGTCTCGGTCAGTCCTTGCAATAGGGGGCCAACTTGATTGTTTACAGGAGTGATAAATTCAAGCAGTGCTTCACTGTAATCTGTCGTAATACGCGAATGCGTTAATGCAGAGCCAAGCTCTAATGGATGACCATCTAACGCAAGGTAGCCTGACTCGTCGATACGCAGCGCTTCACGCTCAATTCCACGTAACATGCCAAGGAGTGCGGCACGCCCTTGAGCGTCCGAGAAATGTTGTACTAATTCATTGAATGGCTTCAATTTGCGCTTCTCTGATTGGTGATTCGCTATCGCGACAAGGTTAACAGTCAGACCTTTATTTTGAGGCTTATCTTTCAAAATACGCCTCAAAATAAATCTAAACCTGTCCGTGGGGCAAGCCTAATTACATTCTTCTACGATAAAACGCAGACGGTGACAGCTAATGCTGTCACCGTCTTACTCGTTAATACTTTAGACTGGCAGCGAGGTTGTGCTGCACAATTAGCTTGTCTGCAATTTATATTGGGTCGAAAAGCTAATTTACAATACTAAAGTTTCAATTGGATAGCCTAAAGTTGCTAAATCCGCTTCAATTTTCGCCTTATCTCCCACCACTAAGATGATCATTTTCGAGATATCTAGCTCGGAAGCCGCGAGGGCATTGAGTTCATCTTTTGTTACAGTATTTATAATTTTGTCCTGCTCGGTAGTAAAATCTTGGCTCAGCTGGTAACGCTGGATCATCCGCATAAAGCCCGCCTTCTGATAAGGCGTCTCATAATCCAATGCTTGTCCTTGGGAAACCGAGTTACGCATAAAGCCGAGCTCAGTATCTGTCATCCCATTCTGCTGATAGGCTTTGATTTCTTTGATAAATTCATTTACTGCCTTGGCCGTCACATCGGTACGCACATCACTCGAGGCCACAAAGTCACCGACTTCGACGCCACCGGTAAATGAACTGCGAGCCCCATAGGTATACCCCTTGTTCTCACGTAAGTTGAGGTTAATACGGCTATTGAAGGCGCCACCAAGCGGATAGTTCATCAGGTAAGATTTAAAATAATTACCTGTTGCATCATAGGGTAAGGCACGTTTCGCAATGTTAATCACCGACTGAGCGGCGCCCGGTTTATCGATCAGATAGATAGTCCCGCCCTTTAGTGCAGGGAATGACTTGAGTGGCGGCAATCTACTCGCCTCCCCTTGCCATTGACTCAATCCCGCGAGCTTAGGTAGTAATGCACTTTCTGGCAGATCCGCCACCGTAATGATTTTAGCGTTCGCACCACGGTACTGTTCGGCATAAAACGCCTTCACATCCGCAAGTGTCAGCGCGGCAACGGAATCTAAGGTCCCAGCATCGCTGACGCCTTGAGCGTTATTCTTACCATAGAGCAAGCTATACAGCGCAGAGTTAGCGACATAGCCGGGGTCTGACTGCATATGCTGAATTTGCTGCAACTGTTGTTGCTTCACCCGCGCAAAGTCGGCCTCGTTAAACGCAGGCTGGAACAGCTTTTCTTCTAAAATGGCTAAGGTTTCATCCAAGTGCTCGGTAAGCGCCGACACCTTAATCGTGCTTTGGGTTTCGGAGGCACTAAAGTCCACCGTACTGCCGAGCATCTCAAGCGCCTGCGACAACTGCTCTGTTGAGCGCTTTTGCGTCGACTCATTCAGCATCTCAGCGGTAAGGCTTGCCAGGCCCGCCTTTTCAACGGGCACTAATCTGTGTCCGCCGTTAAGATAAATCACTAACTCCACAGTCGGGGTTTCGCTGCTTTGAGTGCCCATCACTTCGATGCCATTGGCTAACTTAGTGGTCCAAATTGTCGGGACTTTAAGCACGGGCGCCGCGCCCGAGGCTGGCATTTTGGAGCGGTCAAAACTTGACACCAACTTGGCAGCGGGTAAATCGCCCTCTACAGCCGTATCTGCCACAGGCAAGGTTTGAGGGGTGAAGTTATCCGGATGAGCGACTAAAGCCGTCATTCCCTGCGGCACCACACTCATCACCACCATGGGCTTGTCTTTGATGTACTTTTTAAATACCCGCATCACATCGTCTTTGGTCACATTGGCATAGCGCGCAAGGTCTACTGCAATCTTATTCGGCTCACCAAACATGGTTTGATTCAAGGCAAGCATAGACACTTTGCCTTTTACGCTCTGCAGGCCAAAAATGGTATCGGCCTCAAACTGTACTTTCACCTTTTGCAGGTCATCGTCGGTGACGCCGCGCTGCTCAAACTCATTAATAGAGTCGAGAATACGCTGCTCAAGTTCGGCTAGGGTCGCGCCTTTTTGCGGATTGGCTAAGGCATAAATCGACATCTGACAGGCTAACTCTTGGCAAGGTTGGCTCACGCTTGCCTGCACGGCATAACCGTCCTTAACCAAGTTTTTGTAAACGAGTGAGGTTTTACCGCCACCGAGGATATTGGCTAATAAATCCAGTGCGGCTTCATCGGGATGGCTGGCATACACAGTCGGAAAGCCGATGCGGATCAGCGGTAGATGCACGTTATCTTCCATCGAGATATAGCGCGTCTTATCGAGCGTAACTAAGGTCTTAGGCTCGGGTTGAACCTCGGGGCCACGGGGGATTTCGCCAAAGTATTTGTTTACCCAGGCTAAGGCTTGCAGCTCATCAAAATCGCCGCCAATCGTTAGCGTAGCGTTATTCGGGCCGTACCAGCGCTGGAAAAAGTGTTTCACATCATCCACTGTGGCGCGGTTAAGATCCTCTGGCCAGCCGATCACAGGCCAAGAATAGGGATGACCGACCGGGAACATCGCCTGATTAAAGCGCTCGCTCATTCGGCCATAGGGTTGATTATCAATGCGTTGAGCGCGCTCGTTTTTCACTGTCTCGCGCTGTACTTCAAACTTTTCGCTGGTTAGCGCCGGCAACAAAAAGCCCATACGGTCAGACTCGAGCCACAGCATTTTTTCGAGCTGGTTGCTAGGGACTGTCTCAAAGTAGTTGGTTCTGTCGGTATTAGTGGAGCCGTTCAGCGTGCCCCCCGCCTCGGTCACCACCTCAAAATGTTGCTCATCGGCGACGTGCTCAGAGCCTTGGAACATCATATGTTCGAATAAATGGGCGAAGCCTGAACGGCCTGCAAGTTCTCTGGCCGAGCCGACGTGATAAGTCACATCGACATGCACTAAGGGATCGGAATGATCTTGATGCAAAATAACCGTTAGACCATTGGCAAGCTGATATTTTTTAAAGGGAATACCAACTTCAGAGTCCTTCAGTTGCACATTTTCAATTAACTTTACGCCCGCGGGTAATTGAGTTGAGGTTTGACTGGCACAACCTGCAAGTGCGGCGGAGATCGCGACCGCTAATATCCATTTTTTCAAGGTATTCCCCTTATACATCAATAGGCTAAAAAATTAGCCCCTGTAGAATGCTCAGTATCAATAATGAGTTCAGACTCATTAAGCCCTGCAAAGTTCCAAGTAATACAAGGACTTCCTTTGCAGCCTTATCATCCTTTAACCGAACAACACGTTTAAAAACTAACTAAACCAATGCAATGTGACGGCCGCCACGATAAGGTAACGCAGGGTTTTGCCGATCAAAATAATCACTAATGCGGGAAGCACCCTAAGCTTTAACCACCCCGCCAATAAACATAATAGATCGCCAATCACTGGCGCCCACGACAACAATAACGACCAAACACCGTAACGCTCAATAAGGGCTAAGGCTTTGGCATGTTTTCCTTCACTTAGGGCCTCGGGGGACTTTGCAAACCGGCCGATGCGCCCTAGATAAAAACTCGTCATCGCCCCTAAGGTATTGCCCACACTGGCCACCACCACTAATGCGGCCCAAGCTTGCGGCGCTTTATTCAGCAATGCAATCAGTAAAACTTCTGATCCTCCCGGTAACAAGGTTGCGGCTAAAAAAGCCCCAGAAAACATCATGCTTAATTCAGACATAAAAGCTTACTCTATGAAATTACTGCTCTTTCACACTATCAAACAGTGAACTACCACAGCGTTAAAAGGATGTAGCGACTAACCATTTCACAACAAACTCATTTATCACAATAAGTTATAAGAAAATCGGTTTGTTATAACCCTACCACAGCCGATACAATGCTTTTAATGGCAAAAAATGTCCTGTACCTGACTCGTCGCTTGGTATAAGTTCATTCACTTCAAGTGGATACTCATACTAGCATCTCAGGTCCATGGGCTTGTAATGATATATTTTTGGAAAACGCATGATCCTTCAAACCATTAGCCGCATTCCTTTTTGGCAAAAAGTCCTCGCAGGCTTTATTTTAGGTGCGCTCGTTGGCGTACTGTTAGGCGAAACCGCTACCGTGCTTAAACCCCTTGGTGATTTGTTTATCAGCGCCATTAAGATGCTGGTTGCGCCACTGGTCTTTTGTGCGATTGTAGTCAGTATCACCTCGCTCGGCTCTCAAACAAATCTCAAACGCTTAAGTCTTAAGACCTTAGGCATGTTTATGCTGACAGGCACTGTCGCCTCACTGATTGGTTTAGCGGTTGGCTCGCTTATCGATATGGGCGGCACAATGCAACTGGCCACCACGGAAGTGCGTGAGCGCAATATTCCAGGCTTCGCGCAGGTGCTGCTCGATATGATCCCAGTCAATCCCTTTGCCTCACTGGCGGATGGAAAAGTTCTGCAGATCATTGTATTTGCTGCGTTAGTCGGGATCGCCATCAACAAGGTTGGTGAGAAAGCCGAACCACTAAAACGCACCATCGAAGCGGGTGCCGAGGTCATGTTCCAACTGACACGCATGGTGCTAAAACTCACCCCTATTGGCGTATTTGGTTTAATGGCTTGGGTAGTGGGTGAATATGGTTTATCGACCCTATTACCTCTAGGCAAATTTATTGCCGCCATCTATATTGCCGCCCTTATCCATATGATTTTTGTCTACGGCGGACTAGTTAAATTTGCCGCGGGCTTAAGCCCTGTGCAATTTTTCCGTAAGGCCATGCCAGCGCAATTAGTGGCTTTTAGTACCTCTTCAAGTTTCGGCACTCTGCCCGCCAGTACCAGAGCGGTTGAAACCATGGGCGTATCAAAGCGTTATAGCGCCTTCGTTATGCCGCTCGGCGCCACCATGAACATGGATGGCTGTGGTGGTATTTACCCTGCAATTGCCGCGATTTTTATCGCTCAAATTTACGGTATTCCACTCGACACCTTAGATTATGTGATGATTGCCGTTACAGCCACTGTGGCCTCAGTCGGTACCGCTGGCGTGCCAGGCAGCGCCATGGTGATGTTAACCGTCACTTTAGGTGTGATTGGTTTACCCCTAGAAGGTATCGCCTTTATTGCCGCCATCGACCGTATTATCGATATGATCCGCACCGCGACCAACGTCACAGGCGATATGATGACCGCCGTGGTGATTGGCAAATCTGAAAATGAGCTTGATGTTGATCAGTTCTACAGCAACGAGACTCAAACGGCTGCGGTTGCCGATAATTAATCACGATAAATCATTAAGAGTTATCCAATAAAAAGACCGCAAAAGCGGTCTTTTTTATTATCCGTGTTTCACTTATTGCGAATAAAACATCCATGACTTTAGCCCAAGCAAGCTGTTAAACTCTTCACTTATTTACCAAAAGTAGAATGAAACATGACCAAACTGTTTTTATTCCCGCTTATCCTTTGCTTACTGTGGATACTGTTTTTAAAAGCCAATGGTTTACCGCTGGCTCAAGGAAAACGTGGCTTTATCTACATCATAGCCATCAGCGGCACGGTGATTTTGCTGCTTATGCTGCTCCTATGGTTAACGGCTTAAAAGCCTATTGGTTAACAATAGGCTTTGCTCTAGCCTTCCTAACTCGCAGCCTAGCCAAGCACAGCCAGTAAAATCCCCGCCGCAACCGCAGAGCCTAATACCCCAGCAACGTTTGGCCCCATGGCGTGCATCAGCAAAAAGTTATGGTGATTAGCCTCTAACCCCACTTTATTCACTACCCTTGCCGCCATTGGCACTGCCGATACGCCCGCCGCGCCAATTAACGGGTTGACCTTACCGCCGGTTAATTTGCACATCAGTTTTGCCATCAGCACCCCTGCAGCGGTACCAATCCCGAATGCCAACGCGCCCAGAACCAAGATCCCCAAGGTTTCGACGCGCAAGAATTGCTCCGCAGAAAGTTTAGAACCGACGGCCAAACCTAAGAAAATGGTGACGATATTAATCAGCTCGTTTTGCGCCGTTTTCGATAATCTATCTACCACACCCGACTCGCGCATTAGGTTGCCAAGGCAAAACATGCCAACCAAAGGAGTCGCTGCGGGTAAGAATAAAATCGTTAAGCCCAATACCATCAGCGGGAAAATGATCTTCTCCTTCTTACTCACGTCCCTGAGCTGTTCCATCTTTATCTCACGCTCGGCTTGGGTCGTGAGTAGACGCATGATCGGCGGCTGGATAATCGGCACCAGCGCCATATAGGAATAGGCCGCCACAGCAATCGCGCCCAGTAACTCAGGCGCAAGCTTAGAGGCAAGGAAAATCGCCGTTGGTCCATCCGCGCCACCGATAATGGCAATGGCAGCGGCATCCTGCATGGTAAATTCAAAACCTGGTACCAGATTTAGCGCTATCGCCCCAATTAAGGTCGCGAAAATCCCAAACTGCGCCGCCGCGCCGAGTAGTAAGGTCTTTGGATTGGCAATCAGCGCACTAAAATCTGTCAGTGCACCTACCCCCATGAAGATCAGCAGCGGAAACACCCCGGTTTCAATCCCAACATGGTAGGCGTAATACAGCATACCGCCCTCATCGGTAAAACCCGCGTTGGGAATATTCGCCAGCACGGCGCCAAAACCAATGGGTAACAGCAGTAGTGGCTCAAAGCCACGCACTATCGCAAGGTATAACAGCAAGGCGCCCACAGCCATCATCAAGGCTTGCCCCGCAGTAAAATGGGCTATGCCCGTTTCGGCCCAGAAAGCCAGTAAACCATCCATAACGACTCCTAGGCTAAGGCCAGTAATTGAGAACCCACTGCAACCGAATCTCCTTCCTTCACAAAGAGATGGGTAATAATGCCATCCCCCTGTGCGCGGATTTCGGTTTCCATCTTCATGGCCTCTAGGATGATAACGACATCGCCAGCGCACACCTTGTCACCAATGCCGACATGCACTTTGAAGATATTGCCCGATAGGGGCGCACTCATCTTAAGTTTCACTTCACTGGTTTGAGGCACTGGCGCAGCACTCGACTGAGGAGGATTAGCTTGACCAAGCTGTTGTGCGGCATGCCCTTGAGCTTGGATTTGACTGATTTCGCCACCCTCGGCGACTTCAACCACATAAGTTTGCCCCTCAACCGTGACGGTATAGGTTTCGGCCTCTCGCGGCGTAACAGGTGACACTGGCGCAAGTTCAGGTTTAGGCTCAAAGGCGGTTGGATCGTGACGGTGCTTTAAAAACTGTAAGCCAATCTGCGGGAAGAGCGCATAGATGAGTAAATCATCGTCCAGAGACTTTTCATTACTCTCAGAGACGAGACTAATACCCTGCTCCTGCGCCTTTGATAATAACTCCGTACGCAGTTTGTCCAACTCTGGTGCGAGTAAATCCGCAGGACGGCAGGTTATCGCCGCTGCGCCGTTTAGCACTCTGGCCTGCAACTCGGGATTAACCGGGGCTGGAGTGGCGCCATATTCGCCCCTTAACACGCCTTCAGTCTCTTTCGTCAACGATTGATATCTTTGCCCCATCAGTACGTTGATAACCGCCTGTGAGCCAACAATTTGCGAGGTTGGCGTAACCAAAGGCAGAAAACCTAAATCCTGACGTACCCTAGGGATCTCCTCCAGCACAGCATCGAGCTTATCGGCCGCGCCTTGTTCTTTGAGCTGACTCTCCATATTCGTCAACATGCCACCGGGTACTTGAGCCCGAAGAATGCGCGAATCAACGCCCTTTAACGCCCCTTCAAACTTGGCGTACTTTTTCCGCACCTCACGGAAATAGGCGGCAATCTCTTCAAGCAAGGCAAGATCATAGTGAGTTTCACGCTCAGTCTCCGCCACCATGGCAACCACGGTTTCAGTTGCCGTATGACCATAGGTTTGGCTCATGGAAGAAATCGCGGTATCGAGCACATCGATTCCTGCCTCTATCGCCTTTTGATAGGTTGCGGTACTCAGGCCTGTGGTGGCGTGGCAATGCAATGAGAGCATGAGTTGAGTTTGTGATTTTAAGCGACTGATAAGCTCAAAGGCTTCCATCGGCTTCAGCAGACCCGCCATATCTTTAATACACAGTGAATGACAGCCCATGTCCTCAAGACGCTTTGCCATATCGACCCAAGTATCAACCGTATGAACAGGGCTGGTCGTATAGGAAATTGTGCCCTGCGCGTGCCCACCGACGTCACGCACCGCTTTTACCGCCATCTCGAGGTTACGCACATCATTCATCGCATCAAAGATACGGAACACATCGACCCCATTGGCATGGGCACGTTCGACAAAACGTGTCACTAAATCATCGGCATAATGGCGATAACCCAAAAGGTTTTGTCCGCGCAGTAACATCTGCTGAGGCGTATTGGGCATTAACTTTTTCAGCTCACGGATCCTATCCCAAGGATCTTCACCCAAATAACGGATACAGGCATCAAAGGTCGCTCCGCCCCAAGACTCGAGCGACCAAAATCCCACTTTATCTAGCAGAGGTGCAATCGGAAGCATGTCATCAATGCGTAAACGCGTTGCTAAAATAGACTGATGTGCATCCCTCAAGACAACATCGGTTAACTGTAATGGCTTAGACGCCACAATCGAATTTACTCGGTTCATATGGCGCTCCATTATTTAGCCTGAGAACGATACTGCTGGACGGCTAAGCTGATCGCAGCCACCAATTTAGGATCCAAGGTGTTTGCAGCTCCGGTCGAGCGAGCATCATTCGCCTTTAACGGATCTGCTGCTTTGGGCTCTTCACGGCACCACTTAGCAACCAGATGTACACCTAATATCAATACACTTAAAAATAAATACACCAGCCCCATGCCCAATAACATGATGCCAACAGCATCTAAAAGCTGTTGTGTTAGCTCCCCTTTCACGTCAGTACCTCCTCCTGCTTCTCAACCCGCATCAAAGATTAAATTTACAACTACACAACATCTCCATTGATAGCAAACTCAATCGCTGAATGTAAATTGGTAAGACCAATTTACATAAGATCAGCAACAAGTATCTGAGGGATCCTTAGTGAACGAGCGATAAAATGAATATTCGTTAATGAAACAGTAAAGCAGAGACTTTTGTTGAGGAGTGAGAACGGGATAAAGATACGAGCCAAGATGCAACTAAAAGCAAAAATGAACTGACAACAAGGTTCTAAATCTCCCTTAAACGAGCATACAATGAGTACGAGCTTTGAATTTAATGATTAGTCCTTTAAGGACAAAAATCAAAGGAACCTCAATACGGTACGCTACAGTATTTGGACCAAGCTGATATTTAAAGGAATGATGCTAAAGGTTGGAGAATGAAGAAAACGGAGTAATAAGTCGCTCTCTATTAACATTGCATATGAGGCGATAAATTAAAAAGTCAGTAATTAAAGAAGTATTCTGAGGAATAGAGTGTTGAAATGGCAAACGCGAAAAACAAAAAAGCCAGCTTATTCAGCTGGCTTTCTGCTCTCTTTCGAGAAAATTAGGTACTTGGCGATGATCTACTCTCACATGGGGGTGAAATCATAGCGCTGTAAATACGCAGTATTTAGCCATGATTGAACGCGAAGAAGCTTGTCTTCGTAGCTGGGGAGCCCGCTTAGCGGTGGGGCGACATCGAGGTAGCTTTTCGCGGAGCGTATAAACACAAAAGCCCTAACGGTTTAGGCTAGGGCTTTTGTGTTTATTTGGGCGCTTGGCGATGACCTACTCTCACATGGGGAGACCCCACACTACCATCGGCGCGATTGCGTTTCACTTCTGAGTTCGGGATGGGATCAGGTGGGACCACAATGCTATTGTCACCAAGCAAATTTGTTATTTACTTACCCGTCTTATCTTGATGCAGGCAGTAAATTAATTCGGAAAGCTGGTTTGAGTTGCACTTCTTAAGTGTTTGTATTCAAGCTAAGTACTTGTAAAACCCATCTGGGTTGTATGGTTAAGCCTCTCGAGTCATTAGTATCAGTTAGCTCAACGCCTCACAACGCTTACACACCTGACCTATCAACGTCCTAGTCTCGAACGGCTCTTTAGTGGACTTAAAGTCCAAGGGATGACTCATCTTGGGGCTCGCTTCCCGCTTAGATGCTTTCAGCGGTTATCGATTCCGAACATAGCTACCGGGCAATGCCATTGGCATGACAACCCGAACACCAGCGGTTCGTTCACTCCGGTCCTCTCGTACTAGGAGCAACTCCCCTCAATCATCCAACGCCCACGGCAGATAGGGACCGAACTGTCTCACGACGTTCTGAACCCAGCTCGCGTACCACTTTAAATGGCGAACAGCCATACCCTTGGGACCGACTTCAGCCCCAGGATGTGATGAGCCGACATCGAGGTGCCAAACACCGCCGTCGATATGAACTCTTGGGCGGTATCAGCCTGTTATCCCCGGAGTACCTTTTATCCGTTGAGCGATGGCCCTTCCATTCAGAACCACCGGATCACTATGACCTACTTTCGTACCTGCTCGACGTGTCTGTCTCGCAGTTAAGCTGGCTTATGCCATTGCACTAACCGTACGATGTCCGACCGTACTTAGCCAACCTTCGTGCTCCTCCGTTACTCTTTGGGAGGAGACCGCCCCAGTCAAACTACCCACCAGGCACTGTCCTTAACCCCGATTAGGGGCCCAAGTTAGAACATCAACACTACAAGGGTGGTATTTCAAGGACGACTCCACGAGAACTAGCGTTCCCGCTTCAAAGTCTCCCACCTATCCTACACATGTAGGGTCAATGTTCAGTGCCAAGCTATAGTAAAGGTTCACGGGGTCTTTCCGTCTAGCCGCGGGTATACGGCATCTTCACCGCAATTTCAACTTCACTGAGTCTCGGCTGGAGACAGCGTGGCCATCATTACGCCATTCGTGCAGGTCGGAACTTACCCGACAAGGAATTTCGCTACCTTAGGACCGTTATAGTTACGGCCGCCGTTTACCGGGGCTTCGATCATGAGCTTCTCTTGCGATAACCCAATCAATTAACCTTCCGGCACCGGGCAGGCGTCACACCGTATACGTCATCTTGCGATTTTGCACAGTGCTGTGTTTTTGATAAACAGTTGCAGCCACCTGGTATCTGCGACTGCCGTCAGCTTAGGGAGCAAGTCCCATCACCAACAGCAGCGTACCTTCTCCCGAAGTTACGGTACCATTTTGCCTAGTTCCTTCAGCCGAGTTCTCTCAAGCGCCTTGGTATTCTCTACCCGACCACCTGTGTCGGTTTGGGGTACGATTCCCGCTAACCTGAAGCTTAGAAGATTTTCCTGGAAGCATGGCATCAACTACTTCATCCCCTTGGGGACTCGTCATCAGCTCTCAGTGTATAGTGACCCGGATTTGCCTAAGTCACCCACCTACCACCTTAAACGCGGACTACCAACGCCGCGCTAGCCTAGCCTTCTCCGTCTCTCCATCGCAGTTAGCGGAAGTACAGAAATATTAATCTGTTTCCCATCGACTACGCCTTTCGGCCTCGCCTTAGGGGTCGACTCACCCTGCCCCGATTAACGTTGGACAGGAACCCTTGGTCTTTCGGCGAGGGGGTTTTTCACCCCCTTTATCGTTACTCATGTCAGCATTCGCACTTCTGATACCTCCAGCGTGGGTTACCCCTTCACCTTCAACGGCTTACAGAACGCTCCTCTACCGCGCAACCCTAATGGATTGCACCCGTAGCTTCGGTGGTATGTTTAGCCCCGTTACATCTTCCGCGCAGGCCGACTCGACTAGTGAGCTATTACGCTTTCTTTAAATGATGGCTGCTTCTAAGCCAACATCCTAGCTGTCTAAGCCTTCCCACATCGTTTCCCACTTAACATACACTTTGGGACCTTAGCTGACGGTCTGGGTTGTTTCCCTTTTGACGACGGACGTTAGCACCCGCCGTCTGTCTCCCGGATAGCACTCTTTGGTATTCGGAGTTTGCAAAGGGTTGGTAAGTCGGGATGACCCCCTAGCCTTAACAGTGCTCTACCCCCAAAGGTGTTCGTCCGAGGCGCTACCTAAATAGCTTTCGAGGAGAACCAGATATCTCCCGGTTTGATTGGCCTTTCACCCCCAGCCACAAGTCATCCGCTAATTTTTCAACATTAGTCGGTTCGGTCCTCCAGTTGATGTTACTCAACCTTCAACCTGCCCATGGCTAGATCACCGGGTTTCGGGTCTACGCCTTGCAACTAAACGCGCAGTTAACACTCGGTTTCCCTACGGCTCCGCTATTCGCTTAACCTCGCTACAAAACGTAAGTCGCTGACCCATTATACAAAAGGTACGCAGTCACGGTCTCAAGAACCGCTCCCACTGCTTGTACGTATACGGTTTCAGGTTCTATTTCACTCCCCTCACAGGGGTTCTTTTCGCCTTTCCCTCACGGTACTGGTTCACTATCGGTCAGTCAGGAGTATTTAGCCTTGGAGGATGGTCCCCCCATATTCAAACAGGATATCACGTGTCCCGCCTTACTCGTTTTCATCAAAGGTTAGTTTTCGTGTACGGGGCTATCACCCTGTGCCGCTGGACTTTCCAGACCATTCCACTAACACCCCTCTGACTTAAGGGCTAATCCCCGTTCGCTCGCCGCTACTAGGGGAATCTCGGTTGATTTCTTTTCCTAAGGGTACTTAGATGTTTCAGTTCCCCTCGTTTGCCTCACTACACTATGTATTCATGCAGTGATAACAGCTTATGCTGCTGGGTTCCCCCATTCGGACATCGTTAGCTCAAATGCTTGTTACTAGCTCGCCAACGCTTTTCGCAAGTTACTACGTCCTTCATCGCCTCTGACTGCCAAGGCATCCACCGTATACGCTTAGTCGCTTAACCATACAACCCAAATGAGTTTCACATCACTTGCGTCGTTGCGACCAGCTGGTTTTACTTGTCTCATCTTCGACCAAGAAGATGGACTCGCCTTAGACTTGAATATTCAAGACACTTAAAAAGTGTTTTAAGAACTCAATTTTTTTCGTATTAACACAACGACAGACATCATTGTATTAATTACTATCAGCTTTCCAAATTGTTAAAGAACAATGCTTACCGGCAAGCGGTGCATTTCGCTCTCCCTCCTCTTTCGAGAAGTTCAACAAGCCATCTGTGTGAACACTCAACAAACATCGAGTTAGTCGTATAGGTAAGGAGGTGATCCAGCCCCAGGTTCCCCTAGGGCTACCTTGTTACGACTTCACCCCAGTCATGAACCACAAAGTGGTGAGCGCCCTCCCGAAGGTTAAGCTACCCACTTCTTTTGCAGCCCACTCCCATGGTGTGACGGGCGGTGTGTACAAGGCCCGGGAACGTATTCACCGTGGCATTCTGATCCACGATTACTAGCGATTCCGACTTCATGGAGTCGAGTTGCAGACTCCAATCCGGACTACGACGAGCTTTGTGAGATTAGCTCCACCTCGCGGCTTTGCAACCCTCTGTACTCGCCATTGTAGCACGTGTGTAGCCCTACTCGTAAGGGCCATGATGACTTGACGTCGTCCCCACCTTCCTCCGGTTTATCACCGGCAGTCTCCCTAGAGTTCCCGCCATTACGCGCTGGCAAATAAGGATAGGGGTTGCGCTCGTTGCGGGACTTAACCCAACATTTCACAACACGAGCTGACGACAGCCATGCAGCACCTGTCTCAGAGTTCCCGAAGGCACTAAGCTATCTCTAGCGAATTCTCTGGATGTCAAGAGTAGGTAAGGTTCTTCGCGTTGCATCGAATTAAACCACATGCTCCACCGCTTGTGCGGGCCCCCGTCAATTCATTTGAGTTTTAACCTTGCGGCCGTACTCCCCAGGCGGTCTACTTAATGCGTTAGCTTGAGAGCCCAGTGTTCAAGACACCAAACTCCGAGTAGACATCGTTTACGGCGTGGACTACCAGGGTATCTAATCCTGTTTGCTCCCCACGCTTTCGTGCCTGAGCGTCAGTCTTTGTCCAGGGGGCCGCCTTCGCCACCGGTATTCCTCCAGATCTCTACGCATTTCACCGCTACACCTGGAATTCTACCCCCCTCTACAAGACTCTAGTTTGCCAGTTCGAAATGCAATTCCCAGGTTGAGCCCGGGGCTTTCACATCTCGCTTAACAAACCGCCTGCGCACGCTTTACGCCCAGTAATTCCGATTAACGCTTGGACCCTCCGTATTACCGCGGCTGCTGGCACGGAGTTAGCCGGTCCTTCTTCTGTAGGTAACGTCACAGCTGCAAGGTATTAACTTACAACCTTTCCTCCCTACTGAAAGTGCTTTACAACCCGAAGGCCTTCTTCACACACGCGGCATGGCTGCATCAGGGTTTCCCCCATTGTGCAATATTCCCCACTGCTGCCTCCCGTAGGAGTCTGGGCCGTGTCTCAGTCCCAGTGTGGCTGATCATCCTCTCAGAACAGCTAGGGATCGTCGCCTTGGTGAGCCATTACCTCACCAACTAGCTAATCCCACCTAGGTTCATCCAATCGCGGAAGGCCCGAAGGTCCCCTCCTTTCCCCCGTAGGGCGTATGCGGTATTAGCAGTCGTTTCCAACTGTTATCCCCCACGACTGGGCAGATCCCTAGGCATTACTCACCCGTCCGCCGCTCGCCACCTCAGGAGTAAACTCCCTTGTGCTGCCGCTCGACTTGCATGTGTTAGGCCTGCCGCCAGCGTTCAATCTGAGCCATGATCAAACTCTTCAATTAAAAGTTTTTTGTTTCCGAAGAAACGACTCAATGAATTCTGAATCAACTTAACTTAATAAGTCGTTGTACATATTGCTATGAACACTCATTCATTGATGTAAATTTTGATTACTCGCCAAACGGCAGAGTAATTTCGATTAACTCAACACCTGTGAGTGTCCACACAGATTTCTTGTTTAGATTGTTAAAGAGCATTTGACCATTCACTTCGCGTTACCGCTCAGCGGGTCAGGGCTGCGTATTCTACGCATTTCCCCAGTCGCGTCAAGGCGTTTTTGCAAACTTCTTGGCGCTTTCGAATCAACTGTACATTTTGCATTCGATTCGCACTGATACCGCATTCGCTTTCGCTGTCTGCCGTGTCAGTGGATGCGCATTATAGGCAGCAGAACTTTTTGTGCAAGGGCTTTTTTAATAAACTACGCTAAGTGAGCAAATAACCAGCAAAACGGCAAATATCGGATAAATATGCTGCAATCTTTGTCACTTGGGTTGATAAGTTTGGCATACGCGGCAGGGATGTGCAGGGAATTCTATAGACTGAATAGCCTTAAGAAAGGACGCTTTAAAACTTTTGCATATATAGATGTATATGTCGGATGAGGAAAACAGTTCAAGAGTAACGAATAGCGACTCTTGAACCGTAGAACTAACTCATGGAATTAAAGCTTGTGAATGTAGGAACTGTCAGCCTAAGGCTTATCCGCAGAATTTGTTGAACTCTTTCTGTCCTCTCCCGCGTCCTGTTCCTTTTCATGCTCTCCATCGCCAACAATGTGCGCCACTTTTAGTTTTCTCACGGTACGAATAGTGATCACTGGCCCCGAGATGGCGTAGAGGTAAAAACCAATACAGAGAATTAATGCTGGTTGCACCGACACCACCACAAACACGCCAACCACAAATAAGATAGCAATGAAATTCACTTTGCCGCGCCAGTCAATTTCCTTAAATGAGTGATAACGGAAATTACTCACCATTAATAATCCCGTAATAGCCGTAATCAATCCGGCAATCCAACTGATATTCTTACCATCGAGGTTATATTGATTGCCAAGCCAAATGCTACCGGCAATAACCGCCGCGGCCGCAGGACTCGCTAACCCTTGAAAGTAACGCTTATCTGCCACGCCGACTTGAGTATTAAAACGAGCAAGTCTGAGTGCTGCGCCAGCACAATAGATAAATGCAGCGAGCCAACCGACCTTGCCTAAATCCGCAAGCGCCCAATTATAGGCGAGTAACGCAGGCGCCATACCAAAGGACACCATGTCCGCCATGCTGTCATATTCGGCACCAAAGTCACTTTGCGTATTCGTTAACCTTGCCACTCTGCCGTCTAGACCATCGCAAATCATGGCCACAAAAATCGCAATCGCCGCCGCTTCAAAGTTAGCATTCATAGAGGCAATCACAGCATAGAAGCCGGAAAACAAGCCAGCAGTGGTGAATAAATTCGGCAGTAAATAGATACCTTTATTCTTTACTGTTTGATTCGTGGAATTTTGCATACACTTATAAAGCTATGAGCTGAAATGGAAGTAGGCTTCAAGATAGCATATTTTACTATCATGTCGATGGTGACCCTTAGGGATGATTTTTATGTTAAAAAAAGCCAAGGTTAGCGCAACGTTTCTGCGGATTGCATGCTTAATGCTGCTCACTCAGCCCGTATTAGCTGGGGTGATTTACACTTGGGTTGATGAGAATGGTGTCACCCATTACAGTCAGCAGCCACCGGAGCAGGAGCAACCCAAAACGCAGCAACTTTATAGCGAAGATATCGAGCCTGGTAAGATTGGCTATATCGCTCCCGTAAAAAAAGATGCGCCCCCTGAAATGTCCGAGTCCGAAAAATCGGCGGCGTTAATTAAAGAGAAAGACGCTAAGCAAGCCGAAGCGATTTGTGAAAATGCTAAACATAATTTAGATGTGTTAACGACTCATACTAAACTCACCCGTCAAGCAGACGGTAATAAAGAACCTGTTGCGATGACAGAAGAAGAGCGCCAAGCGGCGATTAGCGAGAATCAGCAGCGGATAAAACTGTTTTGCGATAAGAAATAACGCTCTGCGTTTGTTATAGGATCGACTGAAGCCTTAATAGCAACGCCACGCTATTGCTAGCCATTCTTTTAGGGTTAGCGAACATTATATCTGTAGCATATAGAGATAAAAAAACCGAAGTCTAAGACTTCGGTTTTTTGTTTAGGTTAAGCAGCATTTAGCACGGTAACCATCCGCGTAAATTATTGCTCGAATACCAACTCACCAGCGGCGCAACTGACCTTGATAGGTTTGCCGGGCAGTAAATCACCACGCAGTAATTTTTGCGCTAATGGGTTTTCCATCTCTTGCTGCAAAGCACGTTTCAGCGGTCTTGCACCATAGACTGGGTCGAAACCAATTTCGGCGATTAACGATAATGCCTCGTCGGTGATCTCCAGCGTATAGTCTTTCTCTGCCAAACGCTTACGCAATGAAGCAATTTGGATAGATGCAATATGCTTGATATTTTCCGCATCCAAGGGATGGAATACCACAGACTCGTCGATC
This sequence comes from Shewanella sp. GD04112, assembly GCF_029835735.1. Taxonomy (NCBI): domain Bacteria; kingdom Pseudomonadati; phylum Pseudomonadota; class Gammaproteobacteria; order Alteromonadales; family Shewanellaceae; genus Shewanella; species Shewanella sp. GD04112. The sequence continues at coordinate 3,734,074 of NZ_JAOEAL010000001.1, forward strand.
CGGTTTAAGAACTCGGGTCTAAAGCTATGGGTAACCACATTCATCACCGCGCTCTTCATTTCGCTGTAACTTAGGTGACCAAATCCTTCTTGGATAATGTCAGAGCCTAAGTTTGAGGTCATGATGATCACCGTATTTCTAAAGTCGACGGTACGACCTTGCCCATCGGTTAAGCGGCCATCATCCAACACCTGCAGCAAAATGTTGAACACGTCTGGGTGTGCCTTTTCCACCTCATCGAGCAAAATCACCGAATAAGGTTTACGGCGCACCGCTTCGGTTAAGTAGCCGCCCTCTTCATAGCCGACATAGCCTGGAGGCGCCCCAACTAAGCGGGAAACCGCGTGTTTCTCCATAAATTCGGACATGTCGATGCGCACTAAGGCCGATTCCGTATCGAAGAGGAACTTAGCCAACGACTTACACAACTCAGTTTTACCCACACCAGTTGGTCCTAAGAACAAGAACGAACCAATAGGACGATTCGGATCGGCAAGCCCTGCGCGGCTACGGCGAATCGCATTGGCGACCGCATCCACGGCTTCGTTTTGGCCAATCACCCGCTCATGCAGTGCCACTTCCATTTGCAGCAGCTTTTCACGTTCGCCTTCAAGCATTTTAGAAACCGGAATCCCCGTCGCCTTTGAGAGCACTTCCGCGATTTCTAAGTCTGTGACTTTATTGCGTAGCAGTGTCATGTCCTGCATTTCGGCTTGCGATGCTAAGTCCAGTTGCTTTTCAAGCTCTGGAATACGGCCATATTGCAGCTCGGACATACGGGTTAGATCGCCCGCGCGACGTGCCACTTCTAAATCCATCCGCGCCTGCTCAAGGTCGGCTTTAATATGCTGAGTTCCTGCCAGCGCTGCTTTTTCGGTGCGCCAGATTTCGTTAAGCTCCGACGCCTTAGCCTCAACCTCATGCAACTCGACACGTAAATGTTCGAGTCGACGGCGGCTCGCCTCATCGTTTTCTTTGGCTAATGCCTGCTCTTCCAGTTTCAACTGGATAGCGCGGCGCTCCAATCTGTCGAGGGATTCAGGCTTAGAATCCATCTGCATACGAATGCTCGATGCCGCCTCGTCAATCAAGTCGATGGCTTTATCGGGTAATTTACGATCCGACACATAACGGTGCGACATAGTCGCCGCCGCGACAATCGCCGGGTCAGTAATTTCCACATGGTGATGCAGCTCGTAACGCTCCTTCAGACCACGCAAAATCGCGATGGTATCTTCAACGCTAGGCTCATCCACTAATACTTTTTGGAAGCGACGCTCAAGGGCGGCATCCTTTTCAATATATTGACGATATTCGTCGAGAGTGGTCGCGCCCACACAGTGAAGATCGCCGCGGGCCAGCGCAGGCTTTAACATATTGCCCGCATCCATGGCGCCATCACCTTTACCCGCGCCCACCATAGTGTGCAACTCGTCGATAAAGAGGATCACTTGGCCTTCTTCCTGCGCCAGCTCGTTAAGTACAGCTTTTAAACGCTCTTCAAACTCACCACGGTATTTAGCACCCGCAATCAGTGCGCCCATGTCTAAAGATAAAACGCGTTTATTTTTAATCCCTTCAGGCACTTCACCGTTCACAATACGCTGAGCGAGGCCTTCTACAATCGCGGTTTTACCCACGCCAGGCTCACCAATCAACACTGGGTTGTTTTTACTACGGCGTTGCAACACTTGAATGGTGCGGCGAATTTCATCGTCACGGCCAATCACAGGGTCGAGTTTGCCCTGCTCGGCACGCTCGGTGAGATCGACAGTGAACTTTTTCAGCGCTTGGCGTTGGTCTTCCGCGTTAGGATCATCCACATTCTGACCACCGCGCACTTGCTCAATGGTTTGCTCCAGCAACTCTTTGGTGGCGCCGGATTTCTTTAAGCATTGTGCTAAGGCATCGCTGCCCTCGAGTGCCGCTAAGACAAACAACTCACTGGAGATATATTTGTCTTTGCGCTTTTGCGCCAACTTGTCGCACAGGTTTAATAAGCGAATTAAACCTTGGGATAATTGCACATCGCCGCCAGTGCCTTCGACCTGCGGTAGACGTTCAAGCTCTTGGCTCAAGAGCGAGCGCAGCGCACTCACTCGAATGCCTGCTTGGGTTAATAAAGGATGAATAGAACCAGAATCCTGGTTGAGCAGCGCCATCATCAAATGTAACGGTTCGATAAACTGATGATCACGCCCGAGCGCAAGCGACTGGGCATCTGAGATGGCAAGCTGAAATTTATTGGTCATACGATCGAGTCGCATACAGCCTCCTAAAACTCACAAATGAGGTATAACATTTTGTTAGTTAAAAGATGGGGGCTATTTAACCGATTTCAAGCAAGACGGCGGGAAATTAATACAAATTGTAGGGGAATAAACCTAAGATTTAAGCCAGATCAATGATGCCATGCGGCCAGTAACTTTATCGCGGCGATAAGAGAAATAATCTGAGCTAGAGACAGTGCAAATATCGGCGCTGTAAACCTGCGTAATGCCAAGTTGCTTTAAGCGCAATTTGGCTAATCCGATAATATCGGCGAGATACTTGTCCGGCTTAGTTGCCTGACATTGAGCGACAAAGCAGTTTGCGGCGTTAGGATCTGCTGCCATAAAGGCTGCACGCACCTCGGCGCCAACCTCAAAAGTCTTAGGCCCAATAGCTGGCCCTAAATAGGCAATCAGCTCGCTTGGCTTAGAGGCAAATTTTGCCACACTCGCCTCAATCACCCCATCACAGAGTCCGCGCCAGCCAGCATGGGCAGCGGCGACTTCAGTACCTTGTTGATTACACAGAAGTACTGGCAAACAGTCGGCGGTCATCACCACACAAACCCGTCCAGCAAGGTCGGTATAGCTGGCATCAGCCACCAAAGGTGGCGTATCTTGCACTTCTTGGGCAAGATTAATTGGGGCGATATCGGCCAAATCAATCACCTGAGTGCCATGGACTTGCTCCAACCACACAGGCTCAGTCGCAAGCCCTAACTGTATCGCCAAAATGCCACGATTAGCCAATACCTGATGCGGCGCATCCCCCACATGCAGCCCTAAGTTCAGGCTGTCGTAGGGCGCGAGACTCACACCGCCGTGACGGTCAGTCATCGCAATTGCCACATTATCCGGTACAGGCCAATCGTGAAGCAGCATAGCTTAGTACTCGACTGGGTGTTCTAAGGTATCTTGACGCAGCGCTTTGGTTAGAATCACCATATCTTCTGGGATAGGCGCTGTCCAGCTCATAACTTCACAGGTAACAGGATGCGCTAACTCCAGACGCACCGCATGCAATGCTTGGCGTTTAAAGTTTTTCAGGATCTCGAAAAACTCAGGACTTGCTGCCTTGGGTGGTTTTGGACGGCCGCCATAAACTGGGTCACCCACCAACACATGGCCAATGTATGCCATATGCACGCGAATTTGGTGAGTACGGCCCGATTCTAAACGCAATCTTAAACGGGTGTGATTACGGAATTTTTCCGCAACACGGTAATGGGTCACCGCAGGTTTACCCGAATGATGCACCGCCATATGGGTACGTTTTGTTGGATGACGACCAATAGGCTCATCGACAGTACCGCCCGCCGTCATAGTACCGAGGACAATCGCCTCATACTCACGGGTGATTTCACGGGCTTGCAACGCAGCCACTAAATGGGTTTGGGCTTCAACCGTTTTGGCCACCACCATCAAACCTGTGGTGTCTTTATCCAAACGATGCACAATACCCGCACGTGGCACGTGCTCAATATTCGGGCAATGATGCAGCAGTGCGTTCATCAGAGTGCCATCGGCATTGCCCGCACCGGGGTGAACCACTAAGCCCGCTTGTTTATTGATCACTAAGATATCATCGTCTTCATAGACAATATCCAGCTCAATAGCTTGTGCGGCCGCATGTACTTCTTCTTCGAGCGTGGCATTTATTTCAATGCGCTGCAGCTCGAATACCTTTTCGCGCGGCTTATTCACCATCACGCCATCAACATAGACTGCATCAGATAGGATCCATTCCTTGATGCGCGTGCGCGAGTAATCTGGGAACAACTCAGCCAGTGCTTGATCCAATCTCAGGCCAGTTTGTGTTGCCGAAATCTCGCTTTTTAGATTAATCTCTTGTGTCATAGGAACCGTATCCCCATTTTGGGGTCAAAAAATGTGTGCTATCTGTTACAATCGAATGCTTTCTATTTTATCGTGAAATGGAAAAATTCTTAACTACAACTTATAAAGAATTGAATTCAAGTATGTATAAATTCTCCAAAGGCTTAACCTTAGTCCTATTTTCGCTAGCGTTATCAGCCTGTAGCAGCAGTCCTGAAGATAACGATATTGCCGCCAAAACCTCACCTGATGTGCTCTATTCTCAGGCAAGAACCTCCATGGAACTTGGCAATTACTCTAAAGCCGTCCGTTCATTGGAAGCGTTAGACTCACGCTTTCCCTTCGGACCACATAAAACTCAGGTTCAGTTAGATCTGATTTATGCCTATTACAAAATGGACGATGTTGCCTCTGGCATTGCCAACATTGACAGATTCATCCGTTTAAACCCAACCCATCCGAATATCGACTATGTCTACTATATGCGTGGACTCGTCAATATGCAGGCGGACAGCTATCTGTTCCACGATATGTTGAATATCGATAGAACCGACCGCGATCCTAAAAATGCCCAAGATGCCTTTAAGGATTTTGATCGTTTAATCAAAACCTATCCCAACAGCAAATATGCTGCCGATGCGCAAAAACGCATGTTGTCGCTGAAAAACCGTTTAGCAAAATATTCCATTCAAGTTGCTGAGTATTATATCAAAATGAACGCTTGGAGTGCTGCGGCCGTTCGTGCTCAATCTGTGTTGGAAACATATCCCGGCACTCCTTCAACGGAACGTGCACTGGAGATTATGGCAGAAGCTTATGGCGAGTTAGGTCAGAACCAACTGAAGCAAAACGTGCTCATGGTAATGCAAGCTAACTTCCCAAACAACGAAATCTTATCAAACTAAGCGTAAATGCCCCTTTATAAGGGGCATTTTTTTATCTTAAGTTCACCGTTTGATGCCCCTTCCCTTTTAGGTTCTGCAGCGCGCCAAGTTCCTTTTCATATGGGCAAGAGTCAATAAATACGCTATTCGTGTAAAACTTATCCAACCGCACTACTTTTTGCATTATTTCGTAAAAATCAGTTGACTCAAAAGCCGAAAAGCCTTTAAATTGCGCCCGTCGCCCGAATAGCTCAGTCGGTAGAGCAGAGGATTGAAAATCCTCGTGTCCCTGGTTCGATTCCGGGTTCGGGCACCATCTTTAAATTGGTTGCCTTAGCGACCAGTAGTAAAGAATCGCAATAAAGTACAGTGCAGGTGTGGTGGAATTGGTAGACACGCTAGCTTCAGGTGCTAGTGCCCTTGCGGGCGTGGAGGTTCAAGTCCTCTCACCTGTACCAAATTGCGATTAAAATTAAAATTCGACACAATGTCGGATATCAATGCAGATGTGGTGGAATTGGTAGACACGCTAGCTTCAGGTGCTAGTGCCCTTGCGGGCGTGGAGGTTCAAGTCCTCTCATCTGTACCAACATTTAAACCTCGCTTAGCGAGGTTTTTTGTATCTGCGATTAAATTTCCTTAAGTAACTTATCACCTTCCTTAAATTTGCTATAACTATTCATACAGACTCATCATAGGGACAGCTCGAGCTCTGCCTAAAGGACTCCCTTGTTTCACCGAGGAAATCCATATGAATGGTCTACAAATAAAACAAAAAATGTTTATTGGCATTCTCGTGCCACTCCTAATGCTACTGACTATCGGTTTTATCGCCATCAATATGATGGGAAAAATCGAATATGGTGTCGAACGCATCTATAACGACCGAGTCGTCCCCCTTGATGATCTCAAAGTGATTGCCGATAAATATGCCGTGGATGTGATTGATGCGGTGAACAAGGCTAATGCCGGCGGCTTTACGGCTTCTCAGGCCATCAATGCCCTTGAAAGTGCTAAATCCACAGTCAATCAACGCTGGCAGAAATATCTATCAACTGAGCTTACCAAGGAAGAATCGCAACTCGCGCAGCAAGCTGAGCGTTTATTTACTCCCGCCAATGAACAAATAGAGCAGTTAATCACGTATCTTCGGGGATTAAATGGCGATGTGGTGCATCAACTGAACGACAAAATATTACCTCTGTATAACGCCATCGATCCCATCAGCGGTAAAGTCTCCGAGCTGATTGATCTGCAAATTAAGATCGCCGGTCAGGAGAAAGATGCCGTAAACGGTATTTACCAATCCTCTATTTCTATTTTTATCACCCTTGCGGGTATCGCCATGCTGATAAGCATAGTGATTGGGCTCTGGGTGAATCGCAGCGTGATGAATCCGATCCGTGATATTGTTGAAAATCTTAAGACGATACGACAAGACTCTGATCTCACCGTTAAGTTTAAAACTTTCAACGACGATGAACTCGGGCAGATCTCCACTAGCCTGACCCAAGTGATTGAACATCTGCGGGGCATTTTGCACTCGATTGCCGAAGCCGCAAATACGGTCAATAGTTCAGCCACTGAGCTGAGCAGTTTTACCCAAGCGACCAATAAACGCATGCAACAGCAACAGGCTGAAACCGAACAAACGGCAACGGCCATGAATGAGATGACGGCAACTGTTGCCGAAGTGGCCCAAAGTGCCGCAGCGGCAGCGGATTCTGCCAAGGATGCGGATAGTTATGCCGCCAATGGTAATCATATTGTGATGCAATCCATCACCAGCATGTCGCAACTTTCTGAGCAAATTCAAAAAACGGCGCAAGTGATTGGCTTTTTATCCAATGAAAGCCAAAACATAGGTCGGGTATTGGATGTGATCAAAAGCATTGCCGAACAAACCAATCTACTGGCATTAAATGCGGCAATTGAAGCCGCCCGCGCCGGAGAGCAAGGTCGAGGCTTTGCTGTGGTCGCCGACGAAGTCAGGACATTGGCGCAACGAACCCAAAAATCGACTCAAGAAATTGAAGCGATGATCGCCACTCTACAACAAGGCGTAAAAGAAGCGGTGAATGCGATGGAGGTCGGTATCAATCAAGTGGATGATGCCAACGATAAGGCGAATCAAGCTGGCCAAGCGTTAAAAGAGATTGTCGCCTCCGTCGACAATATTACCGAACTGAATACCCATATCGCCACGGCTGCCGAGGAGCAAAGCAGCGTGGCTGAGAGCATCAACCGCAGCATTATCGCCATCAGTGATATTGCCGAACATTCCACTAACTCCGCCTTAGAGTTGAGTGAATCCGTACTTAATCTCACAAAACTTGCCAACAGTATGCGTAATCAGGTGAGTGCATTTAGGCTTTAACATTTCTTCGTAGGCACAGGTTCACTGTGCCTACGACTTCATTACTCAATACCTATCTTCACAAAATCACACCTAACAGTTTTAGGTGTGATTTTTATTGATCTAAATCAAATGTATCTTTAGACTTAAATAACATTCATAAATAAAGCATGTTAAGGATTCATTATGTTGGATAGCCGTACCATCCAAGTGATTAAAAGCACCATTCCCCTACTCGAATCTGCTGGTCCCGCACTCACTCAACATTTTTACGAACGGATGTTTAAACACAATCCTGAGTTAAAAGATGTATTTAACTTGGCGCATCAGCACTCAGGCGGTCAGCCCGTAGCGCTATTTAACGCAGTTGCGGCCTATGCCAAAAACATTGATAACTTAGGAGCACTCGGTTCGGCTGTAGAGCGTATCGCCCACAAACACACAGGGTTTTTAATCCAACCAGAACAATATGCGATTGTCGGTAGCCACCTATTGGCGACACTCAAAGAGCTGGGTGGAGAAGCCGTCACAGAAGAGGTATTAACGGCATGGGCCGATGCCTATGGATTTTTAGCCAATATCTTTATCAATCGTGAAGCACAGATTTATCAAGAAAGTGCTCAGCAGGATGGCGGCTGGTCGGGAGTGCGTGAATTTATCATCAGTGAGAAAAAAGCCGAGTCCTTAGAAATAGCCTCCTTTGTATTAACGCCCGTGGATGGCAAAGCGGTAAAAGACTTTGTTCCAGGACAATACTTAAGCATTAAGGCGCAACATCCTAAGCTTGCTTTCGATGAAATTCGCCAATATTCGCTCTCGGATGCTCCGAATGGTCAAAGCTATCGGATCACGGTAAAGCGTGAACTTAATGGCCAAGTATCAAATCTACTGCACGATGTACTGCAAGTCGGTGACACACTTTCAGTGATGCCACCTGCGGGCGATTTCACTTTAGCGGTTCAAGCTGAAACACCTGTCGTATTGATTTCAGCTGGGGTTGGGCAAACACCGATGAAGAGCATGTTAAATCAACTCTTAAAGCTTAAACATCCAAGTGCAGTGACTTGGTTACATGCCTGCGAACACGGTGGAGTACACGGATTTAAATCGGCCATCAAAAACAAACTCGGCCAACATGCGAATCTTGCCAGCCATGTGTGGTACAGAGAGCCGACAAAGGCTGATGTGTTAGGCCAAGATTATGATTTTGTAGGCACAATGAACTTAACCTCCGTCGCCGATAAAATCGTGGCTAATGCACATTACTATTTCTGTGGCCCGATTGGGTTTATGGCTTCGATCAAACAGCAATTACTCGCCTTCGGTGTACCTAGCGAGCAAATGCATTATGAAGTCTTTGGCCCACATGCCGAACTCTAAGGCTGCAACGTCATTATCAATCATCGATAGATAACTAAGCACAAAGCCATCTTCCCGCAAGGCAAGGTGGCTTTGTGCTTGTTCCATAAACGCTGAGTTAGGCAGACTTCCCAGCAAGATAGACAGAAGCCACCTCCTGTGCCGTCAACATACGACTCTCGCCCGGCTTTAAGCCATCATCCAAGGTAATCTCACCGATAGAAAGCCGATGTAATCCCACCACTGGATTACGGAAACGACCAAACATCCGCTTGATTTGATGATACTTTCCTTCCCTTAACGTGACTTCTGCAATATGAGTGTCGAGGATAGTCAGCTTTGCTGGCTGTGTTGTGATATCTTCAAAGCCAAAATACATCCCCTGGGCGAATGCCGCGATATACTCCTCACTCAAAGGATTCGCTAAAGTCACCCGATACACTTTATCCACCTTTTGCTCAGGAGACATGAGCGCTTCGGACCAACGGCTATCATTGGTCAGCAGCAATAAACCCGAAGAATTTAAATCTAACCGCCCAGCAATATGCAGCTCATGGCGAGCATCACAGTCGAGTAAATCAATCACTGTTCGATGCTCTGTGTCTTTGGTGGCACTCACTACGCCAACAGGCTTGTGCAGCATTAGATAAACGGGCTTATTGGCCTGTAAGACTTGCCCATCAAATACTATGTGGGAAAATTCATCCACCAGCAGATCGAGCGCTTTGGCAGGCGCGCCATCCACATACACTCGCTCCGCCAGCAAGAGTTCTCGCACGGCTTTACGGTGAATTTGCAGCTTAACGGCAAGATATCTGTCGAGACGACCACGTTTTGATTGCATAACCCCACCCAGCGCTAAGATAAAGGCGCAATGCGATAGGCGCAGCGACGGGCGCCGTCGATGATATGCTCTTCACGGCTCACTGTGGCGATATCGGCAAATAATTGCTGGAATTGTTGCAGTTCGGAGCGGCAAAAGTTTTGGCATTTAGTTGCTGCGCTGCAAATTGGGCAGTGATTCTCAAGCAACCAGAAAACGCCATCCGCTTGTTCCTGCGTCGCCATATAGCCTTCGAGGGTTCGCAGCTCCACCAGTTTCGTTAAACGACTGGCAATATCCGTCATGCCGAGCATCGCGCTGCGATACTGCTGCATAGCGGTTTGCTCCCTATGCTCAATCAGTTTATCCAAACCTTGATCGCCAAATATCATTTTAACGGAATCAATCAATTGCAAACTAAGCTCACTGTGGCGGTCGGCAAAGTGAGTCCGACTCTGCTCCGTTAATCCCCAATACCGGGTTGGGCGTCCACGGCCTTCGACTCTATCTTCAATATCGACATCACCCGCATCCTCTAAGGCCTGCAAATGCTGCCGAACCCCCATAGTGGTCAGGGCCAGTTCTTCCGCTAGGGTCTTTGCCGTTAAAGGACCATGCAGCTTAAGTAATTGAATAATCTTATCAGTGGTTTTCATATGCGCTCTCCGCTCTTCGCCTCGGATTATCCCTCAATCGCCCACCTTTTAACAGAATAAATAAAGTTTTTTATTTATTTTACTCTTTACAAGATTAAATAAAGCAATTACCTTATAAATAATTTATAAACAAATAGGTTTACATAATGAACTTACTCATCATCAGCACTAGCCAAAGAGCTCACTCACAAAGCGCTAAAGTCGCGAGATACATAGCCGAAACCAGTTTTTTATCGCCCCATAGTGTCGGTTACGACGCTATCCATCACTTAGAGCTTTGCCAGTTCAATCTGCCATTTTGGGACGGTGAAGAGGACAACAAGGGCGAACATTGGCCCGAGATTGAACAAAGAGTAGATGCTGCGGATGCCCTGGTTTTGATTACGCCCGAATGGGGTGGAATGGCATCGCCACTGCTTAAAAACTTCCTGTTGATGTGTAGCCGTCAGGAAACCGCCCATAAGCCGGTGTTGTTGATTTCAGTTTGTAGCGGCATTAGCGGTGCCTACCCCATTGTGGAAGTCAAAATGAATGCACTCAAAAACAATAAATTAGTGCCGATTCCCGACCATTTGATCATCCGTAATGTCGAGAATGTACTCAACGCTACGCCCCAAGGTACGCGGGATATCGACCTCAGGGAAAGAGTGCAATACAGCCTGTTTATGTTGCATCAATATGCCCAAGCCTTAGCGCCGATACGCCAACGCCATGTTCATCAACCCTACCCCAAGCAGCAGGAATACTGCTATGGTATGTAAGCAGCTTGGATGTTTATCACTCTGACTAAAATCATTACAAGGAACGCATCATGATCTATTTAGAACACATCAACCTAGTCGTTGACGACATCCCCAAAGCACTCACTTTTTATCAAGCCGCCTTCCCCCATTGGCGCGTCCGTGGCGGAGATAAAGGGACTTGGTACGGCAAGCCACGCAATTGGATCCACTTTGGCGATGATTATCAGTACATTGCCTTTAGCGATAACGGTGAGGGCGAAAACCGTGACTTAACGGGCCATCAAATTGGCTTAGCCCATTTTGCCTTTGTGGTGAATGATTTAGATGCCGTGATAGCAAGACTAACCCAAGCTGGTTTTCCGATAGCCAAAGATGGCATGGAAGATCCTTTCCGGCGCAATATTTACTTCTTCGATGCCCATGGTTTTGAGGTCGAGTTTGTGGAGTATCTCAGCGATCTGCCCAACGAACGCAATCGTTATTAAGTGCTAATCCTAAGGCGACGGGATACATAAATTCAGTATTCCTCGCCTTATGGACTCCTTAGATCCAACCCTAAAAATCGTTACTTTGACAGGCTAAACCGCTAAACTAGCGCACAATCAGGCTTTCCAATATTAGATAACTCGATGACAACACCTTATTGTTATTCCACTACTTATATCTTAGATAAAGCACATTTTGACGAGTGTTATACCCAGTCAGTTAAACCCGACCCCACGCTCAAACCTTACTATAAGGCCATGGGGTTTGGACTCATTGGGATTGCACTGATTTTTGCGGATGTCAGCCTCTATTTGGCCTATTTCTTTGTCGGACTCGGGGTGATTGAAGCCTTGAATGTGAAATACAACAAAGCCTGGTGGTTGATGCGGCAGATGATGAGCAAGGCCGCCAATAATGAAGTCACGCTTATCGTGGATGAACAAGGGATTAGCACCCAGTCACAATACGTTAAAAGCCAAATCCTTTGGACGGATATTTACCGTATTGTGCCAACGGAAAAGGGTTTTCTAATCACCCATAAAACCGGCACCAGTTATATTTCCAATCGCAGTTTAGATGAGGCCTGTAGCGCATTTATTAAATCAAAAATCTAACCTAAACGGCACAGGCTTTCAAAAACAAAAAGGCTGAATCATTCAGCCTTTTTGTTAAATACTAAATATCAATAATGACGCTTAAGCCTTTGCTTTTAACTCGCCAATCGGCAAAATCGTGCGGCCATATTCATTGTTGAGCACTTGCGCCATGGCAAAGTAAATCGCACTCGCGCCACAGATAATCCCTTCAAAACCCGCGATAGTGCCAATCAAGGCGCTGCCAGTGAAATCTCTTGCCGCCAACAGGAAGAACAAAATGGTGAGCGAGGCAAACACAAACTGTTTCGCTCTTGGGTAGCGTAGCGAACCCACGAACATAAAAGCAGTAAAGATCCCCCACAGGGTTAAATACCATCCCATAAAGTGGGTTGGGCTCGCCGCAATTCCGGCATTAGGCATTAAAATCAGTCCGACTAAGGTTAGCCAAAATAAACCGTAGGAGGTAAATGCGGTTGTCCCAAAGGTATCACCCCGCATAAAACACATAATGCCGACAATGATTTGGCCGAGTCCGCCATAGAAAATGCCCATAGCTAAGATCATTGCATCAATCGGAAAATAACCCGCATTGTGAATGTTCAGCAGGATAGTCGTCATACCAAAGCCCATTAAACCTAATGGAGCAGGATTCGCCAGTTGAGTCGACACAGAAAGTCCCCAAAATAAATAAGTTAATCTCAGTACCTAGCCTAGTCCTAGATACTTATTGTTTTATAAAAAGCGGCGAATTTTAGATAACTACCAAAGGGATCACAATCAAAATATCAATACCAAACAAAAACAATAATTAATCGATAAAAATCATACAGATAAAAACAATTAAACCAAATTAAACCAAATTAAACCTAAAGTTTAAAAATTAATCCAATAAGATTCAAACAACTACAAAACATCGACACAAAGAGTGCGCCACATCTGATTTATCGGTTAATTTTGCTCGGCTTCAAACTTCCCATTTTCCCTCCTAAAAATAACGTTAGCCCGCGTAGGGATAAAGCCTCAAAAACATTAACTTCATCCCATAACGCTATCAAAGATGAGATAAGTCTAGTTTTAGACAAATTCATAACATTTAGACGCGTGTAGCAAGGAAACTTAAGCCATTTTAGAGAGTCTTAATAGAAGCAGCCAAAGCTTGGCGCAAGAGTGGACGCGATTGAGTGGCGACCGATTGAGTGGCATTGTGCGGCGAATTCATCTTTGCAAAACAGGTCTCAACCGTCGATAAAATTGCCCATAAAATGGGCGACTTTTGCTGGCAAAAATGGCTCACCAAATTAGCGAAAAATTATTTATATCTAAAAAATAATAGCAGTGATAGATTGCTATCTGTTGACGCAGCGGCATGATGGGAAACCAGTTAGGCTGTTGTTAACTATCAATAACTAAAGGAAATAAAATGAAAACCTTATCAGCTGTTATCACACTGTCGGCACTTATGAGTTTCGCAACCTTTGCCGACGAATCGACTCTTCCACCCGCCCCTGCAAATGATATCGCTCAACTGACAGAAGTGTGCCAACAAATGGCCTCTGAAGATCAGGTCGAAAATGCCGAGCTTAAGCAATACGTGCTCGACTGCGTGAATGACCAGCTTACTGAAATGGGTTATCAAACCGTCAAAGAACTTAACTGATCGTTTTTACTTCCTTTAGCCTATAAGCTCTTTCGGGTTTTAGCGCCTTGTCCTGATGCCATTCACATTCTGAATGGCATTTTTATTGGCAATAAGCAAGTCGCCAACAATCACCACAACAAAAGCCAACAGATAAGACACAAAAATCCAACCGCGAAAAAAGTGTTAAACGACGGCCTCTGAGGCTTTTATTTTGTCTTTCAATTGATTGCGTAATCTACATATCAGCTATTTATATGATATCTGTATCATTTTGCATCCCTTCAGGTGAAAGCACTGTGGATTTAAGCATAAAATGCTAATCTGTTGACCATTACCGACCGACATTACACCCGAACGCAAAATCATGTATCGAAGACTGTTTATCTTACTCGCCGCACTTAGCCTACCTTCAATAGGAATGGCGAAAGAGCCGTGCGTCACTAAAGATGAATGCATTGAAATGCGTAACTGGGATTTAGGCGTGGCGGTCGGCTGGGGACAAAAGACCAATCCATTGCGGGATTTTGATGATATTCCGGTCTTTTTTATTCCGACCGTAGCTTACTATGGTGAACATTGGTTTTTTGATAATGGCAACTTAGGCTATAGCCTGCTCGAGAAGCCTAATTTCAGCTTAAATTTAGTCACTAGCTACAGCATGGACAGGGCATATTTTTATCGCTGGGATCCCTCGAATATTTTTTTGAAGCGCAGTTCACAGGAAGAGGCCAAGATGCTCGCCACCAATACGGCCCTCAGCACTGAGCCTGATCCCGTATTCAACTCCTTAGAATCGCGAAATTTTACCATGCTGGGCGGCGCCGAAGCCTTTATTTATAGCCCGTTAGGTGTAGTTAGATTAGCCTACACCCATGATATGTTTAACGTACATCAAGGCGCTGAAGCGCAAATAAAATGGACCTATGGTTGGCATTTAACCCGCTGGGTTATGGATATGTCGCTCGTATTTGATTGGAAGAGTACCAATGTCGTCGACTATTACTATGGTGTACGCCCGAGTGAAAACACTTATTGGAGCCAACATTACCATGCCGATGCAGGTTGGAATAAAGGAATAGAAATGACAGCCCGTTATATCTTAACTGATAACTGGGATCTGCTGTTTGCGTTCCGCTACACACAACTTGCAGACGAAATTGCCGCCAGCCCCTTGCTCGATCAAGACTATAGCAGCACATATTTTATTGGCGCAGCGTATAGGTTCTGACACTAGTGACTCCCCTTCATATCAGGATGCTGTGCTGGTTAGGCCTAAGCGTGAGCTTGATGGGGCCAAGCCATGTACTTGCCGCATCGGATGAAGAGTCAAAGTTAAAACTGACCCCGGAAATTTGTATCACAGGAGATGAAAGCCAAGCCTGTGAGATCCGTGTCGAGTTACAGTGGCAACTCGCCCACGACGAGCTAGTCTGTATCTTGTCCGATAATAACGCCTATCCCAAATGGTGTAGCGAATCGTTAGAGCAACACGAAATCACTTTGAATATTAGTACATTAAACGATATTCAATTTGTCTTAGTGAGTAAGGACACCAATCAAACACTGGCTGGAGCCAAATTAAAAATCACGTCAACCTCGCAGCCTCAGGTGCGCAGACGTTACCGTAACCCTTGGAGTTTATTTTAATGACGAATCCACAATCACCCCACAGAGTGTTATTGGTTGAAGACGATGTCCGTCTTGCGAATTTAATCGTAGATTATTTGAAATCCCACGGCATGCACGTAGAAGTCGAGCGCCGCGGTGACACAGTCCTAACCCGCTTAATCAACTATAAGCCCGATATCATACTGTTAGACATTATGTTGCCAGGTATCGATGGCCTAAGCCTGTGTGAAAAGCTGCCCGATTACTTTGCCGGCCCCATCCTACTGATGAGCGCTCTGGGCTCTAGCGAAGATCAAATCAAAGGGCTAGAACTCGGCGCCGACGACTACGTGGTGAAACCCGTCGACCCAGCACTATTGGTTGCCCGTATCAACAACCTATTACGTCGCCAAAACCAACCGCCTCAGGCCGAATCCCACTGCCTGACCTTTGGTAAGCTGAGCATCGATCCCCACACCCATGCTATCCGCCTCGACAACAAAGAAGTCGACCTCACCAGCCATGAGTTTGAACTCCTGTGGTTGCTGGCCTCGCAGGCGGGACAAGTGCTGAGCCGTCAGTACATCTATCAATTACTGCTTAACATTGATTTTGATGGTAAAGATAGAAAGATAGACGTGCGCATTTCAAGGCTGCGTAAAAAGCTCAACGACAATATTGAAACCCCCTTCAGAATTAAAACCGTCTGGGGACAGGGTTATCTCTTCGCCCCCGAGGCTTGGAACAACTAAGAGCTCCCGTGAAACGTCTCTTTATCAGCTTATATTTACTGCTGAGCCTCAGTTTTCTAGGCATAGGCTGGACACTGGACAGCCTGTGGCAGAAAAATGTGGATGAAAATAATGCGTTAGACGCTCCTCTGGTTGCGTTAGCCCAGTTGCTAACCCAGCTACCAGAGGAGAATCGTAACGCCTATCTTGAGGCGCTGCCCAGCCATGATCAGTTGCCCCTCAATCTGCTCAGCCCAGATCAAATCGCGCTAGCCAAAGACCAACAGCTCACACCCAATCATGTGGTTACCACCACAACCAGCGAGGGCGAGCAATTCCAGTTTATTCAGGTAGGCGAGCAAGTGTTAATGGCGGGTCCCATCGAGATAGACCCTAGAGCCTCGCTGCGTAATCTGTTTACGTTGTTTTTCTATCTCTCGCTGGCGTTAGTTGCACTGATTTGGGTCGGCCCGCTGTCGCGGGATTTAAGCATTTTACGTAAGGCCACCAAGGATTTTGGCGAGGCCAAATGGGATACACGCATTAGCCTCTCAAACCGCTCACAGGTTAAACCCTTAGCGAACACCTTTAATGAAATGGCGCGCCATATCAGTGCGTTAATCGAAAACCAAAAACATTTATCCAATGCGGTTTCTCACGAGATCCGCACACCACTCGCGCGACTGAAATTCGCCCTCGCCTTAATGCCCATGTACTGCCAGCCCGATTCTGACGAACAAAAGCGTCAGGACTTTCTCAATGAGATGCAACTCGACATTAAGGAAATGGAAAACCTGCTGCAGGAACTGCTGACTTACGCCAGTCTAGAGGCTCAGCGCGAAGGCACACCTTTAGATGAATACGATCTGCTTAGCTTAGTAAACCAGAGCATCAAACGCTTAAGCAGCTTAAGTGATACCCCCATCCACTTACAGGCGGAGATGGCGACTCTACCTTTAGTCGGCGAACCCGCTCTGATTGAACGCGCCCTGCAAAACCTGCTGACCAACGCCCAGCGTTTTGCTCGCCAACAAATATTGATTGAAGTCTGCCAAACCCCGCAAAGGGTGACTTTGAGCGTGAGCAATGATGGAGAGCCTATTCCCGAGGTGGATTTACCTATGGTGTTCGAGCCCTTTTATCGCAGCCAATCGGTGCAAAATGGTAACAAGGGTCATGGCTTAGGTCTGGCGATTATCAAACGAATTATGCAGCGTCATCAGGGCGAAGTGAGCGTCAGCAGCAATCCCACTCAAACGCGTTTTACCTTAAGCTGGCCGAAGAAACGGGAAATTTAACGCCTTTAATCATGCTCTTAAAATAAGCTTACTCCTCGAGGTCAAAATCCCCAAGGTCTAACTCAGCGGCGTCTTGCGGCTCAAAATCGAGTTGCGGGTTAAGCGCCGCCCTCTCCTGCTCAAGTGCCTGCTGACGGGCTTTATATAAGGCCAACTGACGCCGACGTTTACGTTGATGGCATAAACGGATCACATCGTGCTTTTGGGCATCGGTAAAATGCAACCAATTGAATCGCTCCTCACGATTACGCAGGCAACCTTTGCAATAGCCACGGGCATCGGTTTGACACACACCGATGCAGGGGCTAGGTATTTCGAAAAAGGCTAACTGTTCCATGATGTTGAGCGACTCTACCAGTTAAGCATCTAAAATACGTGACCTTAGATACACAAGTAAAACAATACAAAAATTAAACACTTTTCACTAAATTACTTGCAGTCTTACTGTTAATCAAGGCACATTGAACAGAGTTTGTACAACTTGGAGTGCCATCATGGGATACAAAAATATCGCCAGTCTGTTTGTCGCCTTGGTCTTCGTCAGCGCCTGCAGCAGTAAGCCGAAAAATGATTACGATATCAATTACGACTTTAAGGCATTACAGAGCTTCACCCAGCTCGCTCCCCAGCCTAGCGACGACCCACTCAGCGCCCAGCGCATTCAAACCGAAATCACCCAACAATTAAGCCAAAAAGGCTTTACCGAAAATGCCTCATCCCCCGATTTTAAAGTCGCCTATGGCTTACTGACCCAAGACAAACCCAAAGACTCAGGCCTATCCATAGGCTTAGGCACGGGCAGTTTTGGCCGTTCTGGCGGCATTGGCGTAGGTACGAGCGTCGGCGTGCCGCTTGGCAGTGACACGGCAAAAATCCAAACTATTCAAATTGATATTATCGACACTAAAACCAATAAGCTGATTTGGCGCGGCGCTGATAGTTTCGATTTTGATGGAGGCGGCGATAAAAAAGCTCAAGACACAGCCAAAGCCGTTAGCCGGATTTTGGCGCAGTTTCCACCGCAGCCATAAGCCTGATTAAAACGTCGCAGATTGATCTGATGGCGGTTAGCCCTTGATGGTTTAAACCTTAATGACTTTAACCATTAATGGCTTAAACCACTGTGGTTTATACAATAGCCAATAAAAATGGGCGATGAACGCCCATTTTTATTGCCGAAGAAAAGACAAATTTCTATCTAGGTTAGGGTTAAGAAAATAACCCAGATGATAGATAACGGTCGCCCCTATCGCACACAATTGCGACCACAACGGCCCCCGGATTCAGCCTCGCAATCTCGAGCGCCGCAAACACAGCACCGCCGGAACTCACGCCAGCACAAATACCTTCTTCACGGGCCAAGGTTCTTGCCATGGCTTTCGCGTCTTGCTCCTCAATGTCCATCACGGTATCGACACGGGCAGCATCAAAAATACCCGGTAGGTATTCCTGCGGCCAGCGGCGGATCCCCGGAATCGAACTGCCATCGGCGGGTTGTAGCCCGACAATGGTGACATCGGGATTGCGGCTCTTTAAGTATTTCGACACACCCATAATAGTGCCAGTGGTACCCATGCTAGAGACAAAATGAGTGATCATACCTTGGCTTTGCTGCCAAATTTCGGGACCAGTGGTCTGGAAATGGGCGTTGGCGTTATCTTGATTATTGAACTGATCCAGCACCTTGCCTTTGCCTTGTGCCTGAAGATCTAAGGCTAAATCGCGCGCGGCTTCCATATTGTCCACCAACAGCAACTCGGCGCCATAGGCCTGCATGGCATCCTTACGCTCCTGGGTCGAATTCGACGGCATAATCAGGATCATCTTGTAGCCTTTAATCGCCGCAGCCATGGCTAGGGCGATGCCTGTATTGCCACTGGTAGCTTCAATCAGGGTATCCCCGGGGGCAATCTCTTGGCGAAGCTCCGCCTGAATAATCATATTCAGCGCCGCACGATCCTTTACCGAGCCAGCAGGGTTATTCCCCTCCAGCTTTAACAATACCGTTGAGCTACCACAATCAAGCCGCTGCAAACGCACCAGCGGAGTTTGCCCAATACAGGCTTCAATAGTCGGAAAGTCAGACACTCGGTTATCCTTTATTTGATAAAAGCGACTCAGTATTCGAGTATTTTAAGATGCTTGGACGCAACAAACACGTGAATATCACCAACGGCATACAATTAATCGCTCATAGTTATTCAAAAAAGTTCTATTTATGTGGCTTTTTATAAATAAAATCTTCTATTACTCTATTCCTATACACTGACACAGTTGCCAGATTAAGGAGTACAAAATGCCAGTAAAATTCACTAAAGCCCTGCTGGGAACCCTATTACTGGGAACCTCCCTCAATGTGGCAGCCGCCGATCAGACACTATTAAATTCCTCATACGATATCGCGCGGGAATTATTTAATGCCTATAACCCTGTTTTTGCTAAACATTGGCAAGAACAAACCGGCAAGACCGTTGAAATCAAGCAATCCCATGCGGGTTCTTCCGCTCAGGCTCGCTCGATTCTGCAGGGCTTACCCGCCGATGTGGTGACCTTTAACCAAGTCACCGATGTGCAAATTCTGCATGACCGCGGCAAGTTAATCCCAGAAAACTGGCAACAACTGCTGCCGAATGCCAGCTCACCTTACTACTCTACCATCGCGTTTTTGGTGCGTAAGGGCAATCCAAAGCAAATCAGCGACTGGAATGATTTAGCTAAAGATGACGTTAAGCTGGTGTTCCCGAACCCAAAAACCTCGGGTAATGCGCGCTACACCTACTTAGCAGCCTTAGGTTATGCCCAGAAAAACTTTGGCAAAGATAATCAAGCCTCATTAGATGAGTTCTTGAAGAAGTTCCTCGGTAACGTTGCTGTATTCGATACAGGCGGCCGTGGTGCAACCACGTCGTTTGTTGAGCGTGGCATCGGCGATGTGCTGATCACCTTCGAATCTGAAGTGAACAATATCCGTCAGCAATATGGTGCCGATGATTACCAAGTTGTCGTGCCTAAAACCTCGATTCTTGCGGAATTCCCCGTTGCCGTCGTTGAGAAAAACGCAAAGCGTAACGGCACACAAGAACTCGCGACCGAGTATTTAAACTATCTTTACAGCGAAGAAGCACAACGTTTATTAGCCGGATTTAACTACCGCGTTCACAACGAGAAGGTTGTTGCCGAATTTACCAAACAGTTCCCAGCGGTTGAGTTAATGACCGTTGAGCAAATCATAGGTAACTGGGACAACGCCATGAAGACCCAATTTGCCAATGGCGCCAAACTGGATCAGTTATTAAAACGTTGATCATCCGCTTGGGTACCTAAGTCACCAAATCCACAACCCGGGCAATGTCCCGGGTTTTGTGGTTATATCGCGGCAACGGACAAGGTCGCTATCACAAGTTGTCTTTATCGCGATTGAGCAATAACGTGCTAATGGCATAATAATATTGGATTAACTCCATTAACCTTATCGGGTGGTTATTCAGTGATATTTAATAATGGGCGCTTACGCCACAAGCGGGTTTTGCCGGGGTTTAGTATCAGCCTAGGTGTGTCTTTGCTGTTTGTCAGCTTGATCCTCCTGCTCCCCACCACAGGCCTGATTATGCAAACCAGCCAGATGAGCTGGGCCGAGTATTGGGGCGTGATTGCCGATCCCCGCGTGCTGGCAAGTTATAAAGTCACTATTTTATCTGCACTGGCCGCCTCCCTGTTTAACTGTCTTTTTGGCCTGTTACTCGCCTGGGTATTGGTGCGTTACGAGTTTCCGGGTAAGCGCATCCTCGATGCCTTAGTCGATTTACCCTTTGCCTTACCCACAGCCGTTGCGGGTATCACCTTAGCGACCCTGTACGCCGAGAACGGCCAGATTGGTAGCCTGTTGGCCGAAATCGGGATCAAAGTGGCCTACACGCCATTGGGGATTGTGGTTGCGATGATCTTCACCAGCATTCCCTTCGTGGTGCGAACCGTTCAGCCCGTATTGGAAGAGTTATCCCACGATGAAGAAGAAGCCGGCATGACCTTAGGCGCAACCGATGGCGCCGTGTTTTGGCGGGTGATTTTACCTTCCCTCTGGCCAGCCTTAGTGGTCGGTACAGCACTGTCTTTTACCCGCAGTCTGGGTGAGTTTGGTGCGGTGATCTTTATCGCAGGTAATATGCCCTACATCAGTGAAATCACCTCCCTGATGATTTTCGTTCGTCTACAGGAATTTGATTTTGCCGGCGCCAGCGCCATTGCCTCCGTCGTGCTGCTGACCTCGCTGTTGCTGCTACTGCTGATTAACCTGTGGCAGGCGCGTTATTTACGCCGCATTCACGGCCGATAAGGAGCCACCATGAACTCATTTAAACCTTTAAGAGTCGGTGAAGCGCCCCTCATCAAATGGAGCCTAATCACCCTAGCCGTGTTCTTGGCAATGGTGTTGTTGCTACTGCCCTTAGTCAGTATTTTCCAGCAGGCCTTCGTCGGTGGTTGGGAGCGTTATATCGAGCATCTCAGTCAACCCGACTCACTCCACGCCATCGGGTTGACCCTTATGGTCGCGGCGCTGACCGTGCCGATTAACTTAGTGTTTGGGGTACTGCTCGCCTGGAGCGTAACGCGCTTTGAGTTTCCCGGGCGTAAGTTACTCATCACCTTGATTGATATTCCCTTTGCCGTATCGCCGGTGGTCGCAGGCTTGCTCTATCTGCTGCTTTACGGCAACAGTGGCTGGCTCGGCGCTTGGCTGTTTGAGCACGATTTACAGATCATGTTTGCCTGGCCGGGGATTCTGTTAGTCACCATTTTCGTGACCTGTCCCTTTGTTGCCCGAGAATTAATCCCATTGATGCAGCAACAGGGCGCATCGGAGGAGGAAGCCGCGGTTATTCTTGGCGCTTCATGGTGGCAACTGTTTCGCCGCGTGACTCTGCCCAATATCAAGTGGGCGCTGATTTATGGGGTGATCCTCACCAATGCCAGAGCCGTGGGCGAGTTTGGTGCCGTTGCCGTAGTATCAGGCAATATTCGCGGTGAAACCAACACCTTACCTTTGCATGTGCAATTACTTTACGAAGATTATCAGGCCGAAGCCGCCTTCGCGAGCGCATCACTGCTTGCCTTGATCGCCCTATGTACCTTACTGCTAAAAGCCTTAGTAGAGTGGCGCCAACAACGCAGCTTATCCGCCAATGACAACCAAGAGCAGAGCCAATCATTATGAGTATTCGTTTAACTAATATTTCCAAAAAATTTGGCCAATTTCAGGCGCTCTCGCCGCTCAATCTGGATATTCAAGAAGGTGAGATGATAGGTCTTCTCGGCCCTTCTGGCTCGGGTAAAACCACCCTATTGCGGATTATTGCCGGCCTTGAGGGCGCAGATAGCGGTCAAATCCATTTCGGCAATCGCGATGTGACCCAAGTGCATGTGCGTGACCGCAGAGTCGGGTTTGTGTTTCAAAACTACGCCCTATTCCGCCATATGACAGTCGCCGACAACGTCGCCTTTGGGCTCGAAGTCATTCCGAAAAAACAGCGCCCGTCGAAGGCCGAAATCCAAAAGCGCGTCAGCCATTTACTCGAAATGGTGCAACTTGGCCACCTAGCGCAGCGCTACCCTGAGCAGCTCTCGGGCGGACAAAAACAGCGTATCGCCTTGGCACGCGCCTTAGCGACTCAGCCCGAAGTACTGTTGCTCGATGAGCCCTTTGGCGCCCTCGATGCCAAGGTGCGTAAAGAACTGCGCCGCTGGTTGCGCAGTCTTCACGATGAGCTGAAATTCACGAGCGTGTTTGTGACCCACGATCAGGACGAAGCCTTAGAGCTTTCCGATAGAGTGGTGGTGATGAGCAACGGCAATATCGAGCAGGTCAATACTCCGATTGAGTTGTACGCCCAGCCCAATAGCCGCTTTGTGTTTGATTTTTTAGGTAACGTCAATCGGTTTGAAGCGAGCTGGCAACAAAATCGTTGGACTAATGGTGATGCCTTCTTAGTGCCGCCAGAGCAAGCGCCACTGCAACAACACGGCGCGCTCTATGTGCGTAGCCATGAGCTGGCACTGGCGGATAAGCCCAACAGCCAAGCCCATATTCCCTTTACCATAGTGGCAATTACACCGGTTGGCGCAGAAGTGCGAGTCGAACTGGCGCCTATCGGCTGGCAGAGTGAAGAACTGTGGGAAGCCACCTTTACCCACCATCATCTGCAAGAATTAGGACTGCAAAAAGGCAGTGTGGTCTACGCCACCCCAAGAACGGCTTATTTCTTTGGTGAACAAGGTGATGGCTCGCCTGTGCGCCAAAGCTGGCCCTTCCTTCCGCCGGGCAGCTTGGCCTTCGATATTTAATCGCAGCCAGTATTCATCTGCTGCACATAACAAAAAAGCGCTGACAAAATTGTCAGCGCTTTTTTTATTCACTCTTGGCAGCTTAACACCAGCTCCGAGCGAAGTCGTTAGCGTAAAACTCCACTAGTGCCCATCGAAGAACAGATAGTTTAGCCAGCCCTGCATCCGCAGCAGCACTTTGCGCATCACGGCCACATGATGGAAATGTTCAGTGTACACAGCCACTTGTCCCGCAACGCCCGCCGGGAATTGGCGGCGTATCGCATCATCTTCAATATCGATTAATACGATAACTCGGCCACTTTGGAACAACTGATTAGACGATTGCAGCGTGCCATTCATCTGGATCTCGCCTTCGGCCATCGCGGGGAGTACCTTAGCGACTTTGCCCTTAAACACTTGCCCGGGCGCCGCATCTAATACCACTTCCGCCTCATCCCCTTCCTGTAATCGCAGCAGGGAGTTTTGCCAGAATGCGCCAGCAAAATAACGCTGCTCCTCGGGGATAAAACTCATCACCGGCCGTAAAGGCAAAGGCACCGCCATTGCACCTGGGCGCAGCGCCATTTGAGTCACAATACCATCGGCTGGTGCCCGCACGACGGTTTGCTCGAGATTATAGAGCGCGCTTTCAAGATCCCCCTGAAGCCCAGCGACCTTAGAATTTACCCCATCCACATTGGACTCATAGGCAAGACGTGCGCGTAACTCTTCGGCCTGCGCAGCCGTTAATTGAGCCTCAGAGGCTAAAAACAGTTGGCGGCGATTATCTAATTCCAGCGCAGTGAAGGGAGAATTTGCCCCGCCTTTACGATGGCCTTGCTCATAACGGTCATAGGCCGATTTATTGCGCTCCCTGTCGGCAGCCACTCTGGCCACATTCGCCTTGGCAGCTTCCCAAGCCGCTGCAAGTTGTGGCACCTCCTGCTCCGCCGCTAACAGTGCAGCTCTTTTGCGTTTTACCACGGCCTCAAAGGGAACAGGGTCGATTCGAAACAGCACATCCCCTTGTTTCATCGGCGTATTTGGCTTAGCTTCCACCGAGATCACTAAACCTTTTACCGCAGGTGTAATCGGGATAGTGACATAGTATTCCCGCGCGAAACGAGAATAGGGATGGTTGTAGTTCATGATAAGTAGCAGCGCCCCAATCAACACTACGCCTCCTAATACGGCGGTCGGCACTGTCCATTTATTCATTGGGATCTTAAACACTTTAAAAATCACAATGCAGATCGAGGCGTAGGTTAATATCAGTAGTAAATCCATGTTACACCTCGGCTTTTGGGCTAGTTTCGGTCACACTGGCTTCTGTGGGTATAGCCTCGGATTGCTTCACCACCGCAGGTTTGGCTGTCGATTCCAGTTGTTCAAGCTTTGCCTGCAAGGCCAATACCGTTTCCCTTAGCGCTTTAACATCATCCTCCAATGCCTGCTCGCGCTTCATCACGGTATTAAAGCCCCACCCCCGGTCCTCTCGATACAAGGTCGCCCAAATCCACAGAAACGGCCAAAGGGCATGCAAGGTAAATAAACTGACCCAGCCCGCGATATGCAATGCATCCTGCTGGGGATGATTGCGCTTTTTCGCGATTTCATAGGGGATGTCGTGAATGGCAATCACGCCATAAAAGATCACCACTATGACAAAAAACAAAATGCCTAAGGCAAAATAATCCAAAAACATGTTCAACTCCCACTCCCTTCCCGCTCTTTATTTCGGTTAGAAATCAATCCCCTTGCCGAAACCGCCCTTTGCCAACCGTGCCTATCAATGTGCAGCACAATATAGTTCTACACCATGAAAACAAATTCGCAACAAATCCATCTAAATAGCTTGACCCAAAACACAATTGTTTATTCCGATACGACTAATGGCCTTAAAAGTGCACTATCAGTAACGACCAATTGCGATAACTAAGGTGGGATTGTTGTTTGCCGAATGCAGCAAATAACAGGAAAGGAATCTTTAAAAGCCTAGGCCTTTACCTCTTGTATCGAGAAGGCGCGTAGCATGAGTGAGCAGCGCGTAACGTAAGCAAAGACAAGATTTGCAGGAAGCTAATGTCAGCTTAGGTTTCTATTGGTTTTCATAAGTTAACACTTGATGTAGAGGCGCAGGATAGCAATGTCACTGCTCCACAATGCAGAGTATTACGCCAAGAACCACAACAGCAAAGTATTTAACTTCAAGCGAGTTAACCTCTTTCTTGCCACTGACACTCGACTAAATTGAATTCATAGTGGCTATCATGGGGGGCGATATTGGCGTTTAATTTAAAGCTTTGACCGCCCGCGGCAATCCAGCACTTGGAGAACCATTCAATAAGCGCGTTTGTTGCAATCTGCCAAGGGTCAAGATCTTCATCCTTTTCGATATATTCCTCTTCAAATTCATCGGGATAAACATGGTCTATGTCGAGTAAATGAGGATTAACTGGCGATGGGTATGCGGCCTTGCCATCGATATCCATAAAAAATACCCGCACAGGAAATTGGGATGAAAAACCATCGACAAAGACTTCAAATGCCAGCGTGACCACCTTTTGGGGATAATCATGCGCAATCAATTGCTTAAGAACGGGCTGTAACTCATCGGTGAGATTGTCTAAGTAGACACCGACTTTTTCTGTAAACTCTTGCTCGAAACTCATCTCTTCCCTGCTTATCATGCGGTACGACTCGAACGGCAAATATTACTCAAGCTAAAAACTTGCCATTAAAACTGAAAAATAATCCATATCGACCAGCAAGTTAACACCGACTGCGCTGATATCCAACTCTTTCCCAACCAAAAGCCACCACTGAAATTTAAAGTCGTTTTATGGCGAATAAGGCTCGGCCCCATACGCAGCCATAACACAATCAGTGATAGTGGGTTAAGTTGCTACTCATGGGCATTGACTGTGCGTCCTGCGGCCCATTGTCTTAGGGCATTAATCTTATCGCCCATCACTATGGATAAAGGTTTGGTTTTGGTCAGTTCTTCTAACAACATGTCTTGGTCAAGATTGCGCGCTAAACTGCGGGCGCTGTACATGGCGGCGATAACGGCTTGCTCGATTTCAGCTCCCGAAAACCCTTGGCTGTGGCGCGATAGCTGCGCAAGGTCGAGCCGAGTCACATCAATACTGCGGCGCTGGCAATGGATCAGGAAAATCGCCTTACGTATGGCTTCGTCGGGTAAATCGACAAAGAAGATTTCATCCATTCGCCCCTTACGCATCAGCTCTGGCGGCAG
The DNA here is from genome assembly GCF_029835735.1 of Shewanella sp. GD04112. Classification (NCBI taxonomy): domain Bacteria; kingdom Pseudomonadati; phylum Pseudomonadota; class Gammaproteobacteria; order Alteromonadales; family Shewanellaceae; genus Shewanella; species Shewanella sp. GD04112. Next base: position 3,760,939 of record NZ_JAOEAL010000001.1, read on the forward strand.
GGCTTGAATATCGTTGGCAGTGGCGACCACAAATACCTCGGACTTACGCTCTGCCATCCAAGTTAATAGAGTGCCAAGAATGCGGGTCGAAGTGCCCTCATCACTGCTACTGCCGCTTAAGCCTTTCTCTATTTCATCAATCCAAAGGATACAGGGCGACATCATATCGGCCAGCTCGAGGGCGTTGCGCAGATTCTTTTCAGTTTCACCTATGTATTTGTTATATAAGGCGCCCATATCGAGCCTGAGCAAGGGTCGTTGCCATACGCCCGCGACTGCTTTGGCCGCAAGGCTCTTACCGCTGCCCTGCACTCCGAGTAATAACACGCCTTTTGGCGCATCGGGTTGTACCGTAGCCTTGTCATCTGTGGTTGCCTGCGTCGCTGGCGCGCGCTGCTTTAACCATTTCTTGAGATTATGTAATCCAGCAATCTGCGAAAAATCACTGGTGTCGTACTCAAATTGCAGCACACCGTTGAGATCGAGTAATTGGAATTTGGCTTTGTTGATAAGGTCCACATCCGAATGGGTAATGGCGCCATCATCCACAATGGCTTTGTGGATCAACCGTCTGGCATCATCTAAGGTCACACCGCGCAGGTTTTCCGCCAGTTTAACCACGGCTTTATCATCCACAGTGAGCGGCATGCCTTGGCCGCGCACTTTATCCACTTCAAGGTAAATCAAGTTCTCAAGCTGGGAGGTACTCGGCAGGGTGAGCTGAAAATAGGCGCAATAACGCTTAATTTCGGGCGGGATCTCAAAGGCATGACTCACCAGCACCAGCGTGTGTTGCAGCGCATCGTATTCGAGGGCGATTTCTTTGAGTAGCCGAACATTCTTTGGCGCATCAACCACAAAGGGATGAAAATCACAGAGCACATAGATGCCCTGCTGAGTCGTCGATTTAATCTGCCCTAGGATATCGCTAGGTTCAGTATTAAATTTCTGCGCCGCCATGGGTTTATCGACCCGCGTCAACCCTTGGGTAATGCTCCAAGTAAATAAGGGCTGATAGAGCACATTCGCCACCCGCTTAAGCATGTCTACAACACGGTATTCCTCATAGGTTTCAATCACTACGATGGGCGTTTTAGAACGTAGTACAGCGGTTAAATCGCGAATGTCTTGCATCTTAGGTTTCCATAATCCGTTATGAAACGAAAAGTTAACATAAAACACCGCCACAAACAGGATTTTTACCAGGCCCAAACACTAATCGCTCTTAAATAGCTTGATCGAAAACACAGTTGTTAATTTCAGTCTCATGCTTTAGCGCCAATCGGGGTAAACTATGGCCCAAGAACGTCCAAAGGCGTCAATTATCCCATTATAAAAAGGTACCCACACCATGATAGGAACTCCCTACACAGAGGGCGCTCGACGCGCCATGTTGCTTGGCTGCGGTGAGCTAGGTAAAGAAGTCGCCATCGAGCTACAACGCTTAGGTGTTGAAGTGATTGGCGTCGATCGTTATCCCAATGCCCCTGCCATGCAAATTGCCCATCGCTCCCATGTGATCAATATGCTCGATGCAAAAGCGCTTCGCGCCATTATCGAGCTAGAAAAGCCCCACTTAGTGATCCCCGAAATTGAAGCTATCGCCACTCAAACCTTAGTTGAGATGGAAGCCGAAGGCCTCAATGTCGTGCCGACAGCGCGCGCGACTCAGCTGACCATGGACAGAGAAGGCATTCGTCGCCTCGCCGCCGAAACCTTAAGCCTACCGACCTCGCCCTATTTCTTCTGCGACACTGAAACCGAATTTAATCAAGCCATTGGCAAGATTGGTGTGCCCTGCGTAGTCAAACCCGTGATGAGTTCATCGGGCAAGGGCCAAAGCGTTATCCGTGATGTATCCCAAAGCGCCAAAGCCTGGCAATACGCCCAAGAAGGCGGCCGCGCGGGCGGTGGCCGTGTGATTGTCGAAGGCTTTATCCCCTTCGATTACGAAATTACCCTGCTGACCATTAGCGCAGTGAATGGCATCCACTTCTGCGCGCCAATTGGCCACAGACAAGAAGACGGCGACTACCGCGAGTCATGGCAACCTCAAGCCATGTCGGCCGACGTGCTAGCAAAATCCCAAGCAATCGCCAGCAAAGTGGTGGAAGCCCTCGGAGGTTACGGCTTATTTGGTGTTGAGTTATTTGTTAAGGGCAGTGATGTCTACTTCTCTGAAGTCTCGCCTCGTCCGCACGATACCGGCTTAGTCACCTTAATTAGCCAAGATTTATCCGAGTTTGCATTGCATGTTAGGGCGATTCTTGGTCTACCGATTCCAAATATCCACCAACATGGCCCCAGCGCTTCGGCGGTAGTATTGGTGGAAGGCAAATCGAAAAACATTCGCTATCAAGGTCTTGCCGACGCCTTGGCGGCGGAGAATACTCAGCTCAGATTATTCGCTAAGCCTGAAATCGATGGTCGCCGCCGTTTAGGGGTTGCCCTCGCCCGCGATAAGAATATCGAAAGCGCAGTCAACAAAGCGTTGGATAGTGCATCTAAGGTAAAAGTGATTTTCTAGGCTTATATGCTTAACGACTTGTCACCGACAACTTAGTGTTCAGTACCGCGCCCAGCAATAGTGCTGGGCGCGTTATTAAGGCACTTAAGCCGAGTTAACCGCCATCTCTTATTCACTCAAATTGATTTCGCGTCTAATGCAAAAGCCTGATACAATCCAAGGTGGTTTTGAGGCATAGTAGTCCTCTATTTGGCATGCCCCACGCAAGGCTTTTACTCTTATCCCATGGATTTACGCAGTCGTTACTCCACTCTCTTTCACTCTAGACGCTTTCAGTCCAAGCACTTTGAGCCCAAGCACTTTGAGCCTAGGCGCTCAAAATCCTTGCAAGCGATAAATCGCACCCTTTCACTTTTGCTCAGGTTATCCCAGCTACTGGCGTTATCCTTTGGCTTAGTTTTCCTGAGTGCCTGTCAACCTGCGAATCAAGATACATCGAGCATAAAAACAGACACTTCCGCTCCGCGTGAATTAACCCAAGAGGTGTATGTGTGGCAGCGGCAATGGCGCGATGCCAATCAAAGCGCCTTGGTCGAAAGCCAAAGCACATTTAATGGCGTGCGCATCTTGGCATTACAAGCCCATCCCAAACCCAATGGCGCGGATATCTGGTTTGAAGTGCAGGTCAACCATGAATGGTTACAGGCCGATCCACGCCCTAAAGTGGCGGTAATAAGATTAGATGGCCAACTAACGCGTCTTAATAATCACGAAGCTCTCCAAAAAATCCTCGCGCTCATTCAAGATTGGCAGGCAAAGGGCACCAAGCTTGCGGGAATTGAAATCGACCACGATAGCGCCAGCAGTAAACTCGCGGCCTATAACGCCTTTTTACGCGAGTTAAAAAGCCAATTACCCCAAACACTTAAACTTAGCATTACCTCATTGCCCGCTTGGTTGAGCAGCACAGAGTTTCCGTCGCTGTTTGACAATATCGATGAGCTGGTACTGCAAATTCACAGTGTCAGCGACCCACGTTTAGGGCTGTTCGATGCTGCGCAAGGCTGGCGATGGGTCGAGCAGCTGTCACGGTTAGCCAAGGTGCCCTACCTCATCGCCCTGCCGTCCTATGGCTCGGCGGTGTATAGCACGGCATCGGGTTATCTGGTGGAGAGTGAAGTGCCGATGCGAATGCCATTGGCAGACTCAGCATCTTCGCAGCATGTAGCGCGCCAGGAATTGATGGCCGATCCACAGATGTTGCAGTCCTTCGTCAAACAACTGCACACCTTTGCTGATCCCAAGCTTAAGGGAATGATTTGGTTTCGATTACCCCTCGAAGGGGATAAACGGGTTTGGCCACTCTCGACCCTGATTGCGGTCGCCAAGCAGCAAGCACTCGCTCCGCAGATTGAGCTAGAAATCTTAACCCAAGCCAATACTGAGCCTGCCCAGCATGAGGCACCGGGAAGCCACTTATTTCAATTGGTGTTAGTTAATAAGGGCAATATTGCGGGCAAGTTACCGAGCCAGTTGTCCCTAGCGGCGCAGGCGTGCAGCGGGTATGATGCGCAAAACGGTTATCAAGCCAAATTAACCCAAGGAACATTAGTGTGGCAGTTACCGCAAGCCACCTCAACGGAGCGCGCAGCTGAGCCTGCCTCCTCGCAGTTTGCGCCGAATTTAATCTCAGCGGTCGAGCTAAGCCCAAACGGGCGTAGAGTTATCGGTTGGGCACGTTGTGAGTCATTACATTTACAGGGAATTTATGCGCCATAAGCCACATTCATTATCAGCGAATCCTCTCCCTCGCTGGAAAACCAAATTAAAACAAACCAGTCTGATTGGCTTAAGTCTGTTTTCCCCCGCACTGTTAGCCTGTGGCCCAGACTTTCCGCTGCAATTAACCCAAGACAGGCAAAATAACCTAAGCTATTTACCGCAAACCAGTTTTAGCCAACAACTTAGCGGTTTAGCTAAACCACTGGCTTGGCAGTTTCAAGATGAACCTGCGGCGCAGGAATACCTCTGGGACGAAGTGCATAGTCGCTACCTTTCCCAGACTCGCGCCTATGAAAACAGCGAGTTATCCGAGGCTCAGCTCGCGCTAGTCAATAGCCTGCGTGATGCCCGAAGCTTGGCAGAGGCCGAGCAAATCGCCGCGCAGTTAAAAGAGGCCTTAGCGCCCGCCTTAACTTGGTACAGCCTTGGTGCCATGGCGTTTGATGCCAAAGAGTACGATAAGGCCAGCGATTACTTCAAAAAAGTCATCGCCCTACCTGAGAGTGAGCGCGCGGGTCGCAGCCTGTGGGCGCTGTATAGCTTGTCTCGTATCGAGCTGATAAAGAGCAAAGCCGCCAACGATAATAGCCATTTTGTCCAAGCCAATGCTTACTTGCAGCAGCTACAAACTGAGGTGACCCAAGGCGCCGCCGATCCGCTGCGCTTAAGCTTAGCTGGCCTTGGCGAACAGGCTTATATTCTGCTGCATCAAGGCCAAGCTCAAATTGAAGTCACTCGTGGGGAATATGAGCCGCCCAAGATAGATGTGGCCTTAAATCCTGCTACCTTAGATAAAGTCATTGAACTCTATGCCACCCAGTCGGTGCAGGGCGACAGTAGCGGTTATGATTCGTTGCTGATGTTAAGCCGCAGCTTAATGTCTAAAAATATCAATGAGCTAAAACCATTATTACAGCAGCCGAGTGTGCAACAGTTGCTCATTGCCTACTGGCAGAGCAGTGCTAATGATTTCGCCTTCGACGGACAACTGATGGACATGGGCCAAAAGGTTGCCGAAATCCTCACCGTATTCCCAACCGATGGTGTAGTACTGAGTCAGGGCGATAAGTTAGCGGCGATTTACTACCAATTGGGTGACTATGCCAGCGCCGAGCGCATGCTGGCACTCGCCAAACCGAGCGGCTTAACTTGGTGGCTCACAGCGAAGCTTATGCTGCAAAAGGGTGACCAAGCCCAAGCGACTAAGGCCTATGCCCAAGCAGTGCATCATTTTCCAACCGATGCGACTTCAGGTACCGAGCATTTAAATGCTAAGGATACCCAACAACAAGCCATCGACGCCGATGCCCAGCAAGCCACCTATTGCCGTATTCGCGCCGAGCAGGGCGTGCTATCCCTCGAACGTGGCGAATATGTCGATGCCCTAAGCCAATTGTTCGCCAGTGGTGATGAGTATTGGCAGGATATTGCCTATGTGGCCGAGCGCGTACTCACCACCGCCGAGCTTAAGCTGTTTATCGACGAGCATGTGCCGGTAATGACTTTCGAGTATCCCAAGGACAGCGATTGGTACGACAGTGTCGAGCCAATCAACAATCGCCTGCGTTACTTACTGGGCCGCCGCTTGCTGCGTGAAGGCGCGATTGCCGAAGCTCCAGCTTATTTCAGTAATCCCACACTCAATGCCAACGTGCTGGAGTATGGCAAGGCGCTGAACACAGCCAAGAGTAGCAAGGGCATTGAAAGCGCCCGCGCCTATTGGTCTACCGCCAAACTCGCGCGTCATCAAGGCATGGAAATCTTAGGCTTTGAATTGGCACCGGATTATTCGATATATGCCGGGATGTTCGACCTAAGGGATTGGTATGCTGCGGATAAGCTCAGCGATAAAGAGCAACAACGCATCAGTGCCAGCCAGGCGATTCCCGATAAACGCTTCCACTATCGCTATCAAGCCGCCGAGCTGGCAAACAAGGCCGCCGATCTCGTGCCCCACAACAGCCAAGCCTATGCCGCACTATTGTGCCAAGCCACAGGTTGGGTGTTATATCGCGATGATGAACTCGCCCGCCGCTACTATAAAAAATACGTCGCCAATGGTCCCTTTGTGCCATGGGCGGAGAATTTTGGTACACAGTGTGAAACCCCAGATTTTGACCGCGCCGTCGAACGGGAAAAGGCCAACCAAATCGCCGAGTGGAATGCGATTTACCACAAACTGAAAAAGCCCGTGGCCGTTAGCTTTGCCATCATCGCCGCCCTACTCGGCGCTTACGCGTGGCGCAGAAGAAAGCGTAAACAGTAAAAACATAAAGCGCCTTTCTTATAAACCACAAGAAAGGCGCTAAAGCGAGCGAATATCCAGCCTCTACACTTATGCTGTTAAGTGCAGAAGTTATAAAGCATGATTCTGAATATTAAAGACTCAAATTATTTCAAGATTAGAAATACTCTAACGAACCTTAACACTGCTATTAATTGCCATTGCTTCCCCAGTGACACGCCGCCTCTCTATTTAACAAGAGTTGTCCCTATAGGCTCGACGGCGGCATCTGTAACACATGTAAGTGTAAATGCCGCGATCACATGGATGTGAAAGAGTGGCCATGCCGCCAACGGTCACTGTTGCAACAATGCCAATCCTAACTATCCCTCTAGCTGCTCGTTCAGCTAAAAAGATATTTGCCCCAAAGTGTATTTCGGCTCGTTATCTAAATCGAAAATACCTACTCTTGTTGCCATACAAATTCTCATCTAGTTACCTATGTTTGGCCCTACCGCGAAGTGGCTGATAATGTATGGCTATACAGTCATATTTAAATTTAGATACTTTGGTGTAATTTTAAGACAATATCAGTGCGCATTAATTCCATCTGTAGCAAATAAAATTCTATAAAATCAAATAACTATAGTGGCTGAGTTTTAGTTAATAGGTTTGGAAAAGGCGCATGCGCGTTTTTCCAGATAGTGTATTTGGCAGAAAGCTGATAACTTCTTTGCATACAGATAGTTAACCGTGCGCGTTTTTACTGGTCCAACGAGGTAAACGCGCATGCGCACGAATAAAATGTTAAGTGTCACATGGAGTTTTGAGTATTGAACGAAGCTGCAGCAGTAAATTACTTACTTCAAGAACTGAAAGAACTGGGTTATCCCGATGGATCGGTGCGCTTCGAATTCGCCGTTAGTTCTAGCAACGGACAGCGAAGATATATCGACGTGGCAATAATCGATCCAGATACAAACGATGTTGTAGCGATAATTGAAGTTAAGAATGGCGCAAAAGGAAATGCACTAAACGCTGCAGCAAAACAGGTTGCGTCATACGCTAAGCTTCTACCTTCGAGCCCTCTATCATTAGTCTATGTGTTTGAAGGTCAGGCCAAACAAATTGGTATGGTCAACGAATCTGACGGTAGTGTAACCCTTATTCCATCACTACCTTCTTTCAATTCATTACTGACTGGCGGTCGCGCTCAGAATAAGGTTGAAACCAAGAGCAAATCTAGCAGAGTAACTGACAGTTTTAGCGTTGCCTGTTATCTACTGGCATTCTTGGTTGCTGTAATTTTGGCGTTGGATATAGCGGGTATATATAAGTTCAGCTCTCAACAGTTAACACTACTTGGAATATTCATTGGTCTATTAGTTATTCCATATGCTGCAAAATTCAAATTGTTGGGTATGGAGTTCGAGCGCTATAGTGATGGCAAGTCAAAAAACACTTAACAAATTGCAGCAGTTCGTGCCTGCGGCGCCGGACGCTCGTACCTCGCGCCGCTGTGCAAAGCGTTAGGCATACAGGAGTATCCAATGAAGTTTTTGAGCACGATAATATTATTAAGTCTCTTATCTGGCTGTGCTATCTACTCACATGAAACTATGGTTTCAACATACGTATTAGAGGGTGGATTAGATTATTATCAGAAAGGTAAACAATCTAATGACTCTTACTTTTATGACGTGCATATATGGGAAAAAAGTGCCGCTTCAGGTGACTTACATAGTTATCAAACCAACACTACAGAATTAAGAACTAAAACAGCTAAATATCTTCTTTCTAGCAAGTATCATACGGGCTGTAAAAGTGTAGATTTTGTGAGTGAAGAAGCTTACGAAGATAATAATCAACCCAAGAAGTGGCTAAGAGGTACATGGTGGAATGTTAAAGTCGTATGTCATAGCCCAACAAATCCTAAGATGGACAAGTTTAGCTAAGTATGCCTAACAAGCCAATCAAGCTGGACTGCTAAGGCATGGCTCGGTTTCGCTTCGCTTCACAGTTAAGCCATGCCGTTACCCATAGAATTTTTTTATCCGTAACAGACGCGTTAGAGTTAAGTCTTTAATTCGGAAATGTCCCAAAGCATGCTGTGTATTTCTTTTTAAAACTTACAGATTACGCCGATGCTGAAAGGGTGTGCCATGGAGGTTTGCGAGACGACCGTCCGCCCCATGGACGGGGCGGTCGAGCATCCACGGACGGACTCGCTGCGTGTCGGTGAGCGAATACCACCCCCTGTGTCAGGATTGTTGTCACCCCTAAATAATCATTATGTTTAAAGACAGGGTGCGGCAAAAGAGAACGATATGGCTCGGTATTCACCAGAACGTAAAGAAGCGATCCTTAAAAAATTATTACCTCCTCACAACTTAACGGTCGCAGAGGTCGCTCGGGAAGAAGGCATCGCGGTGCAAACCTTGTATCATTGGCGAGATATTGCCAGAAAAGAAGGTCGCCCCGTGCCAGGTAAAACATTAACAGCCGATGATTGGTCGGCTGAAGCAAAACTTGCCGTGATTATTGAAACAGCGCCGCTGTCGGAAGCGGAGATAAACCAGTATTGCCGTGAAAAGGGCTTGTTCCGCGAGCAAGTACAGCAGTGGAAACAGGATTGTTTAGCTGGTTTTCAAACCTCAGAAGTACAAACTAAAACCATTAAACAGCAGGCTAAGGCTGACAAAGCCGAAATCAAATCGCTGCAACGGGAATTGCGCTATAAGGAGAAAGCGCTGGCTGAAGCTGCTGCGTTACTGGTGCTCAGAAAAAAGCTCAATGCGCTCTGGGGGGACGACAGCGAGGAGAGCTAACCCCCTTGCCTGAGCGCATAGCATTGATTGCCTTAATCCAAGAGGCCTATACCAATGGTGCTCGCCTTTATAAGGCTTGTGCTGAAACGGGCCTCAGTAAGCGTACCTATCGACGTTGGTATCGAGAAGGTCAAGTGCAAGCTGATTTAAGGCCAACAGCAGCTCGACCAGAGCCAGCAAATAAACTCGAAGAACATGAGCGACAACAGATATTAAGTGTGTGCAATCAAGCGGAGTACGCCAGCTTACCCCCGTCGCAAATTGTGCCAACATTATTAGATAACGGGATTTATATCGCCTCGGAATCCAGCTTCTACAGAGTGTTAAATGCTCATGGTCAACTTAACCATCGTGGCCGCACTCAGGCTGCGGTCAATCGAAGCAAACCGTTGAGTTATCGGGCAGATGGGCCGAATCAAGTGTGGTCATGGGACATCACTTATTTAGCCTCAATCGTCAAAGGCCAGTTCTACTATTTGTACCTGTTTGAAGATATTTACAGTAGAAAAATAGTGGGTTACGAAGTTCATGAGCAAGAAAGTGGGGAATATGCCGCTGCGCTAATCCAACGCTGTCTGTTACGCGAGCAATGCTTTAACACGCCATTAGTGCTGCATTCTGATAATGGGGCGCCGATGAAGTCACTGACCATGAAAGCCAAGCTGGAAGAGCTTGGTATTACGGCATCATTAAGTCGGCCGCGGGTGAGTAATGACAACCCCTTTTCAGAGTCGTTATTTAAAACGTTGAAATACCGCCCACAGTGGCCGGCATCAGGTTTTAGCTGCTTAGCAACAGCAAGAGAATGGGTGGAAAAGTTTGTAACCTGGTACAACGATGAGCATAAACACAGCCAGCTAAATTTTGTCTCACCAGGGCAACGTCATGCACTGCAAGATGGCGCTATTTTAGCGAAGCGCAAGAAAGTGCTTGAGGCGGCGAAGGAAAGAAAACCGATGCGTTGGTCTACAGAGATCAGAAATTGTGAAGCGGTTGGCGCTGTAACACTCAACCCAGATAAGGCACCAGAAGAAGGCGTAATAAATGCAGCTTAATATTTAAACAAAGAGTGACAACTATCTTGAAAAACACCGACCATGGCTCACCTATAACTCAGCACTTAAATATCGTCTCCCCAAAATTTTATGCCGTTAACGGAACTATCCAACACATTTTTCCCCTTCAATTCCAACTGCATTTCTTTGGAATGAAAACGTTTCCTACAGGAACAAGCTAACCCACAAGCCTTAGGGATTCACCCAATTCACTCTATCGCCAGCTAAATAAGCGCTGAGATTTGCCGTCGCGATATTGAGTAGGTTCTGCCGCGCTTCTTTGGTCGCCCAAGCATTGTGGGGACTGATACTGATATTGGGCGCAGTTAGTAGCGGATTATCCGCACTCGGTGGTTCGGTCGAGAGTACATCGACGCCAGCAAAGACTTTGCCCTGCGTTAATGCGGCCGCCAGCGCGGCCTCATCGATTAAGCCGCCGCGCGCGGTGTTGATCAGTAGCGCCTGCGGCTTCATTAATTCGAGGGTTTGGGCATTAATCAGCTCGGTTGTCTCAGGGGTAAGTGGACAATGGAGCGAGAGAATATCGGACTCCTTGAATACCGTATCACGGGATGTCCAACTCACGCCTAGGGGTAAATCGCTAGGTTCGGTGCGGGTATTTACTAATACCTTCATGCCGAAGGCTAAGGCAAGTTTAGCCACCTGCTGGCCAATATCCCCATAACCAATCAAGCCTAAGGTTTTACCTTTAAGGGATTGCAGCGGCATTAAAGTAAAACAAAAGTCACTGCAATTACTCCATTGCCCTGCGGCAACGGCTTGATGGTGCGCCGCAACGGCTTGCGTGTGATGCAAAATATGGGCAAACACCATTTGTGCGACGGCATCGGGGCCATAGGCAGGTACGTTGGTGACCACTATGCCTAACTCTTTTGCGGCGGCAAGATCCACCACGTTAGTACCCGTGGCGAGCACGCCGATATATTTGAGCTTAGGCAATTGGGCTAAGGTGTTGGCATCGAGGGGCGTCTTGTTGGTGAGCACAATCTCGGCATCCTGAGCGCGGGGGATAATCTCCGCCGAGGGCGTGCGGGCAAAACAGCTAAATTCCCCTAATGCGCTGACCGCTTGCCAAGTTAAATCCCCAGGGTTTAAGGTTTCACCATCGAGTACGACTATTTTCATCTTTACCTCTTAACTGCGTTTGCACCTTGCCCGAAAGCTGAGAAATTAAAAACTGAGTTTGACCCCAATATTGGCTTGCACTTGCCACATGACATCCGATGTTACGTGCCATAGGCATTGGTCTTCATTACAAAAAAGTGAGCTGTCACTGTCGATAAAGGTCGCGTAGCCACGCAGATCCGCAAACAGGGCGAAGTTTTGCGTCATGCGGTATTCGGCGCCACCACCAATGCCCATGGAGAAACGGGTTTCCGTTGACCAATCATCGGGCATCATCCGAGTCACCCCGGCACTGGCGGTAATGTAGGGCTGAAAATCGCCACTGGGGAAGAATAAGGTACCGCCAAGATGGATATAGTCCACATCTAAGGAGGCGACTAAGTCTGGGGTAAACAGGCCGCCGCTTTTCAGCTCGGAGGATTGGCGACTGTAGAGCAAGTAAATATTACCGGGATCGTTAGTGCCAATCCCTAACATGATGCCGTAATGGCTCGCCTCTTCGATACCCACACTCTGCTTATTATCGGTTTCAGTGTTGTTAGCATCGAGTTCATTGATATCGAACGAGCTACCACCAAAGCTGTAACCACCGTAGGGGGCGACAAACAGCTCAGGTTCGGCATAGGTTGGTAATGCGAGGGCAAGCGGTAACAAACCAGCAATCACAGTTAATCGGTTAACGTATTTCATCTTAATCCCTTATCTGTCGTTATTATTCCTTGCGTCGACAACGTTAACCGAAGCGTTAGCGCATGCCGCGCTCCGATTTCACCCTGTCGTACGCAGCTTGGATGTCCTGCGCCTTTCGATTGGCAATTTCCATCATCTCGGGTGGTAACCCCTTAGCGATTAACTTGTCGGGATGATGTTCATTCATCAACTTGCGATAAGCCCGTTTCACCTCTTGATCCGTCGCCTCGGCATTAATGCCGAGCAAATGATAGGCGTCGGTAATAGAGGTTTTATTACCATTTGAGGTCTGGTGGAAACGGTATTCTGCTTGCCAACGCTTAAGTAATTCATCGAGTTGCCCACGACCATAACCTAACTCTTGGGCCACAGTCATCAGGATTGCATGCTCAGCGGGATCGAGCTCACCGTCCGATAAGGCGGTTTGAATTTGGATCTCGATAAACATTTGTACCAGTTCTTGGCGGCCTTGGGTCACAGCGCGAAAGGCTTGCAAGCTGCTACGTAGGTCAAAGTCTGGCTCTTTACCCTCACGGAACGCCTGCTGCGCCTCTTTACGGGCTTCACCCGTTAGGCGCATCTGGTCCATCAACATGGTTGCGATACGGATATCGGTCTCAGTCACTCGACCCGACGCCTTGGCCACATGGCCCATTACGGCGAAGGTGGTGTTAAAGAATATCCCCTGTCGATTTTTAGCCTGACCTAAGATCTGACTAAAACTGGCGCCACCACCGGCGCGTTTGTCGTAGAGATGCCCAAGCCATAAGCCCAGTAGCGCACCGAAAATACGGCCAAACATAAACCCGATAACAAATCCAAAAAACTTACCCCAAAGGCGCATCTTAATTCCCAATTTGATAATTTATTCAGTCAATCGATATAGCGAGTGACCCGTACACTCAGGGCGCTAAACGTTAGGCGATATGCCATTACGCTAGCGCTGACTCTAATGCTTGCAGACGTGGAATCGTCCCTACATCGCACCAGAGTCCATTAAAGTGTGCTCCGGTGATCAGGCCATCGGCCATTTTAGCCCGCAGCAAAGGCCCAAGGGCAAAGGCACCATCCGGCGTGCCGTCAAATAATGATGGCCGATATAAGCCCATGCCAGAGAAAGTGTATTTTTGCTCACCCTGTTCACGTACAAGGCCCTGTTCCAAGGCAAAGTCGCCGTTAGGATGTTGCTCAGGATTCGGCACCAACCATAAATGCGCCAGAGCAGTATCCGCTAAGGGAGCAATCGTCGGCAAGGCATCAATAAACACATCGCCATTGAGCACTAAAAACGCTGCATCCGAGTCGCCGTCAGTCAGCAGGGGCAATGCCTGCTTAATTCCGCCTCCGGTTTCGAGGGCCGATGCTTCGGCGCTATATTGGATGTTCACCCCAAAGGCGTGACCATCCCCTAAGGTTTCGACCAGCTTATGCCCAAGCCAAGCGTGATTTATTACGATATCCACGATACCCGCCGCGGCCAACTTCTCAATATGGTACACAATCAGCGGTTTACCTAAGACGGGCACTAAAGGTTTGGGCAGGGTGTCGGTCAAGGGGCGTAAACGCTCTCCCCTGCCTGCCGCGAGGATCATGGCCTTCATTGCTTGTCTCCCTGCAGAGTATCTTTTCCCTTAGCCGCAAACGCAGGCACAACACACGACTGCACCCAAGCGGAAAATGGCGCCAACTCAGGATAAAGGTTGGCAATATCCACAATATACGACAAGGTTAACGGAATATCGGCCATATAGGCGGGCTTGTTATCACGATAATGTAAACGCGCAAAAATCCCCGCCGCCTTGATATGGCGCTGCAATCCCATTAAATCAAACCAGGTTTGATACTGGATAAAAGATGTCTGCGCCGGGATTTGCCCCAACCCAAGCACTTGTTGATAATGCTGCTGCATTAATTCCTGCACCATGGTTTGCGGCCAACGCACATAGCAATCCCGCAGTAATGACACGGCATCGTAGGTCACTGGCCCTAGCACCGCATCTTGGAAATCAATCACGCACAGCTCGCCCTCTTTGAGCATCAAGTTCCGGCTGTGGTAATCGCGGTGCATGCCCACCTTAGGTTGTGCGAGGGCATTTTCCACTAATAGGTCAAAGCTTTTTTCTATAAGCGAGCGTTCCTTGTCGCTAAGTTCAAGCTGTAAATGTCTTTCTAACAGCCACTCGGTAAAAATTCCCAGCTCACGGCGCACAAACGCCTCATCATATAAAGGCAATGGCTGCGTGCTGCCAGTGACAGGATCAAAGCTTTCAACCACTGAGGCCACCAGAGGCAATAATGCCAAGGCGCGGCGATAATAGTCCGCCACATTCGCATCGGTCAGCACAGACAATAACTGAGTATCCCCGAGATCGCTCAGAAGCATAAAGCCTTGCTCAGCATCGGAGGCGATGACTTTTGGAACTGTCAGTCCCGCCGCCGCATAGGCACTGGCGAGGGCGATAAAAGGTGCGATAGGCACTAAGGCGGGTGGCGAATCGGCAACAATGTAGCTCGCATCGCGGTCCGTGACCCGGAAATAGCGCCTAAAACTGGCATCACCGGAAATCAGAATCGGGGTCACATCATAGGAAAAATAACGGTTCAGCCACTGATTAAGGGAAATAAATCTCGAGTCGGATAAAGTCATTTCATGGCTCTTATAGAAAAATTGCTTTATTATAGCTGGCATATAATTTGGAAACAGCTAAGAAATTGAGAGATTTATTTGCTGCGTTGCACTTGTAGTTTGCAACTTTCCCCGTCGATACTTGTCCAGACAAAGAAATCATTATTATTGACCTAAGATGCAGATCCGTTACTTTCTGGCCTTGAGCCTGTTACCGCAAGTTGTCCTGGCAGACGAATCTCCCACAGCCTCAGCGTCACAATGCGTCATTGAACCGCCAGTACCTCGTATCGTATCTGAGCCCGGCCTGAGCGCCGCCGATCAAGAGAAAATTCGTATCGTGTCGGACCGCTCCAACGCCGAAATGGGCAAACAAGCCATTTTTACCGGTGATGTGGTCTTCAGTCAGGGCGACAGACACATTGCCGCCGATGAAGCGATTCTCGACCAAGCGACCGAGCAGTTCGATGCCAACGGCAACCTCGTTTTCCAAGACAGTATTTTTACCGTTACCGCCGATTCGCTGCAGGCACAGATGCGCAGCAACCGCGCAACCCTAAAGGGTGCCCAGTATTGGCTACATGGTCAGCAGGTTCACGGCGATGCCGAAAAGCTGCAAATCACCATGAACAACAACCTGATCTTAACCAACACTAACTTCACCACTTGTCCGCCAGATAATGTTTCTTGGCTGCTCGAAGCAGAAAAAATCAAGATCAACAGCGAAGAAGAATGGGGCGAGATTTGGAATGCCAAGCTGAGAGTCGCCGATATTCCGGTGTTCTATATTCCGTATATGACGGTGCCAGTTTCCGATAAACGTAAAACTGGCTTCCTCTACCCAAGCTTTAGCACCAGCACCACCAACGGTTTTGAAGTTTCCGCACCCTATTATTGGAATATCGCGCCGGAATACGACCTCACCTTCACACCTAACTATATGTCTAGTCGTGGTTTATTCACCAAGACAGAGTTTCGTTATCTCGCGGGTGAGGCCCAAAATGGTCGCTTGAATTTAGAGTATTTGGGCAATGACCAGATGATCAGCGGTAGCCCAAATCGTTACCTCTATAACTGGCAACATCAAGGCGCCATCGATAAAAACTGGCGGGTACTCGCCAACTTTACCGAAGTGTCGGATAACAACTATTTCAACGATTTAAAGTCAGATGTGAACCGCGCCACCGATAACCAATTATCGCGGATTGGTGAAGTCAGCTACTTTGAGCGTAACTGGGATATCAGCACGCGGGTGCAAGACATTAAAGTACTGGGTGAGGACGAAAAACCTTATCAAGTGATGCCACAGGTTAACTTTAACTACCGCGCCGCCGACTTTTGGAACAACTTGGACTTTGGCTTTAACTCGGAGCTGACCAATTTCGCCCATCAAGACAGCGACATGAATACTGCTACTCGTCTGCATATGGCGCCTAGCCTGACGCTGCCTATTCATGGTCCATCTGGCTCATTGACCAGTCAAGTAAAGTTGATGCAAACCAACTATTGGCAGGAACAAAATAACAGTGCCTTCGATGGCTTAGACGATACAGTGAGCCGCACGATTCCACAGGTGCGGATCAATGGTCAGATTAACTTCGAGCGCTTTACCGAACTGTTCGATCAAAACTACCGTCAGACGCTCGAACCTCAGTTCCAGTATTTATACGTAGGTTATGAAGATCAGCGTGGCATCGGTATTTACGATACTGCCCAGTTGCAGGACGACTACTTTGGTCTGTTCCGTGACCGCCGCTTCTCTGGTCTTGACCGTATCGCCGATGCAAACCAAGTCACCCTAGGTGTGACCACGCGTTTCTTCGACGATCACAACCAAGAGGCGACTAAGTTCAGCCTAGGTCAGATCCTCTATCTGCAGGACAGTAAGCTGGGTTACGAAGATAACCTCTTCGAGCAAAATCAATCGACCTCAGTATTGGCCGCCGAGTTAGATACCCGCTTAAGCCACGACTGGTATTTAGGTGCCGCGATTCAATACGATACCAACTCGAGCGATAACAAGAAGACCGAAGTCACCTTAGACTTCCGCCCCGAAGCCAATAAACTACTGCAGCTCAGTTATCGTTATGTGCCGGATCTATTGAACTCCAACACCAACGATCTGGTGAATATTTCCCAAGCGGGTGTGCGTGGCGCATGGCCGATTAACGACAGTCTGTATTTTGTCGGTAACTGGTACTACGACCTCAACGAGAGCCGCAGCATAGAAACCTATACAGGTTTCCAGTATGAATCATGCTGTTATGCAATCCGTCTCAGCTATCACTACCGAATTAAGACCAATTACGATGACAACATTGGTTCGGCCGTTATCGATGAGCGCGAGCAATTTGAAAGCGGTGTTTACCTGAATTTAGTCATCAAAGGACTCGGTGGTTCAGGCCCATTAGGCGTATCGGATATGCTCAATGATGGTCTGTTTAACTACAGAAAACCGCTTTATCTGAGGAATTAGCAAAGATTTGTGGTAGATTGCTGAACCTCAACAAGGACTGAGAGTCCAAACAGGTTAATGAAAGCCGTGCGCTCCTCCCCAAAAAAGTCTCGGAACGCACGCTTTTAGAGTTACTAACAAAAGAACATTTAGGCAACTCACTGTAATTTCGATATAAATGGTAAAGTTAACTTAAATAAGCCGTCGAATTTGACCTTAGAACGTGCCAAGGATTTTGTGGATGAAACCCAGTAAACATCTGATTTTTGCTTTATTTGCACTCGCTATCAGCCAGCCTACTATGGCCGCTCCCCAGCCAATCGACCGTGTTGCCGTTCAAATCAACGACGGTATTGTGCTCGAAAGTGAAATCACCAACATGATCGACACTGTAAAAGCCAATGCAAGAGCCGCGAATCAATCGTTGCCATCCGACAGTGCACTGCGTACTCAGGTTATCGAGCGACTCATCCTCACCCGTTTGCAGTTGCAGATGGCGGATCGTATCGGTCTGCATATCGGTGACTTACAGTTAGACCAAGCGATTGAAAACATTGCCCGCGAACAAAAAATGACCGTGGCGCAAATGCAGCAAAAAATCGAGAGCGAAGGGTTAAGCTTCAGCCAATACCGTGAGCAACTGCGTGAAGAAATCACCCTAGGTGAAATCCAACGTATCCAAGTTCAACGCCGTATCCAAGTATCACCACAGGAAATCACCGGCCTGGTAAAACTGATCCAAGAGCAAGGTATGAAGGACGTCGAATACCAAATCGGCCATATCCTGATTGACGTACCTAACAACCCAAGCAGTGAACAACTGGAAGCCTCCAGCAAGCGCGCGAACGCCGTACTCGAGCGTTTAAAGAGTGGTGAGGATTTCCGCCGCACCGCCATCGCCTCTTCATCGGGTCCTAAGGCGCTGGAAGGCGGTATCTGGGATTACATGAACATCAACGAGATGCCAACACTGTTTGCGGAAGTCATCAATGGCGCCAAGAAAGGCGATATTATCGGCCCAATCAAGAGTGGCGCAGGTTTCCACATCATCAAGATCATGGATGCCCGTGGTTTACAAACCAAAGAAATTGAAGAAGTTAGAGCGCGTCACATCCTGCTCAAGCCATCGCCAATTCTGTCGGAAGACCGTGCTAAGGCCATGTTAGAGCAGTTCTTAAAGCAAATTCGCTCTGGCGAAGCCAAGTTTGAAGATTTAGCGCGTCAATATTCTGAAGATCCAGGTTCAGCAGCCAAAGGTGGTGAACTGGGTTGGGCAGAGCCAAGCATTTATGTGCCAGAGTTTGCGCAAACGCTGAATAGCTTAAGCCAAGATCAAATCAGTGAGCCTTTCCGTACGACCCACGGCTGGCATATCACACAACTGGAAGAGCGCAGAAAAACCGATGCCACGGATCAATTTAATACTAACCGTGCGCACCAACTGATCTTCCGTCGCAAATTTAATGAAGAACTGCAAAACTGGCTAGACGAAATGCGTGCCGACGCATACATTGAAGTCTTTCAGCCTGAGTCAAACCGAGGTTAAGGTAAATTGACCACTAAACGTATTGCCGTTACCCCCGGAGAACCTGCGGGTATCGGCCCCGATTTAGTCGTGCAACTCGCTCAGCAGGCTTGGCCTGCTGAGTTAGTCGTTTGTGCGGATCCCGAATTATTAGCCAGCCGAGCTAAACGACTCGGCCTGAATGTCACGTTTCGCCCTTACTTGCCCGAGCAACCGCCTAAACCGCAGGAAGCGGGCACACTCACCATTGCGCCTTTCAAACTGGTAACAGACGCCGTTTGTGGCCAACTCGATGATCAGAACAGTGCTTACGTGGTAGAAACCCTGCGTTATGCGGGTGAAAAAAACATGAGCGGCGAATTTGATGCCGTAGTTACAGGCCCGGTCCATAAAGGGATCATCAACCAAGCGGGGATTTCCTTTAGCGGCCATACCGAGTTTTTTGCCCATCAGGCCAACTGCCCAGATGTGGTCATGATGTTAGCAACCCAAGGTTTACAGGTGGCACTGGTGACCACCCATATCCCTCTGGCCTATGTGGCAAAAGCCATTACGCGCCAGCGTTTGCATCATATTATCAAGATCTTACACGCTGACCTTATCAGCAAGTTTGCCATTGCTTCCCCTAAAATTTATGTCTGTGGTTTAAACCCACACGCGGGTGAAGACGGCCATCTTGGCCGGGAAGAAATCGATGTGATTATTCCGGCACTGAACGAACTGCGTGAAGAATATCAAATGAACATTGTCGGCCCTCTGCCCGCCGACACCCTGTTCCAACCTAAATATTTACAGGACGCGGATGTCGTGTTGGCCATGTACCATGACCAAGGCTTACCCGTTCTAAAGTCACAGGGATTTGGCAAATCGGTAAACATTACCTTAGGTTTACCTTATATCCGTACCTCGGTTGACCATGGTACGGCGCTCGATCTTGCGGGAACTGGCAAAGCCGATATTGGCAGTTTTGTCTGCGCCTTGAATAAAGCCATTGAGTTATCCTCAAAAAACTAAACGATTAGATATTAATGAGTAGCAAAGTACATTTAGGCCACACGGCCAGAAAGCGTTTCGGACAAAACTTCTTAACCGATGACAATGTGATTAACCGCATTGTGGGTGCGATCGCCCCCGATAATGACCATGTGATGGTCGAAATCGGCCCCGGCCTTGGCGCCTTAACCGAACCTGTCGCCACGGCGATAGATAACCTGACCGTGGTTGAGTTAGACCGCGATCTGGTTGAGCGCTTGCAGAATCACCCTGTACTTAAGGATAAGCTCACGATTCACCAAGGCGATGCGCTACAGTTCGACTTTAGCCAGTTGGTGGTACCGGGTAAAAAACTCAAAGTGTTTGGTAACTTACCCTATAACATTTCAACCCCTTTGATGTTCCATCTGTTCGAATTTGCCGAGCAGATTGAAACCATGCACTTTATGCTGCAAAAAGAAGTGGTGCTGCGCTTATCGGCAAGCCCAGGCAACAAGGCCTATGGCCGCTTAACTGTGATGGCACAGTACTTCTGCCAAGTGGTTCCCGTGCTCGAAGTGCCGCCCCATAGCTTTGCGCCACCGCCTAAGGTCGATTCGGCCGTGGTTCGTCTACTGCCCTATGCCGAAAAACCATTCCCTTGTAAGGATGTGAATGTACTGCGCCAGCTCTGCACCACGGCCTTTAACATGCGCCGTAAAACACTGCGTAATAACCTCAAGCAAGTGTTGAGCGATGAAGAGTTTGAGCAACTAGGCATAGATCCCAACCTGCGCCCTGAGCAAATCAGCGTTGAACAATATGTCGCCATGGCGAATATGGTGTGTGATAAGCAGGCTTAAGCAATATCAGTTTGATGGGCACTTTAGGGTGCCCTATCTTATTAAAGGGAGCAGCATGAGCGCATTGGATGACTCAATCCGAGTCGAAGTCAAAACCGAATACATTGAACAACAATCCTCGCCCGAGGATCAGAAATACCTCTTTAGCTACACTATCACCATAGTTAACCTCGGTGAGCAAGCCGCCAAACTCGAAACCCGCCACTGGATTATTACCGACGCCAACGGCAAAATCAGTGAAGTGCAAGGCGCAGGCGTCGTCGGCGAAACCCCAACGATTCCCCCCAATACCGCCTACCAATATACTAGCGGCACCGTACTCGATACGCCCCTTGGCATTATGTATGGCACTTATGGTATGGTCAGCGAATCTGGCGAACGTTTCAAGGCGACGATTAAGCCCTTCCGTTTAGCACTCCCCGGTTTATTACACTGATTTATAAATAGAAAGGATATTGTGGCCCATTATTTTGTTGGTGATGTCCAAGGCTGTTTTGCCGAATTAAAACGATTACTTGCTGAGGTCGACTTTAACCCATCCCGCGATGAACTCTGGGCGGTGGGCGATTTGGTCGCAAGAGGTCCCGATTCATTAGCCACGCTGCGCTATTTTCAGTCCCTAGGGGATGCGGGCAAAACCGTCCTCGGTAATCACGATCTGCATCTGCTCGCTCTCCATGGCAAACTCAAGCGGGATAAACCCAGCGATAACCTTGCGCCACTGTTAAATGCGCCTGATATTGCCAGTTTAATCTATTGGTTAAGGCAGCAACCCTTAATGCGGGAGTTGCCAGAGCACAAGGTCATCATGACCCACGCTGGTGTGCCGCCACAATGGTCATTAGACGTCTTAAGGCAAGAGTCGCAACTTGTCAGCCAAGCCCTCAAGCAGAGTGATTACCTCGAAGCATTGATAAGCCAAATGTACAGCGATACTGCGGAGCGTTGGGATCCAAGCGCCATAGGCTTAAACCGCCTGCGCTTTTGTATCAATGCCCTGACCCGCATGCGTTATCTGTATGTCGATGGTCATTTAGATTTTGACTGTAAACAGCCACCAGAGGACTGTAACAATCCACAGCTACGACCTTGGTTTGAATTTACCTCTGCGTTACGCCAGAGTCACACTTTGGTGTTTGGACATTGGGCGGCATTGATGGGTAAAGTGAACGATCCCAAACTAAAAGCGCTAGACACAGGCTGTTGCTGGGGCGAACATCTAACCCTATGGCATCTTGAAAAAGACCAAAAAATTACCCAAAAAAAGTTAAAAAAGGGTTAAACTAAGCCCGAGAGTGGTCGATATACGACAGTACCCTATGCCCTGAATTTAATAATCTTTTCATTCGGAATAATATAATAATAACCGGAGTATCCTATGAAAGTTAATGTAGCCACCCGAGTCATTGGCGGGTTTAGTGTTGTTACACTTTTACTTGTGTTGTTAGGATTTACCTCGTACCTGACGAACATTAGCCTCAAAGATAGTTCGGCAATGATGCAAGAGTTAAGCTTGCCTGCCCTGAAGGCCACCACTCATTTAACCGAATCCTTGAGCGAACAACAGCGCCAAGTGCTCATTGCCTTTCATGCGCCAAAATCCTCTAACATTCCCGATATCCGTAAAGTCTTTAGCGACCACGGTAGCCAGTTTAAAAATGAGATCAGTAACCTAACGCGACTGGTTCAAGGGCAAGCGAACCTTTCATCGTTGATCTCACAACTGGATGGCAGTTTCTCGACCTTTGAACGTGACAGCCTCGCCATGCTCAATGAGCGCGAAGCAACCCTCAGCAAACAAGAGCAACTCATCGGATTAAAGAAAAAGCTGGAAAATGCCGCCGATGACGCCTCATCGGGATTACTCGATATTATCGACCTAGAAAACAGCCAAAACCCCGATGCTCAAAGTCTTGCGGCATCGGCAAGCGCTATCGATACCAGCATGGGCAATATCATCACCACCATTACCGATTTAGTCACCAATGACGAAATGAGTAAGCATGAGCTTATTTCTAAAGAACTCGACTACATCCTGAGCGAGAGCAAAAACAAGCTTGAGTACGTCAACCGCCATGCGCAGGATATTGTGGATGCGGACACCTTAAAATCTGTCAACGAAGACATTAAAAAAGTCCTTGGGCTGCTCGAAGGCTCTGACTCTATGGTGCAACTTAAGGCGAGCCAATTAACCCACGCTCAGGCGGCGGCAAATCAACTGGCCATCATTGAGAAAGACGTCAAAGTTATTGACCGCAATATGGAAGATGTAAGTAATAACATTGAGTCGGCTGCCGCAGAAATGAGCCAAGCCACCATAGCCAAAATTGATGCAGCCAGTATCCGTACCATTATCGTGGTGCTAATCGCTATCGTTGCCGCCGTCATCATCAGTTTTGCCGTGGTTGCGCCATTGAAGCGTTCACTCTACCAAGTTAACAATGCACTTAACGTGTTAGCCTCTGGCAATTTAACTCATAAACTGGATGATTCTGGCCACGATGAATTTGCTGAACTGGCAAAAAACTGTAACCGTTTAGTCGACAGTTTACGCAGCCTAATCGTCGGTATCTTGGACCGCTCTAACCAGCTCGCTGCGGCGGCCGAGCAAACCTCGGCAATCACGGCGCAAACCACGACGGGAATTCAAGAGCAAAAGAACCAAGTCGACCAAGTTGCGACTGCAACCACAGAGTTAAGCTCCAGCGCACAACAAGTGTCGATGAGCGCCGATGATGCACTGGCGCAAATCAAGCAGGCCGATCAAGAAGCCAAACACATGCGCACTATCGCCGAAGAGAATAAGCGCACCATTTTAGCCCTCGCTGACGAAGTCGCTAAAGCTGGCCAAGTGATCAACAAAGTACAATCGGACAGCGCCTCAATCGGCTCGATCCTCGATGTTATTCGTGGCATTGCCGAACAGACTAACCTGCTGGCATTAAACGCAGCCATTGAAGCGGCACGTGCCGGTGAACAGGGCCGTGGTTTCGCAGTAGTTGCCGATGAGGTGCGCAGCCTTGCATCGAGAACCCAAGTGTCGACCCGCGAGATCCAACAAATGATCGAAGTGCTGCAACAGGGCGCCCAGCAAGCCGTGGCAGCAATGGATATGGGTCGTGCCCAAGCCAATGCCTGCGTCGACAAAACCGAGCAAGCTAACCTCGCCCTAGAGACCATCAGTCAGTCGGTACACAAGGCCTATGATGCGGGTACGCACATTGCCCATGCTGCGCAGGAGCAGAATCTAGTAAGTCAGCAAGTATCTGAGAAACTTGAGCATATCGCGGCCATTTCGGAAGAGACCGCCATCGGCGCCGACCAAACCGCGCAATCGAGCCATCAAGTGGCTAAGCTTGCCGAAGAGCTACAAGCTTCTGTCGGTGAATTTAGAGTGTAAGCATACACTCAGGTATCAATAGGGTCGCGATTGCGGCCCTTTTCTTTGGCTTGCGCTTTCGCGGCGAAAACAATAGCTCAAGCAATAAACTCAGTTTTGACACTTATCAGCATCAACACCCAAGTACCCTGCTCAATATCCGGTAAAAACGGCCTAAACGACACCCATAAAAAATGCCGAACTCAGTTCGGCATTTTTAACTATCATTTTTTCCTTGTGTAAACGCACATTAAAAAATGATGGGACAGATGATTACTCTTCTTCACCGCCAGCAGCAGCGCCTAAACGCTCTTTCACTGCCGCAGTGATAGGGCTTGCACCGTGACCATTCGCTTCAGCCCAAGCTTGAATCGTCATGCCATCGGCTTCTGGTACGCTCAGTTCGTTAACTGATAAACGCTTAGCCACAAACTCACCCGCATCATTCGCATTCGCGGCATAGGCAGTACGCAACAAGCTTTGACCATCACAGCTAATCCCGCTGTACACTTGGCGTAACTTAACACGGCTTTCTTTTAGTTTTTTACGTAAACGGTTTTTATCGTTCGCTTTTACGTAATCACAAATACTCGCGACAAGTGGATCAGCTTCGGCTTTTGCCGTGGTTGGCACAGAAACATAGCTAAATCCGATTAGTGCAGCCAAAGCTACAGGCATAAGACGCATCCGATACTCCTTAATACTTTCTTATAGTTTTATTATGTTTTGTATGGTTTGCGTCTATCTCTAGCGGATATCGGCCTCCTAGGAGTCATCAGTAAAGAAGCCGTAAAAAACCGCTATCTCAACTAAGTCAGGCCTATCGGATCTAATACCTTAGACATATTGACAATCCATACGCACAGGGTACACAACAGAACAACGTAATTTAACATTTTTTTGCCAAATTGATAAAGCGATATTCCAGCCCATCGCCATTTATAGCGGTTACCGATTCGGTTTCTTGCCATTTATCGCTCTCCCAAGCAGGGAAAAAGGTATCACCTTCAACATCTAAGCTAATTTGCGTCAGATAGAGTGTGTCGGCTTGAGGTAATAATTGCTGATACAACTGC
Source organism: Shewanella sp. GD04112 (assembly GCF_029835735.1). Classification (NCBI taxonomy): domain Bacteria; kingdom Pseudomonadati; phylum Pseudomonadota; class Gammaproteobacteria; order Alteromonadales; family Shewanellaceae; genus Shewanella; species Shewanella sp. GD04112. The sequence goes on from NZ_JAOEAL010000001.1 coordinate 3,786,027, forward strand.
CCACCACCGATAATGACTAACTCTTCGCAATCGCCCGCCGCCAGTTTAGCGTCTTCAAATGAGGTCACGCAGGTCACACCGTCAATCTGTAAATCCGCTTGGCGGGAAATCACAATATTGTGGCGCCCAGGCAGAGGGCGACCGATGGACTCAAAGGTTTTACGTCCCATGACTACAGGTTTGCCTAAGGTCATGGCTTTAAAGTGGCGTAAATCTTCGGGCAGATGCCATGGCATTTTGTTGTCTTTTCCGATGACTCGATTGTTTGCCATCGCGGCTATCATAGCAATGCGCATGAGCACTCCTTTGGTATTGTTTTTATTGAATAACAGGGCGGGTTCTAAAATACAGCAGACTCGGTAACGCAAGGCCCACCGACAGTGCACCTAAGATAAACACCGTTTTTAAGCCGTTACTGATCACTTGTCCTGTCAGCTCTTGGCTAACCTGCGACTGCGCCGTTAATTGCACTAAGGCAATCACGGTATTAAAGGCGTAGGTCCCAGGGATCATCGGGATAATCGCGGCAACGGCATACATCAACGGCGGCGCAAGATGACGCTTAGCAAAACCAATAGTGATAGTGCCTACCAAGGCCGCGGCGGCAAAGGTCGCCCATTCGATAGGCAAGCCAAATTGCAGCATTAGCGTGCGTGAGCTGTGCCCTATGGCGCCTGCAAGCGCGCAGTAGGGTAAGAAACGTTTCGGCACGTTAAACACCATGGCAAAGCCCACTGCGGGAATCGCCGAGAAAAAGGCATCGTGCAACAGCGTCCACAGTAAGGCGATCATAGGAAGATCCCCCCAATCTGCATCGCAATGGTGATGCCGATAACGGATGACACTGTGAGCAAGGTGGCATGACCCCAACGGGAAATGCCCACGTTCATATGGCCTTTGACCATATCAGAAATCGCATTGATCATCGGGAAACCCGGCACCAGCATCAACACACTGGCCGCCATGGCCGCCTGCGGGGTTTCGCTCAAGTGAAATACATAACCCGTCTGCGCCAACATGCTAGTGACAAATGCCGTCACCGCAAAATTGACCAGCAAATTAAAATGCCGCTTGGCAATCGCAAGGCGCACCGACATCCCGACCGCAGAGGCAAAAAAGGTGATGACTGATGCGGCAACATCGCCATTAAACAGGTGGCAAAAACTGGCACAGGACAGGCCTATCATCAATATCACGAGATACGGCGGATAGGTCTTAGGTTCAATCCGCGCTAAGCGCTTACGCACTTCGTTGGGGCCATAGAGACCTTTTTCCGCCAACAAACAGATGCGCTGCAACTCGCAGACAATAGTCATATTGATGCCATGCTCGCGGATCCGACGCGTCGTCGTGATACAGCGACCATGCACTAAACTGGTTAACACGAGGGAATTAGAGGAGATGGAAAGCTCAACACTTGCCAATCCTAAGGCCTGACCTAGGCGCTGGCTGATTTCTTCAACTAAATCAGATTCAGCGCCGTAGGCCAGTAGCAGTTGTGCGACACGCACAACCTGCCGAGTAATATCATTTTGAGTATCTGCGTACACGGGACTCTCAAAACTTTGGTTGGGATATTATCTTTGGTAGATCACTTCTACATCGTAGTCGTCATCATCAAAGTCATCGTCAAATTCATCGTCATAGTCTTCATTGATCGCATCAATGTTGGCTTGATGATAATTGTCCCACTTGAACTCAACCTCTGCATCTGGGTTCGCATCTTTATCTTCCGGCGGAAGACTTTGGATGAAGTCCAGCAGCTTGGTCGCTAATTCTTTAGTGCCATCGCGGCTATAGGCAGAAATAGTGTAAACGTCACCTTCCCAACCTAATTCTTTAACTACGCGAGCGACCTTCTCTTTTAGCTCGTCTTCGAGCAGTAGATCGGCCTTGTTAAAGACTAACCAACGTGGCTTGCTTGCCAATTTTGGCGAATATTTTTCAAGCTCACCGACGATCGCACGGGCAGAATCCACAGGATCTGTGCCATCAATTGGCTCGATATCGATGATATGCAACAGAATACGGCAACGTTCTAAATGCTTTAAGAAGCGAATCCCTAGACCCGCACCTTCTGCCGCGCCTTCGATCAAACCTGGAATATCGGCGATCACAAAGCTTTGACCTGGGCGAGGGTTAACCACACCTAGATTAGGTACTAACGTCGTGAAGGGGTAATCGGCAACCTTTGGCGTTGCACGTGATACCGCGCGAATAAAGGTCGATTTACCCGCGTTAGGCATACCGAGCAAGCCAACATCGGCTAACAGCAGCAGCTCTAATTTCAGGCTACGGACTTCACCCGGAGTACCTAAGGTCTTTTGACGTGGCGCACGGTTAGTACTGCTCTTAAAACGCGTATTGCCTAAACCGTGGAATCCGCCTTTAGCCACTAATAGCTTTTGGCCATGAGTGGTTAAATCGCCAAGGACTTCCTCGGTCTCATCGTCAATAGCACGCGTACCGACAGGCACTTTTAAAATCAAATCTTTACCGCTATGGCCGGTACAGTCACGGCCACGGCCGTTTTCACCGCGCTCAGCCATGTGAAAACGTTCAAATCGGTATTCAATCAGGGTGTTGTGGTTTTCATCGGCCTGCAGATAGACACTGCCACCATCGCCACCATCACCACCATCAGGACCACCATCGGGGATATATTTTTCGCGTCTGAAACTCACGCAACCGCTACCGCCGTCGCCTGCTTCGACCCTAATTACTGCCTCATCGACAAACTTCATACTTACTCCTGGCATCACTGAATGAAGGAATTATACCGTTTAACTTCATCGGTCGCCAAAAAACTCGAGATACTTGCTCCCAATCTTACCAGCCAACGCCCTCAATTTGATAAAGATTTACCAAACTCACCAGAAACGCAGGTAAATAGAAGCATAAAAAACAGAAAGCCCCACCAATGGCGGGGCTTTACAGTATAAGCTAGACTCGAAAATTAAGCTTCGATGCTAATAAACTTACGGTTATTAGGACCTTTAACTTCGAATTTTACTTTACCGTCAGTCAGAGCAAACAGAGTGTGGTCACGACCAATACCCACGTTTACACCAGCGTGGAACTTAGTACCACGTTGACGAACGATAATGTTACCAGCTAGAACTGATTCACCGCCAAAGCGCTTAACACCAAGACGTTTACTTTCTGAATCACGGCCGTTACGAGTAGAACCGCCAGCTTTTTTATGTGCCATGAGTTAGACTCCTATTATGCGTTGATAGCAGTAATTTTAACTTCGGTGAACCACTGACGGTGGCCCATCTTCTTGTCGTGGTGCTTACGACGACGGAACTTAACGATAGTTACTTTCTCGCCACGACCATGACTTACTACTTCAGCAACGACTTTACCGCCAGCTACTAAAGGAGCACCAACGTGCACTTTTTCACCGTCAGCGATCAGTAATACTTGATCGAATTCAACAGTTGAACCAGTAGCAACTTCTAATTTTTCTAAACGAACTGTGTGGCCTGGGGCTACACGGTGTTGTTTACCACCACTTTGAAAAACAGCGTACATAGCTATTTTACTCCGATATTCCTAACACGCTGGCTCACACTATGGGAGGCAGGGTGCTACAAAAACTTTATTGACAATGGGCGCGGAGTTTACGCGAAGAATCCTTATCTGGCAAGCCCTAATTAGGAAAGAATAAAAAAAGGCCGGAATAACTCGCACATTAGTAGTGTGAGTACTGTCATATGTCGGAATTTTAGGTAAAATTCATTCTATATAACACGTGAGCCTAAAATAGAGGCCGGGTACGTAATGGCCCCACAACCAGAGTCTATTATGGATTTAAACGCTATTCGTCAACTGGCTGACACTGATATGCAAGCAGTCAATCAGCTGATCTATAAACAGCTGGAGTCAGATGTCGCCCTGATTAACCAGTTAGGTTTCTACATTATTAATGGTGGTGGTAAACGTCTTCGTCCTTTACTGTCCGTCCTCGCAGCGCGCGCCATCGACTATCAAGGTGAAGCCCATCTTAAGCTTGCCGCGATTATTGAATTTATTCATACCGCTTCATTACTGCACGATGATGTGGTCGATGAATCGACCCTCAGACGTGGCCGCGAAACCGCCAACGCACTCTTTGGTAACAGCGCCAGTGTATTAGTAGGTGACTTCCTTTATACCCGCTCATTCCAAATGATGACCGAACTCGACAGCATGCGAGTACTGCGTGTATTAGCCGATACCACTAACGTATTGGCCGAAGGTGAAGTATTGCAGCTAATGAACTGTAACGACCCTAATACCACTGAAGAAAGCTATATGCGGGTGATCTATTGCAAGACCGCTAAGCTATTCGAAGCCGCCACGTTACTGGCCGCGGTATTAGCCGGCGCCACACCCGAGCAAGAAACCGCATTAGGCGACTATGGCAAATATTTAGGTACAGCCTTCCAGCTGACCGACGATTTACTCGACTACACCGCCGACAGTGAAGAGTTAGGTAAAAACATTGGTGATGATCTCGCTGAAGGTAAACCGACCTTACCGCTAATCTATGCGATTGCCCATGGCACAGAAGAAGAGCAGCAACTCATTCGCCAAGCCATTGAGCAAGGTGATGGCACCCACGCCATTGAGAAAATTGTTGCCGCTCTGCATCACTGTGGCGCGCTCACTTACACTCAGCAAAAAGCCATTGAAGAATCCAACAAGGCGATTGCAGCGTTGGCAGTATTACCCGACAGTGACTTCAAAACCGCATTAATTTCGCTGGCAAAAATCTCCGTTGATCGTAACCACTAATTGGCTGCGATAAATCAATAAAAAGGCCTTGCTTAGCAAGGCCTTTTTATTTTTAACATTCTTTATCAAAACGAACTTAGACCTGCCATTGGATCGGTGCTTCACCCCGCGCCATCAGCAGTTGATTCACTTTAGAAAAATGCCCACAACCGAAGAAGCCGCGATAGGCCGACAGTGGTGACGGATGGGGTCCCGACAAAATTTGATGCTGCGGCGCAGTAATCACCGCCCCTTTTTTGATGGCATGGCTGCCCCAGAGTACGAAAATAATCGGCCGCTCCTGCGCATTAAGCAGCTTTAACGCCTCTGTGGTAAAAGTTTCCCAGCCTGCATTGGCATGGGAGTGGGCTTGCCCTTGTTCCACCGTCAGCACGGTATTGAGCATCAAGATCCCCTGCTCCGCCCATTGGGTTAAATCACCATGGTTTGGGATTTGGAAACCGGGAATATCGTTCACTAACTCTTTATACATATTGGCCAGCGATGGCGGCGGTTTAATGCCTCGCTTAACCGAGAAACACAGACCGTGGGCTTGGTCCGGACCATGGTAGGGATCTTGACCAATAAGCACTACACGCACTTGCTCCAATGGGGTTGTTTTAAAGGCGTTGTACACATCCTCTTTAGGAGGATAGATTACCTTACCCAATTCACGCTCTTGATTCACAAATGCTATCAACTGCTGGTAATAGGGTTGAGCACGTTGATGGTCAATAAATGCCTGCCAAGTCGCCAAAATCTGTTTCTCTTACTTAAGTTACGATGCCGTTAGCTTAAAAGTGATAGCGCGACATGACAAGCCAACTCCGGTTTTTATTCCCGAGTCTTGAGATATCGCAAGCATATTGCGGCCTAAACCTGTTCCGTCCCTTTGCTTAAGGCAATCGATTGCTATTGAGAAACGCCCCGTATCGCAAAAGTTAACTCGAGCAAAGTTGAGTGCTGTGCCATGTTGTGCCTCCGCGCTTTGATTCGCAAATGGCTCTGATAAGCCATCAGCTAGCGTGATAGGGGCATTTGTACAAACAATCCCTATTAATCGCGACCACGGTGGCCATGACCACGATCGTCATCCCTATCTTTGCGGCGCTCATGTTTGTCGTAATGTTTGTGGTGATGCTTATCCTGTTTATAGGAGCGATAACGGGGTACGTACTCATCACGATACCAGACATCCTGAACAAAATAGACCGGACGTCCGCAGGCACCGTAGGAGGCACAATAGCGCCCCCATTTTTTCGCATGACCGGGCGGCACATGCAGATAGATAGGTTCATACACGACCCGAGACTGCTCTATCACGATAGGCTGTTCGTAAATCACCTGTGGACGAGGAAAATTACCAATATTGATCTGACCGTAAAAGTTTGGATCGCCGATGTTAATCGACACTCCGACATCTGCCGCAATGGCCGAAGATGAAGCTGCAGCGAGTAGTAAGGCTGACAGTGTAAGTTTAATTGCTTTCATGGCGGTTCTCCTGTTGATGGAAGCAGTATGCGAGTGGCTAACTGAACAGAAGATGAATCTTCACAGGAGGCTAAATCAGATATTATTTCCCCCGCACCGCCATGCAGACCTTGTATTTCGGTAGGCTATCTACATCCCAAATCGGCAAGAATTTAAATCACGATGATAGAACTGTTACATATCTTCCGCCTTGAAGCGATGCAGCAAAACCCATTGATACCAATTGCAATATCGCCCAATCAACCTTCGAGCTAACCGCAAGTTAGCGATGGATAACCTGCTAAGGATTGGGCTCACTACAACAGATTTAGATCCCAATACTTAAGCCTAAGCGGTTCCTTCCTGCTGAATTTAGGATAGAATCGCCCACCAATAAATTATTTTGAGTAAGCGCTATGACTGATACCAGCAACACCACGATTTTTGAACTTGCCGATCAATTTATTGCCTTAGCCAATCAGCTAAGCCAGCAGGAAGGTGATGTCGGTAAAGTCGGCACGGCCCTGCGTTTTGCCGCTGCGCGTTTTAACGCCTTTGAAGCCGCGATCAAATCTGCCGACTTAGGCGCAGAAAAAGACAATGCGCTCGACTGGTTTAGCGCCGAATACCGCGAAATGCTAAGCGACAACCTAGACGACCATATCGCTAATCCACCCGTTATGCAGGAAGAAGCTGCAGTGGATGATTCGGTACAAATCTTTAAAGGCTGATGATGCGCTAAAAGCCAAGCATCGCCTGCTAAAATCCCATAAAAAACGCCATCTTGCGATGGCGTTTTTTTATCTCTTCGCACTGTTCAATATGCATTGCGATACGTTAAAGAGTGTACACCACCCGTATCGCGAGCAGGATCAGTACCACACCAGAAAGTTTATCGATAAGTCCCGCTTTTTCCCGTAACTTAGGCAATACACTCGAATGGGACAACAGTAAGGCAATCAAGGTGTACCAAAGCCCATCAACCACCAAAGGCGTTAGCACGATAAGTGCTTGACCCGTCAAACTATCGGCCACCATCACAAACTGGCTAAACAGCGCTAAAAAGAACAACATAATCTTAGGATTGAACAGGGAAATCGCAATACCATCGCGCGCCGCAGTGAGCGTATCCGTCGCTTCCCCCGCCGCAAGTTTTGCCTGCATACCACCGTTTGAGCGCAATGCTTGGATCCCCATCCATGCGAGATAGAGCGCGCCTAAAATCGCAATCCCATTAAAAATCAATGGCGCTTTTTTCAATACAACGGCTAGTCCGAGTAGCGTCACTAACGCATAAATACCAATACCAATCGAGTGCGCCCAAGCGCAAACGATCCCCTTGCCGCGACCACCGCCTAAAGTATGACGCACAACCATGGCCAAGCTCGGCCCGGGAGACATAGCGCCCAAGCAACAAATCGCCAATAGCCCTAACCAAGTACTAAAGCTCATTTTTAACCCTTTAAAGCATAAAAAGGCCCTCAATAGGGCCTTCACAGGAGTGGCAGTTTAACACTGGCCAAATAATACGGTCACTCTCATTTAGCCGCGTTAGGATGATAAAAAGCGCGGATATCTTGCACCAGTTGTGCAAGCGACGCGGGCTCCACATACATCATATGACCCGCTTTGTAGTAGTGCATAGTGACACGGCTATTATCTATGCCATTATCGGCAAAGGTATTTTCGGTCGCAAAGAAGGGCGTCGCAAAATCGAAATAACCGTTACCGACAAAAATGCGTAGGTCTTTATTCTCGCGCTGCGCTTGCCCTAAATAGGGCGCCACATTCACATAATGCATTTGCTTACCGCTGATATTCCAATTCCAGCCACGGTTAACATCGGTGGAGAGCACGTTGAAGGGGCGTGATAATTTAACCCCTAAATCCTCATACAGATACTGATGGATAGCCGCCGTATAAGCGCCATCGATACCATATCCTGACGGGTCGTTATCGGTCGAATCACCGCCACTGTCGTAATCTTTGCCGGTATAGCGACTGTCTAACCGCCCGACGGTCAAATCCTGATCCCTGAGCAATTCTTTGGTGTAGCGACTCGCACTCACCCGTAAATTCACTCGGTCAAGATAAGACTCACTCAGGCCCGTAAAACGCGCCAACTGTTTGCGTACACTCTGATAATCGCTTTGCGCTAAACGGCTACCCTGTAATAGGGCTAAGGCGTAATCCTTAATTGCGAATTGACGCGCCTGTTCGACAAACGCTTCGAGCCCTAAGGCCTTGTCGGCATCACTAACTTTATTGTGATAAAACGCAGTTGCCGCCATAGTCGGTAAAAAACCAATGTAGGGTTGGTTATTACCCGGTTGATAGCGAGCGTGGCTAAAGTCGAGAATCGATGAAATCAGCATCACACCATTGACCGAGATATCGGTCCAACCGCCTTGGAGCTCATCCACTAATGCTGCGGCTCGTGTCGTACCATAACTTTCACCGGCAAGATATTTAGGCGAATTCCAACGCTTATGTTCAATCAACCAACGGCGCATAAATTCGGCAATGGATTGGGCATCTTCTTTCACGCCCCAAAAATCGGCACCTTTCTTCTCACCAAGCGCACGGCTAAAACCAGTACCAACAGGGTCGATAAATACTAAATCAGACTCATCGAGTAAGGAGTAATCATTGGCTTCAATCCGATAAGGCGCCGCACCATCATCTTTGGCATCACCGGGCACAATCACACGCTTTGGCCCAAAGAGGCCCATATGCAGCCACAGCGAGGCAGAACCTGGGCCACCGTTAAAAATAAACGTGACTGGGCGTTTACTGCTGTCCTGCACATCATCCCGTAAATACGTAATAGAGAAGATACTCGCCTGAGGCTCACCCTTATCATCCTCTAAAATGGTTTCTCCACTAATGGCTTGATAGCTGATCTTTTGATTTTGAATCGTCATTCTGTGCTTAGTCGTCACTACCTCTGGCACTAGCTTATCCACTTTGGCTTCGCTTTTTTGCGCAGGCTCAGCATGACCGACTATGGACACAGTGAATAATAAGGGCAGCAGCACGCTTGCCCATTTCAGTTTTGAGGGCGTTTGCTTCTCTGTTAGCGCTAGCATCAATTATCCTTCCCTTCTGTAGTGGTTATTTTGTGATCTTTTTATTGGTGCACCAGCTTACAAAGACTGTGCACTCGGCGCAAAAGCACAATTGCAACCGAATGCGTCAAAGCTTTAATCGGCTTTTAAAGCATAAATTCACGCAGATTTAAGCTGTTAGCCGCTAAGATAGATTGGATTATCGGAAACTCATGTAGGCATCTATGGGCACTATCACTCTTATCAGTCTGGTCATTCTCGCATTACTCGTGGGCGCGATTGGCCTGTTAATCTGGCAACGCAAAAAAGGTAAACGCATTCCACTGGCGGTGATTTTTGTATTGGGATTTTTCGCCGCTGGCCTCGGCGGAATTATCGGTTTTGTGCATAAAGGCGAAGATTATCAAGCCTATCAAAAGCTGCAGTGGCATACGCTGGCCCCTGAAAAAATCGCGCCGCTGGTCGCCGATGGCTACACAGTGTTTGTGGATATCACCTCAGACTGGTGCAGCATTTGCCAAACCAACAAGGCTGAAGTCACCCACAGAGAGCAAGTGGTGAATGCGCTGATGGCCGACAAGGTTATTTTGATGCAGGGAAATTGGAGCGAAGCCGATTCCACCATTGCGGGTTATATGAAGCATGAAGGCGTACCGGGTACACCTTACAATAAGGTCTATGGTCCAAGGGCGCCAAACGGCATAGTGCTGCCTTCAACGCTCACCATAGAGGCCGTGCTTAATGGCTTAGTTCAGGCAAAAGCACTGTAAGCGATTTATTTGGCTTAACCTCAAAAACAAAACACTAAGATTCAAACACTCGCGCAATAAAAAAGGCTGCATCGCAGCCTTTTTGCACACTTCAAATCAGTAGAAAGTAATTTTCCGGAAAGGTGGGCAGAAAATCACTCCGTACTCTTAACAGCCATCTCACCCCAAAACGCTATTAAACTCGTTCATTCACTCACACCGTACTTCAATAAACATCTCCGCGTTGCCGTGAATTCCCAGTCTTAAGGGCGAGCCTGCTTTGTTCAGGTCAACTTAGCCAAAGATATTTATGAAACATTTTTATAACAATTTACTCTTTTACGCCAGCACTAAATACAACTTTCGATCGATTAAAATATAAGCTTTTATTATCAACAAGTTAATGGTCAGACCTCTAAACATACCTCTAAGCCATTCAATTCGAGCATTACCGAGCAACTCACGATATATCGCGACACGACTCAAGGGGTTATACTCTGGGCACTCATTCGTATTAAGGAATCAACGGAATGACCTCAACACAGCCCGCCGCAATGCCCTTGGATAAACATTTTCTGCCAGAGAACCAGCTACTGCTCAATGCCGTGGGTGAAGGCATTTATGGGTTTGATTTAAATGGTAATGCCGTCTTCATCAATCCCGCCGCCGAGCGCATGACGGGCTGGAAGAATGAAGAATTACTCGGCAAAAATATCCATAATTGCCATCATCATAGCCATGCGGATGGCAGTCATTATCCCCAAGAAGATTGTCCCATCTACAATACCTTGAAGGATGGAATAGCAAGGGAAATCACCCACGATGTGTTTTGGCGCAAAGATGGCAGTAGCTTTCCAGTGCATTACAGCTCGACCCCCGTCTATCGGGACAACAAGCTTATCGGCGTAGTCGCGATATTTCGCGACATCAGTATTCAGAAACAAACCGAGCAGTCGCTACGTCAAGCTTTAGCACAGGTTCAAGCCCTGTCGGAGCAACTGGCCAGCGAGAATCACTATCTCCAAGCCGAGTTAGCCGATAAAACCGGCGATGTGGATATTTCGGGCAGCAGCGCGGTGATCCGCCATATGATCCAGCAGCTGCATATGGTGGCCAATACTGACAGTACCGTATTGATTTGTGGTGAAAATGGCACAGGCAAAGAACTGGTTGCCCGTAACTTACATCAACTGAGTCGCCGTAAAGATAAGCCCATGATCAGCGTTAACTGCGCGGCGTTTTCAGCCTCATTGTTAGAGAGTGAGTTGTTTGGCCATGAGAAAGGTGCCTTTACCGGCGCGACGCAGCAGCGCAAGGGTCGCTTCGAACTCGCCCATCAAGGCACACTGTTTCTCGATGAGGTGGCCGAATTAAGTTTGGAGGCGCAATCTAAGTTGCTGCGGGTGATCCAAGAGCAATCCTTCGAACGACTCGGCGGCAGTGAAACCATTAAGGTCGATATTCGCTTAGTCGCCGCCAGTCACCATGATTTACTCAAGCGCGTTGAACAGGGTTTATTCAGGATGGATCTCTATTACCGCTTGAATGTCTTCCCCATCCAAGTGCCACCGCTGAGGGCAAGACTTGAGGACATGCCCGAGCTTGTCAGCCACATTTTGCATTCCCTAAACCGCAAACTCGGTAAGAAACTGCGCGGCGTGAGCCAAAAAGGTCTGCAAAAACTGATGGCCTACAGCTGGCCAGGTAATGTGCGTGAATTGCAAAATATCCTCGAACGGGAGGCCATTTTATCTCAAACGGATATTTTACAAATCCATGCCATGCCCACGAATCACCTGCAGACTCAAACCGCGGCTTCACCTTTACAAACCTTGGCCGAGGCGGAAGCACAACACATAGAACAAACATTAAAGCAGCTCAATTGGCGTATTTCGGGCCCCAACGGTGCGGCCAATGTGCTCGGCGTCCCGCCAAGTACACTCAGATCGCGGATGAAGAAGCTTGGGATTACACGCCAAAACCTCGCGGAAGAATAGCGTTAAAAACGCGATATATCGCCAATTAACGATATATCGCGACACCTACTAAATCGCAAATACACTTAATCATTAAATATCAATAAGTTAAAATAAAAAACTCTTGGCCTAACGTTTGCTATAGGGAGCCGAATCTTATTTAAGCCGTTAGGACAGCATATGCCCAAGAGTGACACCCAACACAGAGAGAACGCCAAGCGCCCCTCTGCAGAGCAATTTATCCCCGTAAAAAATATCCAGGCGGACGATAAACCAGCCCCCGTGAATGGTCAGATTCATTTCCGAGAGCAGAAGGGTTATTTTCAGCGCCTAAGAACCACAATGAATAGCCTGTTAGTACTGCTGTTTTTTGCCCTGCCCTTTATTTCATTTGATGGTCGGCAAGCGATATTACTGGATGTGAGTCAGCAGCAGTTCTTCTTTTTCGGCCTCACGCTCTGGCCACAGGATTTCACCTTGCTCGCTTGGGTGTTTATTGCCGCCGCCTTTGGATTGTTTTTCATTACTGTGTTTTGGGGGCGCGTCTGGTGTGGCTATCTTTGCCCGCAAACTGCGTGGACTTTTATGTTTGTCTGGCTCGAGAGCCGAATTGAGGGCAACAGCAACAAACGTAAATTGCTCGATAAGGCGCCGTGGTCAGCCAATAAACTCGGTAAAAGAAGTCTCAAACACGGCCTGTGGGGGTTAGCCGCCTTAATTACCGGCTGTGGATTTATCGGTTATTTCATCCCCGCCCGCGAACTCTATTTGGATATATTTACCGGCAACGCCGGCTTTTGGACGACCTGCTGGGTATGGTTTTTCGCGATTTGTACATACTTGAATGCAGGCTGGATGCGCGAGCAAATGTGCTTACACTGCTGCCCCTATGCGCGTTTTCAGGCCGTCATGTTCGATGCCAACACTAAAACCGTCACCTATGATGCCGCACGCGGCGAGGCGCGCGGCCCACGTAAGCGCAAACAACAGACGGAACTCGGTGATTGTGTTGACTGTAACTTATGTGTCGAAGTCTGCCCGACGGGGATTGATATTCGTCAAGGCCTTCAATACGAGTGCATTAACTGCGGCGCCTGTGTCGATGCCTGTAATGAAACCATGCAAAAATTCGACTACAAACAAAATCTAATTAGCTATGTCAGCGAGAATGAATTAAAGGGCATCACCCATTCCAACTGGCGTTCGCCACGCTTTTTAGGTTACGGCGCAGCCGTTGTCATTATGTTGGTTGTGATAGGTTTAGATCTCTCCAGTCGCAGTGAGATTCAGCTTAACGTCATTCGCGACAGACAGAGCTTGTATCGCGAAACCGCCGATAATAAAGTTGAAAATACCTACCAGCTGAAGATCCGCAACAAGACTCAGCAAACCAAGCAATATCAACTCGCGGTCAACAGCGAAATGCCCTTCAGCTTAATTGCCGACTCGGTCATTACCCTTGCTCCGGGCGAGCAATCGGATTATCCCGTGACAGTATTAGCCGATAAGGATGCAATCCCAACGGGACGCAAAATTATCGAATTCTCGGTAACGGATGTGAGCAAACCTGAACAAAGCGTTAGCCAAGAAACCGGCTTCTTCAGCCCTTAGCGCGTCATGCGGCAGTGTGCTCGCCGATAAGCGAGCACACTGCATCACAATTAGTCACTTTCGCGAATCTTGCCCATTGAATCAATTTGGTTCGCGGTGCTTTTTGCTCAGCTTGCTTCGTAAAATCCGCTAAATAGCCTTAACTCGCGCCGCACAAACATGAAGTACGTCAATTAAAAATCACAGCCTTCTAGCCACTTCTCTTGCGCTTACTGCGGCTGCTTCAAAAGAGGCTCGGCTGTCATTGCGGTAAACCAATGTCGATTTATTATTGACTGAGCGCTATATAGATCGAATAAAATAAACATACGAAACATATATAAAGTATATTTATGGGCATAGTTAAAATTTCCGAAGAACTGCATGATGAGCTGAGAAAAGCCAGTTCGGTCATGTCACGTTCAATCAACTCGCAGGCGGAATTCTGGATAAGGATCGGGATGCTGGCAGAATTGCATCCACAACTCTCCTTTAATCAGTTAGTCGCCGATCTGATGAAATCTGCGGATGTGAACCTAGCCAACGTGACCCAGGTAAAGGAAATGGCCGATGAATAATCAGGTGAAGATAAAATCTGCCGAAGAAATTGCACTGATGCGCCGCGCGGGGCAATTACTAGCTCAAGTATTTCAAATGCTTGATACCTATGTCCGTCCCGGCATCAGCACCATGGATATCAACGATACGGTCGAAGCCTTTATCGTCAATGAGCTAAAATCGCGTCCCGCGAGTAAGGGTCAGTATGGCTATCAATATGTGTTGAATTCATCCATTAACGAGGTGGTCTGCCATGGTGTGCCCTCTGCGACTGAGGTCATCAAAAGCACAGATATCATTAACTTAGATATTACCCTCGAGAAAGACGGCTATATTGCCGACTCCAGTAAAATGTATGTGATGCCACAGGCGCCCGCCACTGCCCAAAAGCTGGCCGATGTTACCTATCTTGCCATGTGGCAAGGGATCAAACAGGTAAAACCCGGGGCGACTCTAGGCGATATTGGCCATGCGATTCAACAATATGCGCAATCCTTTGGTTATAGCATCGTCAGGGATTACAGCGGCCATGGGATAGGTCAAGAAATGCATGAAGAGCCGCAAGTCCTTCACTATGGAAAGCCGAATCAAGGCCTTAAGCTCAAAGCGGGCATGGTGTTTACCATTGAGCCTATGGTGAATCAGGGCACTGAAAAGATAAAGCTCAAAAAAGATGGTTGGACGGTTGTTACCCGCGATAAAAAACTCTCGGCGCAATCAGAACATACGATACTTGTCACCCCTATGGGATACGAAGTGCTCACCCTACGCCACGATGAGCAATCTCCCCGTTAATTTCGACCCTAACCCTCGCTTTTTCATCTCAAATTCAGGTGTGCTGTAGTAAATTTGCACTGCAGTTCACCGCCCTTCATTAGAGTAAAAATTCTATTTTTACAATTGGATAGCCGTGCAAATTGCTACAATAATTTAACGATAAACGTTGACCTGACAGGTTGAATCCTTCTAATCTAAACACTCGTTTGATTTTAAAATAATAACAACGATAAACCTATTTGAGGTAGTTAGGCATGGCATACGATCAAGAGTCACAACTCGAACTTGGCAAATACTCATCACTCATAGACTTAATCGAACGCACTAGCCAACGCTTTGGTGATAAAACGGCATATGCTTGTTTGGGGAAAACCTGCAGCTTCAATGATATAGAACGCGATTCACGCTATTTTGCTGCCTATTTGCAGAATAACACTAATCTAAAACCCGGCGATCGGATCGCGATTCAATTACCCAACATTACCCAGTTTGTTATCGCTGCCTATGGTGCGCTGCGGGCGGGACTTATCCTAGTCAACACTAACCCGCTCTATACCGAACGAGAGCTAATTCATCAGTTTAATGACTCGGGTGCTAAGGCCCTAGTGGTGCTGTCGGATCTGTTGCCAACCCTTGCTAAAGTGGTTGCAACCACACCAATTGAATTGGTGATTTCCACTCATCCGTTAGATCTTATCGATCCGCAGGTGCAGCCCAAAACGGGGCTTAAAAATGTCGAATTCTGCCAAGTGCTAAAACAAGGGGCCGAGCAGCCCTTTAACCGTGTTGCCCCTGCCGCAGGTGACTTAGCGGCGCTGCAATATACCGGTGGCACAACAGGTCTCTCCAAGGGGGCCATGCTGACCCACGGTAATATGCTCGCCAATGCGGCGCAGGTAAAATCCCGCATCGGCAGTGTCATCAGCGAAGGGGAAGATATTTTTGTCGCACCACTGCCGATTTACCATATCTACGCCTTTATGGTGAACTTAGTACTGTATTTTGAATGTGGTGGTTGCTCGGTATTAATCCCCAATCCCCGTGATATTAGTGGCTTAATTAAGACACTGGCGAAATACCCTTTTACTGGCTTTGCAGGGCTTAACACCCTCTTTGTCGCCCTGTGCCATCAGCCAGAGTTTAAGGCACTGGATTTCAGTCATTTAAAAATCACCATTTCGGGTGGTACGGCACTCACCGCTGCCGCAGCCAACATCTGGCAGCAAACCACGGGCAATACCATCAGTGAAGGTTATGGATTATCCGAAACCTCACCGGTGATTTCACTCAATGCCCCCGGATATCAGAAGATTGGCACTATCGGTAAGCCCGTTCTCGGCACTGAGGTCAAACTGTTAGACGAAAACGGCAATGAAGTCGCACAAGGGGAAGCCGGTGAACTCGCCGCCCGCGGCCCGCAAGTGATGCTGGGTTATTGGAATAATCCCCAAGAAACAGCCAATGTGATGACTGCCGATGGTTTCTTTAAAACCGGGGATATTGCGATTTTGAACGAGGAAGGATTCCATCAAATCGTTGATCGCAAAAAGGATATGATTATTGTCTCCGGCTTTAATGTTTATCCGAATGAGGTCGAAAACGTGCTCGCCAGCCATCCGAATATCATTGAATGTGCTGTGGTTGGTGTAAAGGATGAACACTCAGGAGAAGCGGTCAAAGCCTTTGTTGTACTTAAGGATGACAGCCAAGATCATGAGCAAATGAAAACCGCTATTCTCAACTTCTGCCGCGAGCAACTCACCGCCTACAAGCTGCCCAAGTTGATTGAATTTATGCCGCAGTTACCTAAGAGTACCGTGGGTAAAATTCTGCGCCGAGAACTGAAACATCAGGCTTAAACATAGCTAAACATCACTGATGTGCGAGCAGTCTTAAATCCAAAACAAAACCCCAGAGCAACACTCTGGGGTTTTATTTGCATTACATTCCCATCAAAACCTTACTCGCTAAGCGCACTCACGTCATCCGTTAGCAGCTGCAAACTGGCAAATTCGCGATATAAGGCATTGGTTTGTAAAAGGGTTTGATGCTTACCACTGGCGACGATACGTCCCTTATCGAACACGATAATTCGGTCCGCATTGATCACTGTGGCGAGGCGATGGGCGATGATAAGCGTGGTTTTCCCCTTCATCAATTCATCGAGTGCCTGCTTTACTTTTTGCTCGCTTAAAGCATCGAGCGCACTGGTCGCCTCATCGAGCAGCAAGATAGGCCTGTCGGCAAGAATCGCCCTCGCAATGGCGATACGCTGCTTTTGACCACCCGATAAGCGCACGCCGCGCTCACCCAAATAGGTTTGATAACCTTCACTAAATTCGCAGATAAACTCATGGGCACGGGCCGCAATACAGGCATCAATCACCTCCTGCTCGCTAGCATCGACGCGGCCATAGCGCACATTTTCCAGCACACTAGTAGCAAAAATCACTGAGTCCTGCGGCACAAGCGCAAACTGCGCCCGTAAATCCTTTGGTGAAAGCTCAGCAATATCAATCCCATCCAAATGAATGCTGCCCGATGACGGCACATAAAACCGCTGCAATAACTGAAACAGCGTACTCTTTCCAGCCCCACTTGGCCCGACCAAGGCCACCCGCTCGCCCGCGGTTATCGTTAGATCTAAGTCGCTGAGCACTAACTGAGTTTGCTCGGGATAATGAAAATTCAGCTCTTGTAGTTGCAGCTCGCCACGCACTTTCGTGGGCAGTGTTTTAGGCACCACTGGCGCAGGAATATCGACCTCAGTTTCAGCCAACTCGATTAAGCGCTCGGCGGCGCCCGAGGCGCGTTGGATCTCACCGACAACTTCACTGATGGTCGCGACTGCGCCTGCCACCATTACGGCATAAAACATAAAGGCCGACAGTTCGCCGCCCGTCATTTTTCCCGACATCACGTCGTGGGCGCCGACCCAAGTCACAGATGCAATGGCGGCGATACTTAAAAACATCACGGAGGAAATCAACATGGCGCGGTAACGAATGCGGCCACTGGCGGCGGTCATCACATCTTCGACACGACCATTGAACAAACTACGGTCTTTATCCTCATGACCATAGGCTTGCACTGTGTGGATTTCATGTAAGGTTTCATCCACATAGGCCCCCAAATCCGCCACCCTATCTTGGCTTTCGCGCGCTAAGGTTCGAACTTTTCGGCCAAAGAAACCGACAGGCCCGAGCACCAAAGGCACGGCCAGTAGCACCAGCAGCGTCATCTTCACGCTAGTGATCCCCATCATCGCCAGCCCACCGATCACAGTCACGCCGGAGCGCAGCGCCATCGAGAGACTCGAGCCGACCACGGTTTGCAGCAGAGTCGAGTCGGCGGTAAAGCGCGAAATCACCTCACCGGTACGCACCTTGGCGTAGAAGGCTGGAGACAACTTCAGCAGTTGATTGTAAACCGTCAGCCTTATATCGGCGCTGACCCGCTCGCCGAGCCAAGTCATCAAATAAAAACGACAAAACACCGCAGTGCCACTCACGGCGGTGATCAGCAGCACCAACAGAATAATTTCATTGAGACGCTGGGCGTTATCCTTAATAAAACCTTCGTCCACCATCAGCCGCACGCCCTGCCCGAGGGATAGCCAGGCCAAGGAGCCAATCAAAAGAAATACAATCGCCGCGACCACCCGCAGGCGATAGGGCTTAAGAAATTGCCAAATCCAGGGCAATACCGCCCGTTGGCGAATCGAGGTATTAGCAGCGTTGTGAGGCATAGTGGACTCTGATAATGATCGTGGGGGAAGTGTACTCGATTCTGTAGGCTCAGTTAGCGGTTTGTTCACTATTGATATCCTTAGGCTTTATGCGCCCATCAACCTTAGCACATGCGAGTATCGACAGAGCATACCCGAAAGCCCTAAGGATAAACAAAGTGACTTTAGCAAGGCGTCGCTTAAAGAAGGCAATAACAAAGGATGAAGGTAAAAGTGAAAATGCCTTGAGGAATATAACAATAAACCCGCCTAGATAGCGGGTTTATGCTGGCGCCTTAAGTAGGTCAAGCTCAAGGCGCTGATTTTCAAAACATAGGTATTCAAAACACAAATGTTTAAGCTAAAGACACTTAAGCTACTTGCATATCTTCGGGCGCTTTAGGCGTGCCATGGTGACCATCACGCTTCCAGTTAACGTCGAGTAATTCACTGCCCGTCAGACTAAAGGCTTGGCCAAAACCTTTCACATACAATCCCTGATGGGGCGCTAACTTATACAGATTAAAGTCCATCAGTGCCGCGAGGTTATCGGACATGTCACCAAAGCGTTTTGATAACAGGCTGACTCCCTTACTAAAGGTGGGTGTATCCCGCTCAACCGCTTGAGCGATTGCATCGAAAGTTAGACGTTTACGGGCGAATACCGACTTAGCTTCGGCTTCATCCTCCACCAGCATCACAGACACTTTGGTCGACTGTTTAAGGTTGTGGCCGTGACGGGCTAAGTCACTCACTAAGATGTAAAAACCATCGTCAGCTAAGGCAAATGGCGCGTAACTGGCATTGGGTTGCCCATCCGCATCCACAGTGGCGAGTTGCAAAGTATGGCGCTGCTGTTTAAAGGCCTCAATTTCGGGTAACAGTTTGTCCCTTAAACGTTGTTCTTGCTCGAAGATTTCAGACTTCATATTGGATACCTTAATAAATTATGTCGGTGACTATTGAGTAGCAAAGGTGCCCGCTAGCGTTTTAAAACGGCGAACTTGCTCAGGAAAAAGCACTCTTTGCTTGTCTCGTCCTAAATAAACTTTGAATACCACCTCGCCTTGAGGGCCAAAAAAGTTAATCGAATGGCTCTCGCTGCCCCTAAAGGGTCTGCTAACTAACGCGATCGCTCGCATGTTATCCAGCTTGAGATGACCATGAAGGCCATCACCTTTGCTGTAGAGGTTGTAGTAACCATGGGCAAATTTTCCTTGGGGAAAATCACCTTTAAATTCAAACACACTGCCCGAGAGCATCACTATCGTGGTCAGAGGTCCCCACTCGGGTAAGCTCTGCAGCAACTCGTCGATTTGTGTCAAAGGAAGAAACACTCGCTGCGCTTGCGGCAGTGCCGCGACCACATCAAGTTCGGCAATCCCTAATTCACTCGCCAGTTGTGCAGGCATTAAATCGGGCTGGCTGACAAAGCGCTGCCTTAACATTGACTGCGAGTCGGCATCGATTTGATGGCTCGAGTGAGCGATTTCGGGGTCGATTGTCTGTGTCATTTGCGTCTCCTAAAGCTGGGCCTAGAACATATAACGTGCTGACAACTTCATATTGCGGCCAGGTTGATACAGGGTCTGCCATGCCTGCTGGTATTTCTCGTCACCAATGTTTTCAATGGCGAAATCAACTCTCAGGCCAGACATAGCCCCCATAGCTGGCTCCCAGGCGAGGTACACATCCCACAGGGTGTAGTCGTCATACTTAGCCACGCGATAACCTTCGGGCGTATTGGATTGGCTGGCGACATAAGTCACTCGGGTGCCGAGTTTCATATCGCCTTCCATGATGCCTTGGGAAAGATCGACGTTAAACTTATTGGCGGGCATACCTTCGATATAGTCGCCAGTCTTTCGGTCTTCACCACGAGTCTGACCGTAATTCATCGCCAGCCGTGTCTGACCAATGCGATAACGGCCGCTGAGCTCAAACCCAGTTAACTGCGCATCTTCCACGTTATTCCATGAGGTCGTTTGCTCAAATCCTGGGATCCCCATTAACGGATTGGAGACTTGCTGAACGATAAAATCGTCCACATCGTTACGGAAGATGTTTACGGTGAAAGCCAGCTCATCATCTCCAGCTAAGTCGTTGAAACGAAAATCGGCTTTCAGTTCTTTATTGCGGGCGACTTCAGACTTTAAGTTGGGATTCGTCGCAAAGGTATTACACAGACCTTGGGGTAAAAAACCGGGGATCGGCGGAATGCAATAATGGGTTCCGGTAGAAAACATTTCCTCAACCGTCGGCGCACGGAAAGCCTGATCGTAACGTGCACTTAAGGTCAGCCACGGCTGAGTCTGCCAACTCAAACCCAGCGAAGGTGATAACTCATTGTCATCCGCAGAGGCATTGAGATTGTGACTCTCGTTTTTGAAGCTATCGTAACGTAAAGCAGCGTCGAGATTGACGGTTTGCGTCAATTGAATATCGGCACGGGTAAAGGCGCCCCACACAGTGGTCTCACCATCAATATCCCCTGGGCGCTGTCCCACTTGGCCCCTATCGTCTCTGACGGTTTTAAGGGTATCGCGATAACCATCGACACCATAGGTCAACTTAGTGTTACCCAACTGCGAACTGTTGTTGAGATTAATCCCAATGGTGCGGTATTCGGTGCTATCGAATTGACCTTTGGTCACTCGGTCTTCGTCATAATCCGTGCTATTCCAATAGACTTGCACTTTGGTGTCCAAATACGGATTATTTACCGGCGCCAAGCTGTAATTAAGGGTGACGTTTTGATCGTCCGTTTTACGGCGCACTAAAGGCACCGAACTGCTCACCGCGGCGGAAGGATTACTCGGCACCAGTTCATTAATCTTGCCAACTCTTGCCGATAACTCTAAGCGTGAAGCCTCATCGGCTTGCCATCCAAACTTAGCCAAACCGTTGCTCCCCAAAGAAGCACTGTTAGCTAAGGTTTCGTCATTCCCCGTATTGATATTATTGGAGTCAAAGTAAGATCCATTGATTAACCAATCAATTGTATCTTGTTGGCCATACACGGCGGCACTGGTTTTAGTGCGGTCGCCATTAGTGTCATAGCCTTGCTTTAGATAACCACCGAAGCTTTCGTTAGGGGCTAAGAAGTCTTGAGCCGATTTAGTATTCTGCGCCACCACACCACCGATGGCACCACTGCCCCAGAGGCTACTGGCAGGACCGCGAATCACCTCTATCGATTTGAGTAATTCAGGATCCATAAAGTAAGAACCACGGTGACCTGAACTGGTATTCTGTCTTGCACCATCAATGGTTTGTAATACGCGATCGCCGCTTAAGCCACGGATCTCAACCCCTTGAGACGTCGCTCTCGGCCCATTGGTTAAAGTGATGTTAGCTTCATTTTTTAATGCTTCAGCAACCGATGATGCCTGAGCCACATTGAGCTGTTCTTCACTCACAACGGCGACACTGCGACTCGTTTGGGAGACTTTTTCACTCAAGCGTGTCGCGCTTACTAATACTTCATCAAACTCAGTCTCGACTACTCCTGGCTTTTTTTCCTTTTGCTGAGCAGTTACCCCTTCTTCAGCCGCTAACGTAAAACTTAGCGCCGTAGTCGTTAATGCGATCGCAACGGCGATAACTAACGGCTTCTTTTTCATGGTTACATCCTCAAATCATCAATGATATTAATCGATTAGAATTCAAATCGACCATTTGTGGTTAGTCCGTCAACCTTGGTCGAACTGCTGCATTTTTGAGCATCCATTTTCGTAATTGCTGGCACTCTAACTGAGATTGGAAAATTTATCAAATAGAAATAATTATCATTTGCGATCTCAATTGTATTTGTGTATCTTAATTAGCATTGATTGATGAGAGACCGTTTTTTGAACTTGGAAGGCGTACTGTGACACCGAAACGATATCTGGTTTTTGGCGCATTAACCGTTGCAATCCAAACGGGTGTGATTGCATCGCAGCCTGCTATGCCATTACTAAGTAGTCTCAGTGAATCGACACAAATGACCGCATTCAAAGAAGCAAATAAAGCGGTTACCTTAAGCTTTGCAACCCATAGTGCAGCAGAAAAATCAGCGGCCATATCAGCGATAAAAAATACGCCTGCAAATACGATTACCGAAGATGCGATTTCAACAAATGTGCCTAATACCAGTAAGCCCCAAACGGCGCCAACACTCACTGATACACCAGTAACTGAAATAGCAAGGCAAGCACCCAAACCAACCAAAGCTAAGCCGCAAACGATTCAATCCGCAGTGCAAAACAAGCCAACGCCGAACACATCCTCTAAGGCAGGTGCGACAACTGCCAAACCTCTTATGGCCGCAAATACACAACATCAGAAAGAAACTGGAGAGATAACAAAACCTTCTGACCAACTGTTGTCGCAAATGGCAGAAAGCAACACTCAAGATAAAACCGTTATTAACAATACCAATGTGACGCCCACCAGTGTCAGCGAGAACACTAAAGCCACTCCCGAGGTTATCGAGCTGGCAACACCGACTTTTGCCAGTAAACCGCCGCAACCCACCTACCCACGCATGGCACGTAAAAAAGGGCTTGAAGGCACGGCGACGGTAGAAGTGATGTTTAACGAATTTGGACAACAGCTTGCCCTCACCTTAGTGAAAAGCTCAGGCGTGGGGCTGCTAGATCAAGCGGCATTAGAAGCGGTTGAGACTTGGGAATTTCAAGCTCCCACCAACAAACTGGCCAGCCATTACAAAGTGAGAGTACCTATTCGCTTCGCCTTAAATTGAACGTCCCTAACCGCAGCATTCCAGTTATCGCTGATAGCTTGATAACCCATTATTAGATAACGATTTTGACCTAAGAGGCTCAATTGCCCATGACTGACTTTTCCACCCTACAGGCTCAACTCGGTGCCCTGACTTGGCCGCTACTTATCTGCGCCTTTCTCGCGTTAATGATTTGTCTCGAACGTAGTGCCTTATTTTTACAGCAATCCTTTGCATCTATGTCCCCCAAAAAACAGGCTTGGGTGAAAGCGCTGCGTCAATCCGACGCCAAGACCAGCAATGAAACCGTTCAAGTGCTTATCGATAGCACCAGCCGTCAGCAGGACTTACTGACAAGAGGCGCCAATTTACTGCTAAAACAAGCCGATAAACCAAAGCAGCTCAGAGAAGAATTACTCAGTCTGTGGCTGAACAAACAGCAAAGGGACTTACAAGCGGGCCTCAAGTTACTGCAAGTGATTGGGATTATTAGCCCATTGCTCGGTTTATTGGGGACGGTACTGGGGCTGATTGAAATGTTTGCCCAGTTAGGGCAATCCCAAGGTCCAGTCACACCAGCACAGCTCAGTGCAGGGCTTGGACTGGCGATGAACACCACGGCAGCGGGCCTGATTATTGCGGTGCCGACCATTACCGCCGCCCATCTGTTTGGGATCTGGGCCCATAGTCAGTGCGTAAAAGTAAGTCATGTGCTGAATCAGCTCAATTTGTGGCTATCTGGGGTTGAACATATCGCCCTCGAGCAGAATCACTATCAGGCTTTTGCCGACGTTAATCGCGCTAAACCCGCATCTAACACTCAACTCGAGTCACAGCCATGATCAGTGCCGATAGAGCCTCATTACCTCAAGCGGGGATCTCGGCCTTAGAGCCCCTTCCGAGCATCGATCTTACGGCACTGATTGACATTATTTTTATCGTCTTAGTGTTTCTATTGCTCACCGCTAATAGCCGTTTGATGAGTTTACCCGTGGAAGTGCCGCAAAGCCCAAGCAGCGCCATCACGGCCGTCGAACCGAAAGAATCCATTGCTATCAATATTATGGCAAACGCTCCCCATTGGGCGCTAAACAGCGAGACCTATTCCGAGTTAAACGCCTTCAGTTCGGCATTTGAAGAACAGCTAAAACGTCATCCTCAGGCCAGTATTGTTATCGCGGCGGATAAAGCCGCGCCAGTAGAACCCTTAATGCAGCTGTTAGCGCTCTTGCAGGGCAATGCCATCAGCCAGACGCAGATTTTGATGGAGCATTAATCGCTTAGGTTAAAGCAGAACATTTTTCGAAACCATTTCCCTTGGCAGTACCTTTTGCCTGCCTTGCACACAGATGAAGTAGGAGTTTATCCATGTTGTTTCAAGCCAATCGTCATGCCAATAAATCAGCCAATAACTGGCGGCTATTTTTCCAGGCGCTCAGCCTCTCAACATTCGCGGCCTTATTCTCGACCAATGCCTTATCGCAGGAGATAAAACTGGTTAGCGCGGGCGCTGGAGTGACTGAGTTGGTACTTGCCCTCGATGCAGCTGACGAGCTGGTTGCAGTGGACTCCACCAGCTATCTTCCCGAGCATTTAGCGTCAATTGCCAAACTGGGGTATCACAGAATGTTGTCGGCCGAAGGCATTATGGCATTGTCGCCAACTCTAGTTGTCGGCTCTGAGGTAATGGGGCCAGAAACCACACTCAATGTACTCAAACAGGCCAAGATAGAGGTGGTGAAGTTACCCTCCAGTGCCGATGAGAAACAACTGATGACGAATATTGATACCCTAGCTCAGCTACTGAAACGCACTGACCAAGCGATAAAGTTAAAACAAGATTTGCATCAAAGACTTGAAGGGCTAAATAAACAACAGCAATTGAGCCAGCAACAGGCCCAACCGAAAATCCTGTTTATGTTATTACAGGAAGGACGCGGCGCCCGCGTCGGCGGTAAAGGCACTGCGGCCGATACCATTATCGCGCTCTCAGGGGCGAAGAATATTGCCGACTTTGAAGGTTATAAGAGTCTATCCCAAGAGGGCATACTCTCACTCCAGCCCGATGTGATTTTACTCTCTAAGCGCAGCGAGCAGAGCGATACACAAACTGATGAACAAACCGCGCAAGCACTACTGAAGGAAATGCCGTTACTCGCCCACACTCCAGCAGGCAAAAATGGCCATATCCAAACCCTTGCCCCACAGGCCTTACTCGGCGGGTTAGGTATTAGCGCTATCGGTGCGGCTGAAACCTTGGCAGCCACTTTGCTCAAGCAAGATCAATAAGTTGTGGGGCTGATGAGTATGTTACAACATCGCTGGCTATGGCCCACCATGGCAACGCTGCTTATCCTCAGCAGTTTACTTTCCGTCAGTGTCGGGCCAGTGAATATCAGCCTTATCGACTCCCTCAGCGCGGTGTTTAACTGGGCCACGGAGCAAAATATTGGCAATCTTGCTCCCCACGAGCAACTGGTTGTCAGCAATGTCCGCTTGCCTCGTACCTTACTCGCCCTTGCCGTTGGGGCCATGTTGGCCCAATGCGGTGCTGTGATGCAGGGGTTGTTTCGTAACCCCTTGGCAGATCCTGGGATTATTGGCGTGTCATCCGGCGCGGCATTAGGCGCAGCAATCTGCATAGTGCAGTTCCCTCACGCCGAATCTGTCATGATTTCTGTCAGTGCTTTTTCCTCTGGCTTAATCACTACCCTTATTGTCTATCGCCTTGCCAGCAGCGCTTTAGGTACATCGGTCGTGTTATTGCTGTTATCTGGCGTCGCCGTTGCCGCACTCGCCGGAGCTGGAATTGGCGTGCTGACCTATTTAGCCAATGATATGGCGCTTAGGGACTTAACCCTATGGCAAATGGGCAGTATTGCTGGCGCACAATGGCAATATGTGGGCTTGTGTTTAGTGGTGTTAGCACTGCTGAGTTGGCAATTTAATCGTGATGCTAAGGCGCTTAATGCCCTGCTACTCGGTGAGGCCGAGGCCAGGCATTTAGGGATTGATGTTGATTCACTCAAGCTGAGACTCATCCTGCTCTGCGCCTTAGGGGTCGGCGTCAGTGTTGCAGCAACAGGCATTATCGGTTTTATTGGCTTAGTGGTGCCCCATTTAGTGCGTATGTTGCTGGGGCCAGATCATCAACGCCTCCTCCCTATGAGCGCCCTGCTAGGTGCGGCCTTGTTGGCACTTGCCGATATCGGCGCGCGCGCCTTTTTACCCCCAGCGGAACTCCCCGTTGGCTTAGTGACAGCGCTCATTGGTGCACCATTCTTTATCTTTTTACTCCTGCAACAACGCAGCAAATTAATCTAAGCGAGAACCCCATGGCTATGAGCTTATCGGCTGCGCCCGTCGCTAAACAACATTTTGAACGTGCTCAACTAAGCGTGGATAGACTCAGCTACGCTATCGGCGATAAGGCGGTGTTAAAGGACATTAGTGTGCAATTTCAACCGGGCAGTTTCACCGCACTGTTAGGACCGAATGGCGCGGGTAAGTCCACACTGTTAAAGGCGCTGTGCCAAGAGATCCCCGCCGCGCGCGACAGCATTCGGCTTGGGCACTGCCCGCTTGTCGATTGGCCAAGGGCTGAACTGGCAAAATCGCTAGCGGTGCTACCACAGCACGCGAGTTTAACCTTTCCCTTTAAGGTGCATGAAGTGGTCGCCATGGGGCTTTATCCCTTAACCTTGAGTCAAAAAGAGGGACAGCAGTTAGTCACAAAATGGCTCACCGAGGTGGAGATAGTGCACTTGGCGCAGCGTAGCTACCCCACCCTTTCTGGCGGCGAAAAACAAAGGGTACAACTGGCGCGGGTATTAACTCAGTTGAGCCAATCCCCCTTCCCGCCGATTTTACTGCTCGACGAACCCACCTCGGCGCTGGATCTGGCACAGCAACATAAGGTATTAGCGCTGGCAAAAAATCTCGCCCATAAACACGCCTACACTGTGATTGTGGTACTACACGATCTCAATCAGGCCGCCCGTTATAGCGATAGAGTTATCGTCCTCAAGCATGGCGAAATTGTCAGTGAAGGCTCGGCAAGCAAGGCTTTATCGGCCGAGATTATTCGGCAGGTATGGGATTATGAACCTGAGTTTATTCCTGCACCACAGGGCGGTTACCCATTGATTTTTTAATCCAAAATCGAACCCGCTAAGCTTTTTCACTTAAGGTTAAGGGTATAATCGTGCCAATCGATATCGCCAGTACATTGAGCAGATGAAAAACACAATTTCCACAGAAACGCAGCAAGACGCCTTAAGCATTGCCAAAGCCACGCAAAAACCGGGGCAAACGAAGGAACAGACCAAGCTTATCGCGCAGGGGATTGAAAAGGGCATTGCCGAATACAAAAAACGCCAAAAAGCCAAGGCCCGTGAGCGCGATAAATTGAGAAAACAACAACTAAGAGCAAGAAACCAACAAGCGAGCGCGGCCGACGAGATGGATGACGGCGAAGATTTTTCGCTACCGCAGACTCAATTTACTGCTGTTGCTTGGGCAGCCATCGCCCTATTACTCCTTAGCTGGCTGGGCTTTGGGGCTTATATATTCCTTTAACTGAGGAGATTAACGCGTAACCTATCAAGGTAACCAGTTAGCTCATGCGGATGAAACGCTTGTGCAGTTAGCGCCTTAGCATTGATATTGCCAACCTTTAGCTGGACCCGCCCCGTCTCGGGCAAAAAGGCCAACTCAAGCCAGTTGGCTCTGTCGGGGTAGCCATCGAGTGTTAGACAAAGCGTATTGTCCCGCTCTATCGCAAACTGACAATCCCAGCATTGGCCGACAAGATCGAGCAGCACTTGCCCGCTTTGTGTATCGGTTAATCTCGGCGCATACACCCAATGGGACATTCGCATTTCATGGGGAATGGTCTCAAGCTTAAAGCGGCCCTGTAGAAAAAACTGTTCGGTTAACATATTCGGATCATCAAAGTAGTTATCATGTATGAAAAATCGTGTATGAATAAATCGTGTATGAATAAAAATGACTCGGTAATGGGCTGATTAACTCACTGGTTTATAAGCAGATTAACTCATTAAGCCTTCTAATCGATTCGCGAGCCGCTTAGCTAAGCCCTTTTGCCAAGCCGCACTCTTTGGCTGACTGTAGAGCCTATCTTCCCACGCAAAAATCTTGTTCATGCCATGGTAAGCGAGCCAAGGCAAAGGCTCGCGCTCCCAGGGTGCTAATACCTGTTGAACTGAAGCATTAAACGCCCAAGGCATAGATGCAAGCTGTGTATCACGCCCTAATATCAGGTCCACCAGCGTGCGGGCAAATAGGTTTGCCGCCCCGACACCTTCCCCTCCATAGCCGCCAATCAGGCCTAAACCCAGACTTTGATCAAAGATGGCATGGGGAGCAAAACGCCTCGCCAAGGCTAACGTTCCGCCCCAACCATGGGTAATTTGTACGCCCTTAAGTTGAGGAAATAACGCCAACAATAATTGATAACGAAAGCCAAATTCGCCCTCGAAAGCACACTGAGGTGGGCTTTGATTTACAGGAAATTTCCCATTAAAAAGTTTAGGGTCAAAACCAAATTCGGTGCGTATTTTCGCGCCAAAGCCATAGCCGCCACGGGCACCAAATATCAACCGATTATCAGGGCTACGCTGACCGTAAGTCACTATACGGCTGGCATCACTAAAGGTCGCGCGATTAGCCAAGCCAATTGCATCCCATGTAACGTTCGTTAACGGCTCGGTGGCGATAAGTAAACTCTGCACTGGTAAAGTAAATCGCCCCAGCCCACTGAGCTGACGTAGATAACCTTCCACTGCGGGCACCACAATCGCCGCACGAACATTTCCTTGCGGCGTCTGTAATTGAGTAAGTGCATCACCAAGATGCGCCATGTGATTTACAGACGTGCGCTCGTAGATCTTCACCCCTAAGCTTTGCACCAGATCAGCCAAGCCACAGACGAGTTTCGCCGGATGTATTCGCGCGCAATGGGGGGTAAAAAGTGCCGCTTGGCCCTCGGCCATAGACACTTGCTTATCGAGCTCGGTCTTATCCAGCCAACGTATATCTTCTTCACCAAAGCCATCTGCGCGCCACTGCGCTAATTCGGCTTTAATATTAGCGAGTTGCTCTGGATAACGCGCCGCGACCCGCAAGTTACCGCCATGGTGTAAATCACAGTCGATATGGTGCTTAGCGCAAACTGTGGCCACTTCAGAAATAGTTTCTTGAATAATGGCTTTAGCGATAAGGCGCTGCTCGCCCTCGAGCCGATTAAGATAGGCCACATCGCCACTGAAACTGCCCATCAACCAACCGCCATTGCGGCCGGATGCACCTTGGCCTATGTATTCGGCCTCAAGGATAACCACAGACAGATTTGGCTGGTATTGCTTTAGATAATAAGCCGTCCAAAGCCCGGAATACCCCGCACCGATAATGGCAACATCGGCGGTGATATCCTGCTCTAAGGGTGGTAAAACGGCTCGTTGATTTAACTGAGGCTCAGTGTCGAACCAAAATCCGCGCTCTTTCACGCCAACGTTTCACTCGAGGCATTAACACCAATGATTGCAGCAATTTCATCGACATGGGTATCAACCCAAGCGCTGCTGATAGGCCCCCAGGTAACGATACGATAATAACCCGCATTGTTACGGTTGCCGTCCTGCACAAACTCGACTCGAATCCCTATATCTTCAAATGCGGCGATAGAATCCTGTAGCGTGCGCCGCGGCATTCCAGTTAACTTATTGAGTGATAATAGGTTATGTCGTTCATCATCCATTAAATGCGCTAAATATAGCTTACGCAAAAATGCCTTATGCTGTTTCGACATCGATTGAGTGGCTGCGGCTTCTAGGGGCATAGAGGAACGATCCAAAAATTGATCAAGAGTCTATAAAACTACTTGATATTCAGTGAATAAGAAATAGCCTCAGCGCAAATTATTAGGCAGAGTTTACAGGGTTACTCCCGCCAATATTGAACAAATTATCCTCATTGACTTGTGTTTATCCCCCCATGGCTGTTATTTCTAAGAGGAGTCAATCGATGGGAGTAAGTGATGAACCAAATGATTACCGCTGAGCAAGTGCTACATTTCTGGTTTGAGGAAATCTCACCTAAATCTTGGTGGATCAAAGACCCTGAATTTGATGCCTTAATCCAGTCCCGCTTTGAAGACTTACTCAAACAAGCCAAGCGGGGTGAACTTGCCGATTGGCGCGTAACGCCTCAAGGTCGTTTAGCCGAAATCATAGTGCTGGATCAATTCTCCCGAAATATTTATCGCGATACGCCCGCCGCGTTTGAGGCCGATGCCATCGCCCTCGTCCTTGCTCAAGAGGCCGTCGCCCAGCAGGTTGACCAAGTACTTAAGCCAAAACAAGTGCCCTTTTTATTTATGCCCTACATGCATAGCGAGTCGCAGCTTATTCACCAAGTTGCGGTGAAATTGTTCAACCGAGAAGCGGCTATCGCCAATTTAGAATTTGAACTGAGGCACAAGGAGATTATCGACAGATTTGGTCGTTATCCCCATCGAAACAAGATATTAGGCAGAGAATCTACCACAGAAGAAATCGCCTTTTTAAGCCAGCCAGGGTCCTCCTTCTAAAAGCCTGATTGCGCTTTTGCTAAATAAAATAACTAAGACTATAAATTAGCAAACTACACTTATTGCTGTAGGTCATGGAGCGGCCAATACAGGTTGGTGACTCACAACGAGGTATTGATGAGTGATAAAACACGCTAAAGTTGCTTCAGGTTCCGCCAGAATGTCCCGGTTTCGTTACCGATTGTTGGGCTTAGCCGCCCTAATACATCCCCAAATAATGCAGGCGGCGGAGCTGAAAATTGGTGTAAGCCTGTCTATTCCCCCCTATGTCATCCAAGAATCCAACAGCGGTTTAGAGCTTGAATTGTTATATCAAGCATTAGCCGTTAAAGGTCACAACGCCAGCATTCATTACCTGCCCTTGGCCCGTACTTTCCATGAGCTCAAGGAAGGCAAACTCGACGGCATTATCAACATTAAAGACGGCATGGTTGATAAAGTCTTTTACTCCGATGTCGCCATCCGCTACCAAAACTGCGCCATCAGCCTCGATGATAAAGATTTCACTATCAATAGCGTTAAAGACTTAGACGGTAAGAAGGTGGTGGCCTTTCAACGCGCTTCGATATTGCTTGGGGAAGAATTTACCCAAATGGCGAAAACCAATCCCAGTTATCAGGAACAGGCCAGACAGATACAACAGGTGTATATGCTGATGAAGCACAGGGCCGATGTCGTGGTGATGGATAAGAATATCTTTAAATACTATCTCAAGCAGGCATTTATCGAGGGGAAATTGACCGAGGCAGAAATCAAGCAAGTGGCTATTTGCAATCGTATTTTCCCACCTACAGAATATAAATTTGCCTTCTTAAATGAACAAATTCGTGATGACTTTAATCAAGGATTAAAGCAGATCACCGAAGATGGAACACTGAACGCGCTACAGGAAAAATATCGACGTTTAGTGTCCCTAGATAATGAGGCCGAGGCGGCTAATACCCTGCTGGATCATTCAGTGTTAAAGCATGATCCGCTCTGATCCTACTTAACGACGAGTACCGGACACTTAGCGAGTCGCACCACATCTTGACTCACATGGGGTTTTAAAAAGTCCATTAAGCTAGTGCTACCATGGCTGGCAATGACCACCATGCCCACATCGGTGGCTTCGGCGAGAATTTCTTCACTGGCATCACCATGGCGAATGACGGGTTTGATACTAAGGCCTGACTTTAATCCCTGTTGCATATCCTGCTGTAGGCTTTGCATTTTTTGTTCAACAAATTCAGCGAGCTGTTGCTCTAACGTCGCAGGCGTCTCCACTGCCACACCGTAAAAGTGGGCGCTTCGTGCTGGGCTAACGACATGCAGTAAGCGGATATCCACCTGATAAAGATTTGCCATTTCAACCGCATATTTAAGAGCGTGGGCGGCAGTTGCCGAAAAGTCCGTCGGGCATAACACTTCTTGAGTACGCATAATCTTATCCATCGCTTATGGTTGTTTCGCCCAATAAATGGGGGCTGATAATCTGTATTTTATAGCAGTAAATCGGGACAAGCAGCTAGGCCGTAAAATTAATTATGCTTTAGCAATCAAAAACAAAGGGCGCCTTAGCGCCCTCTTATCAGAGCTTTAAATGCTATTTCACTACCAGTACGGGGCAAGCGGCGCCATTGGCAACGGCCTCGGCGACATTAGTGTGTAAAAAGTGCGAGATTCCCGTCCGGCCATGGCTGGCAATCACCACCATGCCCACATCCTTACCATTGGCCTCTTCTAAAATCTGATCGACGGGATCGCCACGGCGAATCAGGGTGGTAATAGGTAATTCGGTTTTGAGGCCCTCGAGTAAAGCCTGCATCTTGGTTGCGGCGGCTTCTTCCATACTCCTAGCGAGTTCCTCAGGCGTGATCGCTAAGATCATATAGTTCTCGTCACCAATTGGTTGCTCAACAACGTGTAATATCTTTAGCCCTGCATGATATAGATTTGCCATTTCAATAGCATAACGTAGCGCATGGGCCGCAGTTTCCGAAAAATCTGTGGGCCA
This sequence comes from Shewanella sp. GD04112, assembly GCF_029835735.1. Lineage (NCBI taxonomy): Bacteria > Pseudomonadati > Pseudomonadota > Gammaproteobacteria > Alteromonadales > Shewanellaceae > Shewanella > Shewanella sp. GD04112. Next base: position 3,819,034 of record NZ_JAOEAL010000001.1, read on the forward strand.
GAGTATTTGACCTGAACGCATAATCTGTTCTCCTTAATGGCTAGTCATCGTTAAGCTCATCTTTGAGCCAAGTAATAGCATCCAGCTTATCGACAAAAAACTTAACCTCGGCCGGAGTGAACCAGTTTGCCAGCTTTGCCATCACCTCCTGTAACGTCGTTTTACCGACTATGGCAATCCGCTCAAAGTGACGAACATGCTTAACCCCTAGTTTTAGATCGTCCCAAGCGGCTTGAAGTTCCCAACCTTCGAGCTCAGTCACATCGACTAAGGCATAAATATCGGGATCTGTAACCCCTGCTAACGCGGCCTCAAGCACCGGCACCATCACCTCATAATCTTGATGAGTTAAGGTACCAACCGCTTTAAAGGCAACAAAAAAATCATCATCGCCATAACGCTCAATACCAACAGAAATACCATGCTTTAACAAAGTCATACCTACTCCTTGTCTAACAAACTACCTTTTAAGTGTAGAAGTTAAGCCCATAACAGGCCGTGATCTTGCTCATAAAAGCACCAGAACACTTGCGTATGCTCACGCTGTCCGCTAGGATAAACCGACTAATCAGTCGGTTTTTTTATACACCACAAATCGCTTCCAAAGCTTAAGGCTTGCACCCGAGGGATCACTATGAATATGGCAACAGACCCAGCAAAAATCTCGCCACTTACCGAGTTACTCCAGCGCCAACGTGCAAGTTACTTGGCAGCCCCGAATCCCGATTACGCTATCCGTAAAGAGCGCTTACTACGCCTTAAGGCCGCCTTGCTGAAATTCCAACAGCCGCTCGTCGAGGCGCTGTCACAGGACTATGGCCACAGATCGGTCGACGACAGCTTGATTTCCGACATTATGCCCGTGGTCAACAACATCAATTACAGCTTGAAAAACCTAAAGAAATGGCTCAAGCCAAGCCGCCGTCATGCGGGCATCTTACTCGCCCCCGCCCAAGTGAAAGTGCATTATCAGCCACTCGGCGTGATTGGGATAATCGTGCCTTGGAACTTCCCCGTCATGCTCTCCATCGGCCCCTTAGTTACGGCCATCGCCGCAGGCAACCATGCCATGCTCAAACTCTCGGAATTCACTCCCGCGACCAATAGCGTCATCAAGCAATTACTCGCCGAAGTGTTTGAAGAATCCCATGTTGCCGTGGTCGAAGGGGAAGCCGATGTCGCGGCGCAGTTTTCCGCCCTCCCCTTCGATCATCTGCTGTTCACCGGTTCAACCACAGTCGGTCGCCATGTGATGCGCGCCGCCGCTAATAATCTCACGCCAGTGACTCTCGAGCTCGGTGGGAAGTCGCCAGTGATTATCGCCCCCGATATGCCACTTGAGATAGCAGTAGAACGAATGATTTATGGTAAGTGTTTGAATGCTGGACAAATCTGTGTAGCACCTGACTATGTGCTTTGTCCTAAGGCGAAAGTGGCAGAATTTATCCAAGCCTATCAGACGAAATTCCAAGCCATGTATGGCGCCATTACTCATAACAAAGACTACGGTAGCATTATTAATGCCCGTCAGTTTGAGCGTTTGCTAACCGTGCTTGAGGATGCCAAGGCTAAAGGCGCTAAGATAATCCCCGCCTCGAATGACGTGATTGATAGCCAGCATCGTAAACTCGCCACTCAGCTCATTACCGACACCACTGAAGATATGCTATTGATGCAAGAAGAAATCTTTGGCCCACTGCTGCCAGTGATTGGTTATGACAACCTAGATGAGGCCATTAGCTATGTGAACCATCGCGCCCGCCCTTTAGCCCTTTATGTGATGAGCTTTGATGAAGCGAGCCAACAAAAAATCCTCAAGCAAACCCATTCCGGCGGTGTGTGCATCAACGAAACCGTGTTCCATGTGGCGGCCGATGATGCCCCCTTTGGCGGTATCGGTCCATCGGGTATGGGGCATTACCACGGCAAAGAAGGATTCCTCACCTTTAGCCACACTAAAACCGTGCTTAGCCGAGGTCGCTTCAACACGGGTAAGTTTGTCCATCCTCCCTATGGCACTTTTATCCAACGCATGTTGATGAAGCTGTTTTTACGCTAATACGGGCGCTTAGGAGTAGTTATGTCGACCATATTATCAACAGACACTAAACCCATGACAGATAAACGTCAGGCCATTTTGGAGACCGCCTTACGCTTATTTGTCGACCAAGGGTTTCATGGCACCTCGACCGCATCGATAGCCAAGCAGGCGGGCGTCGCCACCGGCACCCTCTTCCATCATTTTCCGACCAAGGAAGCACTGATGGAAAGCCTGTTTCTTACCATCAAGCAAGAATTTGCCGATGCCTTGTTGTTAAAGGTCGGCGAGGGGCAAGATCTTAAGCACAATGCCGAAACACTCTGGCAGAGTGCGATCGATTGGTCGATTGAAAATCCAGTCAAACAATTGTTTTTCCAGCAGTATTCTATGTCGCCGCAGATCGCACTGCATATTCGTGAGCAGGCGATGAACAGCATCCTAGGCTTTATCGCGCAATTGATAAAACAGGGGCAGTTAATGGGACTGATTGCACACTATCCCGTTGATTTGATGTTGGAAAACTGTCACGGACAATACTTGGCCGCCACGCGCTTTTTTATCGATAATCCAGCATTAGGCAAAGATAAACATTACCGCGATGCCAGCTTTGCACTGTTTTGGAAGGCATTACAGGCCGATTAACCATAAAAAAACCGAGCCAGACATGTCGCGGGCTCGGTGCTTGTTATCGCAATGGGAATTAACCTTGGCTCAATTCCTGCTGTCTTTCAGCGGGTTGTGTAACCTGAGCCTGACTCCAATAACCTTGCTTAATGCCCTTATCAATCAACTCGGCGACCGCGAGTTCGATGGCCTGCAACACGCAAAATTGCACTGGCTCGTTAGTGGTAAAACCGACTTCCGCCTCGGCCAAACGATTCAAACTGGTATAGCGGAACAGGCCTGCACGCATTTCCTGCGAAAGTACCCTTTTACTCGTAGATACAGACATCATCACTTTACCCGTGTGCACATCGACCGCACGCAGATAGATAGTGACTAAATCCTCACGGTACATTTCCGAGGCGCCTATGCCATAGTATTCCACCCCAGTGCCGCCGGTGCTGGTGTTGGTCTCGTAGCTGATAATACCGCCTTCTAATAGCAATCTCGCCGTCGATAATACCGGAATATCATCACCCTTAGTGCCATTTTGTTTGTTGCTGATTTTGCGCTCGGTCAGTAGGTTTTGCAGGCCCTCACGCTCGACGGGCGTAAACCATTTAGAGTCAATCAAGGTTTGCATCAGCATCGATGTCGCCCCTTGTGTAACCGCAGTAGAGAATGAACTCACGTTAGCCTGGGGCTTATACTGGCCCGTTTGGTCGCGAAAGGAATACACGGCCACAGGGATAGGAAACTTAGGCCCAGGCTGACTCTGTAGCCCTTTCATCACCTCACTCATCGGATTAACTTGAGCGGGCGTGATATTTAAGTCTGGCTTTGGGATCAAGCTACAGGCTGACATACTCAGCAGCATCAGGGCGATAAACACTAAACGAGTCATTAGTTTCCGCCTCCGAAGGTTGGCATTTCAATCACTGTCACTTCACCGGTTTCGATATTGGTGATGGTCAGCATCACCCCTGTGCCAGTTGAAGCCACTTCAATACGGAAATCACCCGTATCGTACACCCCATCAGTGATCTCCCCGTCGGCCACCCCACGGGTGATGGAGTTAATGATGTTACGTTCTAAGGATTCCTTAAAGCGGGTAACAAAGTCCTTTTCGGTCGAGCTGGCTTTGTTATCGTTTTGAGCCTGCGCTTTATTCAGCAGAAAGGAGCCATTAAGCGGATTACCGCCAAAGCTGGGATTCACTGGGGTATAGATTAATTCGGTTGCTTGGCTTGTGCATGCCATGCTGAGCACGGCAAGAGAAAGTAACGTCCTGTAAGTCATTATTATTATCCTAAAAGTCGTCCGTTGTTCCTGAAAAATCACCCGTAATGGCATTGGCTCGAACCTGAGCTAAGTAATCAATGGTCAGCAATATGGCCTGCTCTGCGCTTTCCTTAATAGGATTGGCGCGGCGGCCAAAGTGCGTGGTATAGATACGCGTACCGTTGACCTCTAAGGTTAAAACCGTGCCCGCCTGTGGAAACACGGTTTCATATAGGGTCACGTTAAAGCCTTGGGTAAAGGGCAATTCGCGCCAATAACTTGAATAGTAAAAGCCAAAATCCTTACCAAAACGGGTTAAGGTTCTGTCTATAACTAATCCACTGATTTCAATGTCATCATCGGCCAAAACACTGGGGGAACTGACAAGCAGCAAGGGACACAAGATGCAGACGAACAACCGCTTTTTTAACGATCTCACTTTCCTCTCCCTGTTGATGAAAGCCACCCATTGAGCGATATCCAAAGCCGAACCAAGGGCCAGCCCTTAGTCAACATTTTCGCTTACGCAGGGTAACAGGGCAGCCGATCTTTCGTCATTAGAGGGAGGGGTAAATTAGCCCGAAAAGCTAAGGTAAAAACCGCAAAATAGCCCATTTGGGTAATACATTCGTCTGAGGAGTGAAACCTCTTGATACACACTTAAACGCGGTTTATTGCGGCAGCCACAAATGTACCGATAGGCCGCCGTCGTTGCGGTTATGCATGCTAATGCTGCCATCGTGGGCTTCGATAATTTCGCGGCAAAGTGGCAGGCCTAAACCCGTGCCCGATTGTTTAGTCGAGTAAAAGGGCAATAGGGCTTGCTCTAACACTTCCTCGGACATACCACTGCCACGGTCCTCGATTTTGATACTAAAGCCCGCCCCATCCACCATGGTTTGGTGACGAATCGAGAGCGTGACTTCATCGGGGTTAGAACCTGATTCATGGGCATTTTTCAGTAAATTCAGCAGGACTTGCTCCATTTGCCCTTGGTCGAAATAGCCCATTTCAGCGGGTAACTCATTGGCTAAGGTAAAAGGGTAATGTTGGGTTAAATGCTCGATAAGCTGCTGCCACGGCACATCACGTCGCTGCGGTAAAGGCAGTTTAGCAAAGCGCGCATAATTGAAAATAAACTGGCTCAAGTGATTCGTGCGACTCTCTATGGTGTCGAATATCAGCTTAAGCTTGGGATTATCGAGATCTTTCGTCAGTAAACGCCCCGAGTTCACCATGGAGGCGATGGGCGCAACGGAATTATTTAGCTCATGGCTGATAATGCGGATCACCTTCTTCCATACCGCCACTTCCTGACGATTAAGCTCTCGGGTCATCTGCTTAAGCAAGATTAAGTTATGCTGTTGGTTATTCAGTAAAAACTGGCCACGGCTCAGATACCAAGTCTCAGTATCATCCTCACCCATGGTAAACAGGCCGCTCTTTTCCTGCTTAAGGGCCAAGGCAAGCGCTTCGGGTAAGTCTTGCAGCAGCTCGTCGAGGCTCAAGCCTTCCATCTTGCCTTTGATATGAAAAAGATGCCGCGCCGCATCGTTGGCATACATGAGTTTTTGATGATCGTTAAACAGCAGCATCACATTCGGAGAGCTTTGAATTACCTTATCCAGCAGCAATTCCCGCTGGTAAATATATTGCCGCTCTTGGCGCAGCTTAGCCGCCGAATCATTGAATAACTCCGCCAATGCTTTCAGCTGCCCTTCACCATTCGCCGGAATGCTGACGCTAAAGTCATTGTCGTTAAAGTTGAGTAAACCAACCTCTAATGCATTGAGACTGCGAGCTAAATGGCGGGTAAACCAAGCCACACCCAAGGCACAGGTGCCGCAGGCAAACAGTAATATGAATAGCCATTCAGTGATTGGCGGTGTGGACACTGCCTCGTGTTCTAACTTCAACTTAGGCAGCGAGATAGGTTCAGCGGGTGGCGCTATGGGCGGCACTTCAGGATGGACTGAAGGGCTAAAGAGTCCGTCTTTAAGTTGCTCGAGTTTATAGAGCTTAATTTGCAGCTGTTCTTGCTTAAGTTGCTCCAACTTTTGCAGCTCATGCTTAATCTGTTCCGCCCTTAAACGCTCTTGCAATGGCAGAGCTTGCTGTAATTGCTCGTTATTTTTAATTGCTGCCTCGACAGTCTCTTGCAGCTTATCTACATCGAGGGGCGGTATAGTTATATCGGGGATCTTGATGGGCGCAGCGACTTCAACGGGCGAGATAGTCGGACGATAGCTCACAACACCTAAGGTCAAGAGCACACCTAAGGCGCAACAAACGGTTGAATAAATGATTAATTTTGTTCGCAGTTGCACCTAAAATTCCGCCTAATGCTCAGTGTTTATCATGCTATGGTTATTTTTCTAGACCAAACTTATCCATGCGGCGATACAAGGCCTGTCGACTCAAGCCTAAGGATTTAGCCACGCGCGCAATCACGCCCTTGTGTTGCCTTAGGGCCATTTCAATCTGCTCACGGCTAACATCCATAGCGTCGCTGGAGTCCGATTGAGCAGGTACGTCATGATGCAAACTTTTCACCTGCGGTTCAATCGGTGTTATTGCGGACAAGGTTCGCCCAAATGTCGTAGTGTTTATTGCACTTGAATGACTTCCATGGGCGGGTGGTAACCCAAAATCGGCTTCGGTTAACACTCGGCTTTGGGCCAACAGCGCCGCACGTTTGCAGGCGTTTTCCAACTCGCGCACATTGCCCGGCCAGCGGTGCTGCAACAGGGCTTGCTGCGCCGGTTTACTCAGGCTAAAACCCTCGCCGACAAAATGCTTCACTAAGGGCAAGATATCATCAATGCGTTGATTCAGCGGCGGTAAGGCCAATTCAATCACATTCAAACGGTAGAATAAGTCCTCACGGAAACGCCCCTCGGCAATATCTTGGGCTAGGTCGGCGTTGGTCGCACTGATCACCCTCACCTTCACCTTTAAGGTTTTATGGCTGCCTAAGCGCTCGAATTCTCCGGTTTGTAATACCCGCAGCAATTTCACTTGGCCAGACAGGGGTAAATTACCAATTTCATCCAAAAACAGCGTGCCGCCATCGGCCGCTTCAAAGCGACCAATGCGCGCCTTATTGGCGCCGGTAAAAGCTCCCGCCTCGGCACCAAAGAGTTCTGCTTCGAGCAACTCCATCGGCAAGGCGCCCACATTCACCTTGATAAAAGGTTTGTTTTTTAAGGGAGAATTAGCGTGAATAATATCGGCAAGTTTGTCTTTACCCGCACCATTGGGGCCAGTGATCAACACTGACACATCGGAACGCGCCAGTTGCAAGGCTAAGTCGATACAGCGCTGCATAGCGCCACTGCCAAACACGATTCCACAAAGATCCGCATCGGCGATCGCCACCTGACGCTGGGAGTTCACCCGTTCGAGTTGCTGGTTTGCACGGGCAAGTTTATGTAGTGCGATTAAATTAGTGATACTGTTTAGTAACTTAGCATCATCCCACGGTTTACCCATATAATCGGCGGCGCCCGCTTTCACTAACTCGACCGCTGTTTCAAGCTGGGTCCACGCCGTCATCAGGATGATCGGCAGATCTTGCTGACGCTCACGCAGGGCATAAAACAGCTGCCGCCCTTCTTCCCCCGAGGTAGTATCGCGGGTGAAGTTCATATCTTGGATAACCAAATCAACATCTTGGGTTGACATTAGGCTAAGGGCATCTTCGGGCGTATGACAAGTCAAGACCTGATAACCATTGATCTCCAGCATTAATCCTAAGGCCTGGCAGATGGCATGGTTATCGTCGACAATCAGAATAGTGTCCATGTGAGCATATGCGTCCAGAGTAAAACTATTAACCTTAAAGTAACAAAAAGTGCAATAACATCCTACTGTTATCGCACTTAATGCCCTTCAACTTATTTAAACACTGCGGGTGGCTGTCGCCGGAGAAATCTTAGCGGCCTTGCGAGCCGGTAAGTACACCGCAAGAGTGGTTACCGCAAACAGCCCCGCCACAGTCAATAATGGATAGACTATCTCCAGCATCGGCAGACTATAGAGGCTCATCAATTGCTGACCGAGCTGAATCGCTAACAGCACACCAATGCTGCCGCCGAGCAAGCAGAGCAGATAGTTCTCTACGAGGAAGTAGCTGATAATATCGCGCTTTTTCGCCCCTAACGCACGGCGAGTGCCGATCTGTTTAGTGCGGCGCTGGATATTAAACATCACCATGCCTGTCACCCCAAGGGATGTGATCAGCAGCAGTAACACCACCATCATGGTCAGTACGGTTGCCATTAACTCATGGTCACGGTACGCCTCGATACGGCGCTCTCCCATGGTCGTAAAACCTTCGACCACGCGGCTCGGATATTCCTTGTGCAGCAGCTCGGGAATGACTTCCTTGAGGCGAGCCATATCGCTCGACTTAGCTCTCACTAAATAGCGTTTATAGTCAGCGGGATAATTCACCGACAACACTGAGCTAAACTCCAGGTTTTTGTTATCCACCCACGCCGTTTGTAAGCGCTCCAGCACTCCAATCACCACAAAGTGCTGCGTGCCCATATAGACGCTTTTCCCGAGTGCGGTTTCATTCGGCCATACCTTATCGGCAAAGGCTTTAGTGACGAGCATCTTGCCACCATCTTCCAGCAACTCTGTGGTGATCTCCTGGGGATAGAAGTTACGTCCTTCGACTAACTTCAGCCCTAGGGAGTTGATAAAATGCTCATCACTCATATACATGCCCGTATTGGGCGTGGATTTAGCGCGCTCCTCAGGCCCCAGCGTAAAGTTACTCGACCAACCGCCGCCGCTCAGGGGAGCCATTGAAGTGGGCGCAACATCAATCACCCCAGGAATCGCACGCAGAAGTTCCAAATCCCGTTTATCCTGCGCGACTAAATCCGTCGATTTATCAAAATGATAAATACTGAAATCGAAAACTTCGCTTTCAACAACCCCCGAATCACGCGCCATTAAATTCAAACGCTCGGCGATAATAAAGCTCGCATTCGCGACGATAGCCACAGATAAAATGATCTGTAATAACAGCAACAAGGGGCCGCTTTTACTGCGTAATAAACTGCTGAGAATAGGTTTAATATGTAACATATTGCCCCCGATTATTGGCTCTTAAGATAAACACTTGGGTTAGTCGTACACACACGCCACGCGGGGTAAATGCCAGCCACCACAGCCGCCAAAATCGCGATCATTGGCGCTATCAACCACATGCTGGTATCGAGGTGAGTTAAAGACGCCTCCAAATCAAACTTCTTGGTCAGCAGCATCAATGAGCCCCAGGCCCAAGCCAAGCCGAGTAAACCGCCGAATAACCCCATCAAGGACACTTCCACCATATGTTGGGCAAAGATCTGCCCTTGGCTGGCCCCGATGGCGCGGCGCACACCAATCTCGGGAGCTCGACGTAAAAACTTAGACAGCAACAGACCTAACATATTGACTAAACAGACAATTAAGAAGAGTGCACTCAGGCCCACCAGCACCTTGTTATCCTCCGGCACCACTTTATTGATGGCTAACCATTGGTCAACATCGGACAACTGCACATCGGCCTTAGGCGAGCTAAAGCGGCCTAATTTCTTTTGTTGTTCAATATATTGGCGTACCCACTGACGGTACTCAGCCACTTGCTCAGGCGTATCCAGTTGCACCCAATACTGGGTCCAATGCTTTTCAGAGGTTAAACGCTGTGCATAGGTGTTGATGCTTTCATAGTTCCAACCGTTGGTATTCCCCCAACTGCCATATTCCTCAATCGGCGCTAAGCTGTAGGGCACAAACAAAGTATCCACATTGCCAAAGGCGCCATTGTTAAGGTCGTAATAGTTTGGACTCGGCTCCCAAGGCTTAAGTACTCCAACCACTTGATAGGGCTTAGCATTGAAATAAATCGTCTTGCCGACACTATTTTGGCCCGCAAACAGCGTTTTATTCAGCTCATCGGTCAACACCACTTCGTAGCGAGCATCCTTATCGACACTGTCATCCCACGCCTGACCAAATTGAAACTCAAGGCCAAACAGTGGAAAAAAGTCGTTATTGGTTACCCTAACCCGAGATTGCAGCACGGGTAAAAAAGCCGGATCTTCGGTTTGCACCGCGCCGCCCGTGCGAAACATAGGTGTTTGTAGGCTAGGAATATCACTCTTGAGTAAGTTCATCCCGTCTTGATAGGTGATCTGTTGATCGAAGCGATCCCAGGCATCTGGACCTTGGCTCCATAGCTGCACCGCAAACAATTGGCCGGATTTCTCCCCCGCAGGGTTAATCGACATCATTTTATAAATATTGAGTGTGGTGATAGTGATGCCAATGCCGATGGAAATCGCCATGATCATCAATGCCGACAACATGGGCGTTTTTTTGATGCTACGCCAAGCTAAATCTAAGTAATAGAAGAACATAACCGCTCCTAGCCTTGGGCGTTAGCAACCAGTTTATCGACACTGCCGTGGCTTGCACTGCGGGCCGCATTAGGTTGATACATGGTAAAGTCGCAGACTTGACCATCGACAATTTGGATATTGCGTTGGGCTCGGCGAGCCAGTTCAGGATCGTGGGTCACCATGATGATCGTGGTGCCAGATTGGTTAATATTCTCCAATAATTCCATCACTTGGCGGGCCATTAAACTGTCGAGGTTACCCGTAGGTTCGTCGGCGAGCAGAAAACGAGGCTCCCCCGCTAAAGCGCGGGCAATCGCCACCCTTTGCTGCTGACCGCCGGATAATTGGGTCGGCAAATGCTTCATCCGCGCGCCTAAGCCCACTTGCTCTAACGCTTGCTCCACACGGCGTTTACGCTCCTTGGCACTAAAACCACGGTAGCGCAGCGGCACTTCAATGTTTTCCGCGAGGTTAAGATCGGGGATCAAGTTAAAGCCTTGGAAGATAAAGCCAATCTTCTCGTTACGTACGGCGGCACTCTTGTTATCACTGAGGTTGGAGACATTAATCCCATCTAAAAAATAATCCCCATGGGTGAAGCCTTCGAGCAAGCCAGCGATATTTAAGAAGGTGGTTTTACCTGAGCCAGAAGGACCCGTAACCGCCACAAACTCGCCCTCGTTCACCTCAAGGTTGAAATCCCGCAGCGCGTGGGTTTCCACTAAGTCCGTTTTAAAAACCTTACTGATATTCTTCATTGATAACATTTTAATTTCCTTGATTAATTTTTATCTTTGCGCGCAAACGGCTTATAAAACGCGCCAGTATTTCTTTATCTTTAAGTGGTAACGGCTACACAAAGCCCTTACCCCGCAAAACGGCCCATCACAAACCCACTCAAGGCATCGAAAAACCCATTGAGACAGGCGAATATAAAGCTCACACTTTCCATCGAGACATCACCCACCTGACGCGCTTCTTCTAGGGGATTCGTCCATTCCAAAATATTTAAGCCGAGGAAAAACCAGCTATTAGCCTCACCTATGCCCAGCTCAACCGCCACGACCAGTAGGGCTAAGGCCAGAACACCAAACAATTTGGATGACATCAACAGACCAAGATCGACGTTTTTAGTACGCATAATGAACTCCTTGTACACCTTAGCCGCAGACTTTTCAGCCAGAGCGGCGTTAATTACATCAATTTGATTAATAAGTAATTTTTGACTATCGGTCATCAATGCATTTTGACCTGTTCGGCATGGTTGAAGGGCTCAACACTGGAGATCACCCATTCGTCACCCGCTTTACCGCCTTCGATCACTTCCACCTGACTCATGCTGGTGCTGCCGAGCTTAATGTCGCGGCGGGTAGCAATATCGCCTTCGACTTGGTAAACCTCATCGCCACCACCGCTGGTCATAAAGACACCGCGTTTAACCATCAACACATTCGCCCTGTGTTCGAGCAAGACTCTGGCGGAGATCCGCTGATTTTGGCGCAGCTTCAAGCTTTCGCTCTGGACAAATTGCACTCTGGCGGTCACCTCACGGTTACGCACTTCGGGGGAAATCGAGGATAGTTTGCCCATGAGTTTGACTTCACCGAAGCTCAGTTCGACCTCCATTCCGAGTCCTAACTCGTCGGCGTAGGATTCAGGCACTGCCAACTCGGCCTCATAGGCACTTAAATCGACCACGGTCAGGATGGGTTGATTGGCGCTTAAACGCGTTTTTTGCTCGGTCAACCAGTTACCAATAATGCCGCTCACCGGCGCCTTGATATTTAAGGCATCGACCTGACGCTCAAGCTCTTTTACCGCCAGACTCTGACGCTCAACTTCCAAGGCCTTGTTTTTCACCTCAAAGGTTAAGGTATCCTTGGTTAAGGCCACTTCCTGCTCCGCATGCTTAAATTTGAGTTTTGCCTTGTGCAGATCGTCCTTGCCCTTCTCATAGTCGATTTGGCTGATCAGTTTAGATTGGATCAATAAATCCCCACGGCGGCTCTCCCGATCGGCGGCTTCCAAATCGACCGAGGCCATGTCTAAGGTTTGATTGACTTGTAATTGGTTACGTCTGGCGTCTAGCTTGGCACGCTCAAGGGCGCTCTCTAATCCCGCCAATAGTGATTTCGCCTGCTCTAATTGATTGGTTAATCTTGGACTCTCCAGCTTTGCGACCACATCACCTTTGCTGACGCTATCCCCTGGGTTGCTCAGTAACGTCACAGTGCCTTCTTCGGTGCTGTAGAGGATCGGCGCATTGGCGGCAACAATTTTGCCCGTGGTGGCCACATCTCGAGTGAGTGTGCCAACATATAAAGTAGCGGTGGTGAGCTCGCTACGGCTGATGGACTGGCTGACTTTATCGCTACCAAAACTGGCCCACACTAAGGCGCTGACGAGTAAGGTGCAGCCGCCAATCATCAGAGGCAACTTGAGGCGTTTTGCGGTCGATGGCACAAGGACTTTATCTTGGCCGCTGGTATCTTTAATCATGGCGTTTCTCGCTTCCCTGTCGGAGGGCTGGATAGGCCCATCGCTACGGACACTATTAAAAATCGATATCCAGTAATAGCAACGCCTATGCCAATTTCATTAAAACATTTATTTTCAGCATGTTAGGTAGAATTGAAGATAAAAGTGTCCGCGGACACCGAGGGCTTTATTAAAAAGTGTCCGCTGGTTTTCGCGAAAGTGTCCGCTGAAAAGCGGTTTGTGAACATAGGAGTAAGACGGAGTGCGGACACTCAACATGCGTTAACACTTTTATTGGTGAAATGGCTGAGTTTCCCTTTACAGCTAAATCCTTGCCACATAAGATCCTGCCACCCTCGCAGCAGAAACATTCAACAAGATGAATCGCCCTATGACAACACTCACTATTACTCGTCCTGACGACTGGCACATTCACCTAAGAGACGGCGCACAATTAAAAGACACGGTTCGCGATATCAGCCGCTATATGGGCCGCGCTATCGTGATGCCTAATCTGGTTCCTCCCGCTATCGATACCGAAACCGCCTTGGCTTATTACGATCGTATCAAGGCGCAAGTGCCAGCAGGCTCGCAATTTGAACCCTTAATGGTGTTGTACCTCACCGACAAAACCAGCCCAGAAGAAATCCGTAAAGCCAAAGCCTCGGGCAAAATCGTTGCCGCTAAACTCTATCCAGCAGGCGCGACCACCAACTCGGATTCTGGCGTGACCGATTTGAAGAACATCTACCCCGCCCTCGAAGCGATGCAGGAAGTGGGCATGTTGTTCCTAGTGCATGGTGAAGTGACTGATTCATCGATTGATATTTTCGACCGTGAGCGCGTATTTATTGAGAATATCCTCAGCAAGATCGTGGCCGATTTCCCTAAGCTTAAAATCGTTCTCGAGCATATCACCACTAAGGATGCGGTCGATTTCGTGACTCAAGCATCTGACAACGTTGCTGCCACGATCACCGCGCACCACTTGCTCTATAACCGCAACCACATGTTGGCTGGCGGTATTCGTCCGCATTTCTATTGCCTGCCGATTTTAAAGCGCAATACCCACCAGCAAGCGCTGTTAGGCGCCGCGGCCAGTGGCAATAAGAAGTTCTTCCTCGGTACCGACTCTGCGCCACACGCTAAAGATCGTAAAGAAGCCGCCTGTGGCTGCGCGGGTTCTTATACTGCCCATGCGGCCATTGAGCTGTACGCCGAAGCCTTTGAATCGGTCAATGCGCTGGATAAATTAGAAGCCTTTGCCAGCTTCAACGGCCCAGATTTTTACAATCTGCCCCGCAACAGCGATACCATCACCCTAGTGAAAAAATCTTGGGATGTGCCCGTCAGTTACCCACTTGGCGACAACAACGTTGTGCCAATTCGCGCCGGCGAACAAATCGATTGGCAGGTCGAATAAACAGGCCTTTTGAGGCGATAAACGGTTAGCCTGCTGTTTATCAAGCTCGACACCGTTAAGAGTCGCCTTAAGGCGACTTTTTTATAACCAGTAAATAACTCCATAAGCGATTATCTTTTAAGAGAAAAACATGAATACACGGAAGTTACTAACGCTGTTGTCCTCAAGCCTATTGCTTGCCACTACGCTACCTTTTAGCACTCTTGCCGCCGATGAACTCTCAGGGATTTGGCAGGGCACGCTGGGTAAAAGCAGTATTAGAGTCTGCTTTAACCAATACGGCAGCGGCAGTTATTACTATCAACGCTACCTAACCCCAATACAGCTCGATCTGCAAAACGGTATTTGGAAAGAAGAAAACAATACTGGAAACTGGCAGTTCGATAGCGCGACGGCGCAGCAACTCAACGGCCATTGGTTTAAAGACAATTCAGGCAAATCCTTACCCATAAAGCTTGAGCGCCAACTCAGCCCCGATAATCAGGATGACTGCAGCGCCGATGCCTACAATTTGCTGCTTGAAACCAAGCCTTCACTGAGCCGTGGAAAATGGCAAGCTTTTCAAACCATTGAATACCGTCCACTGACCTATGGCACAGAAGTCGGCATCGAATTTAACGGCCCACAAAAAGGCATTCCCGCCATTAATCAGTGGCTTGAGAAAAAGCTCACCGATGATACTCAGCTAGCACAAACCTTTGACACGCGCCGCAGAATGTTGTCGCAAATGGGCCATTTTGTGGCCGATGAAACCTATGCAGAACCGATTTTCCTCAATCAGCATTGGCTCAGCGTGCGCTTATATCGCTGGGCGGCGGGTTTTGGCGCCAATGGGATCAGCCAAGAGTTTGTTAGCTTCTCCCTCGCCGATGGTAAACCCTTCCATCCGTGGCAGTGGTTTATCGCCGATAAGCCAACACAAACCTTGCCAGAAAGCATGAGTTATCAGCTCCCACCTGCACTTAAGGAAAAGCTGTTTGCCAATGCAGTCCCAGCTGCTGAATGCCCAAGTGCCGACGGCTCTGGGTATTTTCAACTCACCCTCGAGGCGAATGGGATTAAGTTTTGGGAAATGCCCCGTGGCGATGGTTGTGAACAGGAGTTTACCTTAACCCCACAAGAAGCCATGCCCTTTGCCACACCTTGGGGGCAAACGCAGCTTAAGCTATTGGAATAATAAAATTTAATATAAATTCATCATTAATCGCGATAGCGGGAAAGCAGGCTGAGATAACGATAATAAGCGTTAGAAAAGCCCTTTCCCGTTAATCTTGTCGGGCTAACGTCTCTTATCAGACTCTGCCCCTATTTTGAAGGAAGATAGCTTGAGCCAGCAAATGCCCCAGATAGCAGAACAAACAGCCGAAGCCTTAGTGCAAGCCCAGTTAGTCGCCTATAACCAACGCGACCTTGCAAGCTTTGTGGCGCTCTTTAGCGACGATGTTTGTATCTACCGCCCACCCGCCACAGAGCCCGTGATCCGAGGCAAGGCTGCCTTTAGTGATTTCTATCAGAATGAACGCTTTAACTTGCCGCATCTGCACGCCGAGATCCTAAATCGTATGGTGGTCGGCAATAAGGTGGTCGATCACGAACGGATCTGCGGCATCCGCGAGGAGCCTTTTGAAGTCATGGTGGTCTTTGAAGTCGCTAATGGCCTTATCCAAGCAATGTGGAGCTTTGCCGCTAACTAGGGCGAGCTCTAACTGGTCATATCAAGCTGAATGGCCTAGCAGAAAGCATCATCGGAAAAGGCGCTCGCCAAAGCGGTGAAAAATGTTACGCCTATCCCATATTTCATTTCGGCGCCGCCTTTTGGTGTGATATCAACGGATTCTGTGAAGCACACGACTGTCCCTCAACCACAAAATGCCTTAGGGTTATTAAAAGGGCGATGCACTCAACGCCCTCTTCACTTTGCCCAACAATAGGAATTGCTGATGTCTGATAACCAACAAGCCTTTTACGAACGTGCCACCGAGATGATTAAGCTCGCGAACCAGCAAAACCAAAACACCGAGATCCAAACCGGTGAGGTCAGCGCTTCCTTTATGTGGGCCGTCGCCCGCTACAACGCTTGGTTTGGCTCCACCAGCTTTGAATCCAAAGAACAAATGCAGGCCAAAAAACAGGAAATGATGGATTACTATATCGAGCGCTACAAAGAGATGATTGACGCCAATCTCGAAGACTATATCGAAAACTTCGACCACTACCGCGCCACACAAAAGTAATCAGTGATAATACGCCCCATGCGAAAAGTGATTGGGGCGTGTTAATTATGACTTTCTAATGACCACTGCTAGCCTTTAGCCATACAAAAGCCAAGTAAAGCACTAGGGCAATATATCCAAGGGAAATCATCAGATTCACTCTCCAGAGATTTAACCAGAAATGGCCAGTGAAATAAGTGCGTCTTCTAACGTCGTGGAAAAACAATACCGTTGAAGAAGGCACCAGCATCAATGCCGAGCAGCCCAGCATAGGTAATACCATAAATAGGAATCCTAAACCGCTCGCGCCAGCGGAGGCTTCCGAGATTTCACTATCTACAGGCGCGAACATAACAATCGCTAGAATAATTCCAGCAACCGTCAGCATAAATCCAAAAAGCTGTAGCGTTCTCATCTTCATCCTTAAATATAAAACCTGCACATACTCACCCAAGTGAGCGAGCAGCTAAATCTAGCGGTTTTTGGTATTAGCTTCTACCCCATCGCTAAAGTTCCACTTCGTTCAAGATTCGTCTTCACAGACTAATTTGAGATATGCCATTTTCGCAAACTAAGCTCGTAGTTTGCTCGGCTCCATCGCTTTGATTCTTATCGACTCAAGACTGTGCCAACGTTTACGGAAAATAAGCTTAAGTAGGAATCGATAATGTGCGGAAGTAAAACAGAAACCGTGATTAACCAAGAGGATTGTTGGCTGGTTTTCGCAGGGCAACTCAGCAAATTAAGGCTGATAAGCCCAAGAGGGGCAAATAGGATTATTTGCCCCTCTAGTCTGACACTGTGGCGAACAGCTTCTTACTTATGCGCAGCAAGAACAAAGATGATACATCGCCGTTATTGAGTGCATGCGTTTGTCGTTTGGCAGTCGACAGCAGCCTGACGCTTCAGTTGCTGAGCATATTGCTCCGCCGCCGCTTTTGCCTTTCGAGCCTCTACCTTATGTTGCACATTCTCCACCAAGACCTTATCAAAGGTCTCCATTCCAAAATGGTCGGAAACATCCTGATAAATAAACCAAGATGCAAAGGCGACAATGCCATAGGTCATTAGACGTAACATGGTTTTTAAACCTCAACAATTGTATCAACAACTGCAATATAACTGAGGTTTTTCATAAAGAAAACTGTCAATTTAATGGCTTGAAATTGTCAAATTACCACCATTATTCAATAGGATACAAAAACACAAAAACCTTTAATTACATCAATTTAGCTATTTGAGTCCAAAGTCAGCTTCTAACCGTCAAAATTGGCGATTAACCATTAAAAATGAGCGATTATTTGACATAGATTTTTAAGTGACAATAAATCATGTACTGCTTAACTAATGTCAGAAAGTCGACGATAAATTCATCAACTGTGATTTTTGACACAGCAAGCCAAGCCTAAGCTAGAGTGCTGTATTAAGTTGTTGGAGAAACCCTTTCTCGCCATAGCTGGATTGCACGACGAGTTAAGGGTTCAAACTCTCTGGATTGATCTCTGCCTCGATAAATTGAGCGGCTGTTTTCAGCAATCGGCACCGAATAATGAATGTCATAGACGAGTTGCGTTAAGTATTCTCGCCCCATCTCACGATAGCGCGCAGATTCCTGTTATTTTAATGGGATCAAGTAGTGATAACCAAATGCACTCATACTGCAGTTGGCATCCAGATAAAGTTCGCCCTCATGTTCAAACAAAAACCAGGCTCGATTCTCAGTATCCATCACTCTCATCTCAACTCCTTCGGTCTTAGAGACTCACATCACTGTAAACTCACACCTGGCCGTTAAAACGCTTGGAAGAAGACCCCAAAGGCGCTGAAAATCGCCACAAACCAAGACAGTGAACGTAATGTGCCTTTATTCAGTAGATACAAGATCTGATACGCCACCCGCGCGACAATATGCACAACCGCCAACCACTCAGCAGTCGCAGTGACTTTGCCCGTGGCGATAACTGTCACTACGGCCAAACCAAAAATCAGTAAGGATTCGAAGGCGTTTTGATGCCCAGCCAGTGCCCGCGCACCAAATCCGGTTAATTGCGCCTGTTGAGTTCGCGGATGATGATTATCATAACCGCCGGCTTTGGCCATTGCCCATGCGACTGGGCCTTTGGCCAAATACGGCAATAACATAGCGATAAATAAGCAAATCAGTAACGTGTTCATCTTTAAGGGATCCTATTGTTTTTGTTGTGTATGCAGGCCTGCACCTATTTCACCAGATACATGCCTTCGCTGGCGGGACGACTGAATTTAAAACCAAATTTTTCATAGAGTTCAGGTACATCGGCCATTAAGGTGATATAAGCCCCCGTAAAAGCCTCACGGTCTAGGTAGGCCATAATATGCTGCATAATCAATCGGCCAAGCCCCTTGCCTTGATGCTCAGGATCCACAGCCACATCGACGATCTCAAAGTTAATCGCCCCATCCCCCACAACCCGCCCCATACCCACGGTTTGGGTTCCACAGTTAATTTGCACGCCGTATAAGCTATTTGGCAGCGCCTTAACGACGCCCGCCAAGGGTCGAGGACTTAGGCCCGAAATCTGCCGTAAACGGATAAAATCGTCAACCGACGCCACTTGCTCTATCACTTGATACATAGTTCATTACTCAACAGTCTGATGACTCAAGGATTTCAATATTAAGGCCCTCTTCTTCCGTGGGCGCTTGAAAGAAACTGCTCACATGCCAGTACACGGCTTCGGTATCGAACTGGGCGCGTTCTGGCTCTGCTTGGCGGCGCAGGGCAAGGCGACTCAGACATAACTCATCGCTGTGTTTTAGGTAAATCAGTCGATGGGCCGCCCCCGTATCGAGACTCAAGCCCAGCAACCAACGCCTTTGATTCAGAGTATTGGCAGGAAAATCCATGACCACAGTTAATCCGGCCAGCAGCAGTGCCTCAATATGGCGCTTCAGTAGCGGTTTTAGGCGAGCGGCGTAATGAATATAGGCATCAAAGTCTTTAATTTCATTAGGATATAAAGTCGATAGCCATTCATCTTCACTGATGAGCACGCAGCGTTCACCCTTGGCCAGTTCACGAGCCAAGGTCGATTTACCCGCGCCCATCTTGCCGCACAGCAGCACGAGTGTGCCCTTATCACTGATTTCTGAATTGGCGCCTGAACTGATATCTACACTGACATTGATTGATGTCGACATCTTTATCCCCCTTACGCGCATTCCCTGCTGCAATAGACTATTAACGCGCTTTAATTACGCACTTTAGTTACACGCTTTAGCTAACGCGCTTTATCCAAGGCATCACATACGGCTTTTACTCCGAGTAACGCTCTGGGTGTCGCGCGGTGTAATAAATCGGCATTTAATTGATAAATATGCTGGTTTTTAACCGCGGGGATTTCGGCCCATTGGCTCCAATCTATCCCTTTGACATTGCCTTCCTCTTCGCTCTGTAAAATCACCTCGGGCAAGGTCAGCAACACGTTCTCTAAACTCACCTGCGGGTAATCACTCGCCGCATCGTAGAAAACATTTTTGCCATGGCAAACACCGATGATTTGCTGGATCCAACTATTTTTCGCGACCGTCATTAAAGGCGTCGACCACAGCTGATAAAACACCTTTGGCTCGGATTTAGCCGCATTCTCGCTACGTAATCGCAGCAGCTCACTGCGATAATCCGCCGCCACTCGACTCGCCTGCTCTGTGTGCCCTGTCAGCTCACCTAACTCCTCAATTTCTTTGGCGACATCCTCAAGCGTCTTTGGGGAGCTGCTATAGAGTTTAAAACCTAAGTTTTTGAGTTGATTTATATCCTCGGCTTTATTGCCCGTGTCCCACACCACAATCAGATCAGGATTAAGCTCTAATACCCGCTCAATCTGGATCCCATAGTAACCACCGATACTGGGGATTTTTTTCGCCGCTTCGGGATAATCCGCATAATCTGTCGCGGCCACAATCGACTCCCCCGCGCCGATGGCGTAGAGCATTTCAACCGCATGGGGCGAAAGCGCAATAATACGTTTTGCAGGCTCGGCCATCGCCACTATGGGTAACAGCGCCAAGCTCAGGCCGAGGGCAATAAAGCGTCGCATTAACATGATGTTCCTTATGATTTAATCGATGAATTCTTCTGGCCAGCCGTACTGCTCAAGGTAGGTCTGCAGGTTTTTAGGCCGATATTTAGGGTCTTGATCCCAGCGGGTTTTTACCGAGCGATGCAGCAACACGGGCGCGACGTTAGGGTCAATTGGGCGCAAATAGGATTGCTTAATTCGGTAAAAACTGCGGCGCGAGTCGTGTAAGGTTGCCAAAGGATTAGGGTGTAAACTCGCCGCTAGGTGCGGCTCTAAGCTCAAATTAAACCGCTCAGCCTCGGCCATCATCCACGCGAGCGCATTATCCGACAGTAGCGAGCCATCCTTATCCGGCTGATAGCTGCCACCAATATTGCTATGGGCACCGGCAAACCAGACCTGCTGCATATCCATATTGTCGCGCAATTGCCAAATCGTGGGTTCAAAGTCGCTGCGGTGTTCGTCTATTGCTAAAGCATGGCGGGCAACCCGCACATTACGGCCAATCTTAGTGTCGTAAAACTCGTCTTTATCTTCGAATAAGCCGAGGAACGAAATCGGGATCCCCATGGCGCCCACCGTATCCCACACGCCGACAAACTTAATCTCCCGCGATTCGTGGCTATGCTTTTGTCTAAATTCAACGGATTTATCGCCGCTTGGGGCAAAGGGTGCGCTGCTTTTTTTATAGTGGTCAAAGGCTTGTTGAATCAGCCTCGCATCGGGGCGCTTGAGGATACCGCAATTATTGATCAGGCCACACAAACAGCGCACTGTGTAAGCGCCTCGGCTAAAGCCAAACAGATAGATCTCATCACCGGGGGAGTAGTTCTGCACTATGTAGCGGTAACCATCCATGATGTTTTTATGCAGCCCACGCCCCGTCGCGCCGCCGATGGCTTGATCGTAGTAAGAACCAACGCCCCAGTCGTAAAACACCTGCTGAGGTTTACCATCGGCCGCCATCGGGCTGATAGCCCGCGCTAGACGCAGCACATTGGTGGGAAAATCCACCTTAAGGTCTTTCTCTGGCCGATTCCAAGTACCGTCGGCACAAATCACAATACGTTTATTCATCGCATCATCCTTGAGTTACCCATGCTACTCACGCTATCAATAAAAACGCTAACGATAGAGACGCTAACGGATTTTACCGAGGAACAACAGCCCTAATTGGGTTTAAAGGGCGGCTCGCGGTGTCACCCATCCGCCTTAGCCGCTCGGCTTAATAGTCGAATCCCGGCAGTGCTTTAATGCCCGCTTCGAAGGCATGTTTAATGGGTTGCACTTCGCTGACCGTATCCGCCAGTTCGATAATCGCGCGGTGGCAAGCACGGCCAGTGATAATCACATGCTGCATCGGCGGACGGTTTTTCAGCGCCGTGAGCACCCGCTCCACATCGAGGTAATGGTAACTCACCATATAGGTCAGTTCATCGAGCATCAGGCAATCAATACTCTCGTCTTGGAGTAAGGCTTCGGCGGCTTCCCACGCCACGAGGGCGGCGGCTGTGTCCTTTTCTCTGTCTTGGGTTTCCCAGGTAAAGCCGGTGCCCATCACATGAAAGGTCACGCCTGCACCTTCAAGCAAATTACGCTCACCACACTCCCATGTGCCCTTGATAAATTGCACTACCGCCGCTTTTTTGCCATGGCCGACCGCGCGGGCAACCGTGCCAAAACCTGAGGTCGACTTGCCTTTGCCATTACCTGTGAGCACTAACAGAATGCCTTTTTCTTCTTGGGCGGCGGCAATTTTAGCGTCCACACCCGCCTTCACTTTCTGCTGACGCGCCTTATGGCGTTCAGCCTTGATTTGCGCTTGCTCGTTGTCGAGCTGTTTTTCGTTTTCTGTTGTCATGATCTTTTGTTCTTCCTACTGCTAACACTTATGCATTTATAATGGATGAGAGTTTTTGCATATCGAGGTGCTCGGCTAATACATCGGCCAAACGGTCCAGCTGTTGTTCGCGAATTTCATTGATATCAATCGCTTGAGCATTTTCCAACCCCGCCCAGTTAAGGACTAGCTGACAGGCCTCTGGACTGTCGAATAACCCATGTAAATAGCTGCCGAGCACTTGCCCGTCGTCACTTAAACTGCCATCGGCAAAAGACTTTTCTGCCAGTTGGTCGCAAGCACTCTCACTTTTCAAGCGTAATGGCGCACTCTTGGCGGCATCACTGGACGTGAGATATAGGGACTCACCGCAGTGGATCTCATAGCCCTTCACCTCTACTTGTTGCCCTTGCAGCGCTAAATGGCCTGTGACCCTACGTAGCTGTTTTTCAGCCTTAAATTCGGTGGTAATGGGTAAATATCCCAGCCCTTGGCTCACGCCGAGCGTGTCTTCAATCCCCATGGGATCGGCAATGCTTTCACCCAACATTTGATAGCCGCCGCAAATCCCCAGCAGCTTACCGCCGTAGCGCAAATGCTTGGCAATTTGTTTATCCCAGCCCTGCTCACGCAGAAAAGCCAAGTCCGCTCGGACATTCTTGCTGCCGGGTAAAATCAGTAGATCGGCGGCAATCTCCTGCGTCTGTGCAGAGGTCTGAGTCTGGAGCGAGACATAATCAAAATCGATATCGGGGTGCAGTCTAAGCGGGTCAAAATCCGTATGATTACTGGTGCGGGGATACACTAATACCCGCACCTTAAAACGGCTCTTTGCCTGCTTAGTGGGCGACTCGATAAGTGCATCCTCGGCGTCTAAATGCAAATCATGCAAATAGGGCAACACGCCCAACACAGGCTTTTGCGTATGGGCCTCGAGCCAATCGAGACCAGACTGCAACAGCCTGATATCGCCACGAAAACGATTGATCACAAAGCCTTTTACCCTAGCTTGCTCGGAGGGCGACAATAACGCTAAGGTGCCCACCAAATGGGCAAATACCCCGCCTTTATCGATGTCGGCAATGATGATCACCGGGCAGTCGACCGCCTCGGCAAAGCCCATATTGGCGATATCGCCTTCACGCAGATTAATTTCCGCCGGGCTTCCCGCCCCTTCAACCACAATCGTTTGATATTGCAGACTTAAACGGGCAAAGGATTCCAGTACGGCATTTAGCGCCATGGCTTTATAATCCTTAGATTTTTCTCCGAAAAAGGCCGAGGCCTCTAAGGTGGTCAAGGCTTTGCCGTGCACTATGATCTGCGCGCCCGTGTCCGAACTTGGCTTAAGCAGGATGGGATTAAAATCCGTGTGCGGCGCGAGAAAACAGGCTGCAGCTTGCAGCGCCTGAGCGCGGCCAATCTCGCCTCCATCAATGGTGACTGCGCTGTTGAGCGCCATATTCTGTGGTTTAAAAGGCGCGACCTTAACCCCCTCACGGGCGAGCAGACGACAAATCCCCGCCACCAACGTACTTTTGCCCGCATCCGAGGTTGTCCCCTGCACCATAAGCACTTTTACGCCTGAGTGCTGAGCTTCACTTTGGCTTACAACACCTTGAAACTGGTTTTGCGACAAGGCCGAAGTAGGATTAGAGGCGTTATTTGAATTCATGGGCAAGAACATCACTCAACAGAGGAAAATAAACTAAAGGGGAATCGGTTCGCTCCCTTCCTAAGAATGCGTCGACAATACTTTGTCTTAACTCGATTTAAGCACCAGTGGTAGACCCGCCACCACTAAGGTCACATTATCCGCCACCTCGGCAACGGCCTGATTTAACCAACCAGCCTCATCGACAAACTGACGACTCAATTCGCCCAAGGGCACAATGCCAGAGCCGACCTCATTGCTGATTAAAATCACTACGCCCTCAAGGGTACTTAAGGTCTGGATAAAATCGGCGCGCTGCTGTCGCCAGTGTTCTAAAGGTTCATGGCGAGAGCGGGCAAAATCCAAGGCAAAGTCCGATTCCGTTGAAGCGGGCTCTGCCTCGGGGCTTTGTGCAAGTAATTGATTGGTGAGCCAAAGCGTTAAACAATCCACCAGAATCACTCGGCCAGGTTTGGCTAAGTGTTTGAGCTTAGCGGTTAATGCCAAGGGTTCTTCGACGAGTTGCCAGTCGATATCATCCTTGGCACGTCCATCCTGATGTAAACGAATGCGACGGCTCATTTCGGCATCGAGCGCCTGTGCGGTCGCCAGATAGCAGGCATCGAATCCGAGGGCGGTATACTGGCGCACTAAGGCTTCGCCGTAGCGACTCTTACCGCTACGTGCGCCGCCTAGCACTAAATGGATCACAGTATGCTACCCACAACGAGCAGCACGAAGTAACAGACGATTTCGCAGATCTGCTGCGCCGCGCCTAAGGTATCGCCCGTGTAGCCGCCGATTTGGCGTCTAAAAATCACCACAATCAAACGGCGTAGACCTATCATCACCAATAACAGTGACAGCGCGGCAATGCCCTTGAGCACTAGCAGCACTAACACGCCGCTGGCAATCAAAATAAACAGTTCATTAATGCCTTGATGCTGCGCTAACGGCTTGGATTTACTGGACTCATCGTCGCGCACATATTTCTCAGTAAAGATAAGGCTAGCAGCAACTACGCGGCTCACAGTATGGGCGACTATCATCGCCGAGCCTGCAACTACAGGATCATACAGCGCGAGTTCCACTAACAATTGCCACTTGAGCATCAGGACGAGCATCAAAGCCAAGGCGCCGTAGCTCCCTAGGCGAGAGTCTTTCATGATCCGCAGCTTGTCTTCCGCCGTCCAACCACCACCGAAACCATCGAAGGTATCGGCTAAACCGTCCTCGTGAAAACCGCCCGTTAACAGCACGCCCGTGACCATAGACAGCAGCACAGACACGCCGGCGGGCAACCAGTTTTGGGTGAGCCAAAATACGATGGCACTGAGTAGCCCCACCAGCAGGCCCACTAAGCCAAAGTAACGGCTGGCTTTATTGAGTTTGTCGGCATCGACCTCAACCCATTTGGGCATAGGAATGCGAGTAAAATAGCCCATGGCCACTAAAAACAAATCTATCTCTTTGTGCCAGCTTTCGCGTTCTGACATAAAGCATCCTTAGTGAATTAACACTTGCTGCAAGGTTTAAGATTAAAAGGTCAGCTAAAAGTTATTATTTTAAATAAGCCACTTAGCAGCGCACATCATACAACAGCCTCAATCCCCGCATCACTAAAACTCGCCATTTGATTGTAAAAATTTACAGCGGCTTGAATTAACGGCAATGCCAAGGCAGCGCCCGTGCCTTCGCCTAATCTCAGCCCTAAAGATAACAAGGGCTTAGCCTTTAAATGTTCCAACATACGCTGATGACCTTGCTCCTCGGAGCGGTGGGCAAAAATCAAATAATCCCGCACATTCGCGTTGATATTCACGGCAACCAAAGCCGCTGCGGTCGCAATAAAACCATCCACCACGACCAGCATCTTGCGCTCGGCTGCGGCGAGCATGGCTCCCGTCATTTGCACAATTTCAAAGCCACCCAAACAGGCCAGCACTTGCCGAGGCCCAGTCATCGCACTCTGGTGTAACAGCAGCGCGAGTTCGATAAGCATCTGTTTACGCTCTAAGGTTTCGCTATTGATGCCCGTACCACGGCCAACACAGTCGGCCACATCGAGTTGCATAATGACCGCCATAATTGCCGCCGCAGACGAAGTATTGCCTATGCCCATCTCACCAAAGGCGACCAAATTACAGCCCGCCTGATGGTGACGCTCGATTAACGCCTGCGCCATGGCAAAGCCCTTATCCACGCAGGCTAACGTCATGGCTGGCTCTAGGTGAATCGCTGCCGTTCCCGCACCAAGGCGTTGGTCGATAATGCCTTCGGCATCTTCAACTGGGGTTAAAATACCGCAATCAATCACTTCGAGATTGAAGCCTAACTGACGACAAAACACATTGATGGCCGCGCCGCCATGGGCAAAGTTTTGCACCATCTGCCGCGTGACTTCACTCGGGGCAATCGACACGCCTTCGGCAGCAATCCCATGATCTCCAGCAAACACCAACATGGTCGGATTAACTATCTGTAATTGCTGCGGTCCTTGAATGCGGGCAATTTGCAGCGCCAAGGACTCTAACTGCCCCAGAGCGCCGGGCGGCTTAGTCTTAAGATCGATCTTTTGCTGGATGAGTTGATTCTGCGCTTTACTCACAGGCTCGATTTGAAATAACGGGACAGATTGAGGCATTCACACTCCAGTGGCAATGTCGAATCCAATGATAGATCCGCTGTTAATAACTCATTTGCGAGTAGGTTCGCTAACACATTCTAGAACAACAACTACGAAGCATCCTGCTGCAATTTGCCATACGCACTTAGTACTAAATTTCGGCAATCCATAAGACCCATGCTAATTCGATAGCTTGCGCCGACGCAAAATCAGCAAAAAGAAGAAGCTACCGATCGCGGCGGTGATAATCCCTACGGGTAATTCCTGATTGCCAAGCAAACATCGGGCGAGTACATCAATCCACACCATAAACAGGCCGCCCACCAGCGCCGTCAGTAAGATGGGCTGACGACCGGGGAATAACAAACGAACTGTGTGCGGGATCATCAAGCCGACAAAGCCAATGCCGCCACAGGTCGCCACTAAAATCGCGGTGATAAGCGAGCAGAGCAGCAACATATTGAGGCGCAGCTTAGGCACATTCACCCCTAAGGTGTGGGCCGTTTCATCCCCCGCCTGCAAGGCCATAATTTGGCGTTTCCAACCGAGGATAATAAAAAAGCTCAGTAGCACCACTAAAGACGGCAGCGCCAACAGCGACCAACTGGCCTTAGCAAAACTGCCAAGGCTCCAAAACAATACCGATGCGGTAGCCTGCGGGCTGGCAAAGTACAGTAATAAACTGGTTAAGGCGCTAAACATAAAGGAGGTCGCCACCCCAGAGAGCAACATGCGCTCCACCTGACTCTTAAGGCCTAACCCAGCTAACGCCAGCACGATTAACACCGACAGACTGGCACCAATAAAGGCACCGAAGGGTAAGCTAAACCATAACAAGCCAGCAAAAGTCCCTGAACCGCTAAAAATCCCCGAATTGGCTATCGTGCCCGCATTGCCAAACAGGCCAGAACCTGTGAATAGCGTCAGCATGACCACGGCACCAAAGGAGGCGCCGGAGCTAATGCCGAACAGATAAGGATCGGCAAGGGGGTTGCGAGTCACGGTTTGCAGCACGCTGCCCGCCAAGGACAGCCCCGCCCCCGCCACAAAGGCGAGTATAATCCGTGGCAGTCGCAGCTCCATCACAATCCGCTCTGTCATGCTGCTGGTACTCACGGCCTCATCGGCCATAAACAAGTGACTGAGTTTATTGATAAACACCTGCAGCACATCTAAGAAGCTAATGTTTGCCGCACCAAAACTTGCGGCGGCGATGGGGGTGAGCAGGGCAAACCCCGTTAAGCCTAAGATGAGCCATTGCTGGCGCGTGAGCGGCGTAAAAATGTGGCTAAAAAAATTCATGGTCACCAGTTTAAGTGTGTCTATCATGGCGTGTTCTCGACGCTCTCATTTTGCAATGCAGCTCTTTGTAAGACCTCGTTTGGCGCGCCAGAGTTATGGCAGGCGCAGGCCACAGAAGGTAATTCTTGAGCCGAAGCTGAGTGGAAGTCACTCGCCGCGTCCACAGCATCGCTCTTAGGCTTTTGATAACCATAAAAGTAATTAATCAAGGGGTTACCATGCTGTGGATGGGGCGTCACTTGGGCGCATACCCCAAACACTTCGGCGATACGTTCCTCGGTTAGAACCTGAGCTGGCGTGCCCATGGCACTCACCTGCCCCTTATCGAGCAGCAATAAGTGGTCGCAGAGGGCGCTGGCTAAATTCAGGTCGTGAATCGAGGCGATTACGCTGATCCCAAGGCTTCGCACTAGCTCTAAGATTTGAATTTGATAGCGGATATCGAGGTGGTTTGTCGGCTCATCTAAAATCAACAATTGCGGCTGCTGCACTATGGCACGGGCGATCAGGGCGCGTTGCTTCTCACCGCCGGATAAACGATCGTATTGTTGATGCACTTTATGACTGAGGCCTACCTTTTCCAGCGCCTTAACAATTTTTTCACCGTCGCCGCTGGAGTTGGTATCAAACATCCCCTTGTGCGGCGTGAGTCCCATGGCAACCAATTGCTCTGTGGTCATATCGAAATATTGCGGCGTATCCTGCTGCACCACAGCCACTTTACAGGCAAACGCCTTGGGCGACAGCTCGCTAATATCCTGCGAAAACAAACTGATATGACCTTTAGCAGGGCGAATAAAGCGGTATAAACAGCGCAGCAAACTGGATTTACCCGCGCCGTTGGGGCCTATCAGCCCGAGCATTTCCCCCTGCGGCAAGGCAAAGCTTATCTCCGAGAGGATGGTTTTTCCCTCAATCGCCCAGCTCAGTTGGCTGACCTTAAGTGCTATCTTGGCGGAAGTCGCAGCGGGCGCTAAGGGCGCAAGGCTCGATGTGGAGTGCATCACTAACGATTGCTCCCACATGGATATTGATTGGTGTTATCTGTGCCTGCCGCCGCTTGGGCTAACAGGGCGAAACTCATTAATGTCATCTTCTGCTCCCTCGAGTTACCCGCTCGAGAACTAAGGCTGCACGCAGCGAAAACAGAAATAGGCAGGTATCCTGACTCGTAGATAAGAAGCAAAGCGCTTCGACTACTCACAGTTGCGGGTACAGTTCGGGCTACTGACGGGCAGCTCCCCGATTCCCTATTATGTTTGGGTTATCCGGCGCGCTTAAACGCTGTTGCCCTTAAGCAATAGCACTAAATCGCACAAAATTCCCAACACCTATTTCTGCGACCTTTGAGCTTAACGTACTGGGTGTGTTATCTGGCTCAAATGTCAGGGAAAAGCATTATCCTATATCTTGCCCATTAGGCAATGCTGTTTAAATCAGAAAATTTTCATCATGTCGATGACTGATGCTTACAAGCTACTCACAGTGGCCCGATGGCCAGTCTAAGCGCCAGTATCTTTTGCCTTGCTCATCCTCGAGCACATTAATGGTCACCACCGCCGCCACGGGTAAGGCGAGCTGACTGTAAAAACCTAGGGTTTTCACCGCCCCCAGCGCTTTTGACATCAAGTGGCGAATAACCCCGCCGTGGGTCACCACCCAGATATTGGCCGCAGGAGCATTAGCATTAAACTCCCCATGGGCCTGTTCATCATCCATCGCCAGCAGGGCAAACTCTTTATCGAAGATTTGTGCTATCGCACCATCGATACGGGCTTCAAAGTTTGCCATGGCTTCGCCATTGGGCGGCGTCACCTCCCAGGGATTCAGCCAATAGGCCGCCATCCGCTCGCCATCGTGTTGATATAAGTCATCAAGCAGGCAGCCATCCCAATCGCCAAAGGCTATTTCCTGTAACTCCTCCAGCAGGTTGACCTTGAGCATCGACGGTGCGGGTGCATCTAAACTTATGCCTACAGACGCACTCGAATGCAGCTCGGCCGCAAAGGCCTTGGCAAACTCGGCGCAGCGCCTCGAGGTCGAGCTATAAATGCCGTGGCACACAGTCGCCTGCGCCTCCACCGCCGCCGACATCTGCCGCCAGCCCTTGTCGCTCAGTGGCACGTCGACTCGGCCCCGCAAAATTGCCCCGCCCTCGCATTCTCCATGGCGTAACAGTAATAACCTGAGCTGCTTCATCTAATCTTTCCTTTTAGCGTTTTTATCAGCCTTATCTCGCCTATGCTATACCAACTTTAGCCTTGCCCTGACAATCCGATGTCGCGTATTATGGACGTCTATACGTATAAATGTCCAAAACATAACGAACGACATTCAATAATAAAATGCAATTTGTCACCCGATTGCGTACTTTGGACTCAACTTAGCTGTAGTAAAGGTAATCATTTATGGCGATATCTCTCCATCGAGCCAGCCAAGCACTGGCAGACATTCGCAACCAGTTGTCAAAGCGCATTCTGATTTTAGACGGCGCCATGGGCACTATGATCCAAGGCTACAAGCTTGAGGAAGAGGATTACCGTGGCGAGCGCTTCAAGGATTGGCATACCGACGTTAAGGGCAATAACGATCTTTTAGTGCTCACGCAGCCACACATCATCAAACAAATTCACATCGACTACCTTAAAGCCGGTGCGGATATTATTGAAACCAACACCTTCAACGCCACCACTATCGCCATGGCCGACTACGATATGCAGTCGCTGTCCGCCGAAATTAACCGCGAAGGTGCGCGCCTCGCCCGTGAGGCCTGTGATGAAATAGAGCAGGCCACGGGTAAGCCACGTTATGTCGCCGGTGTGTTAGGGCCCACTAACCGTACCTGCTCTATCAGCCCGGATGTAAACGACCCAGGCTTTCGCAATATCCACTTCGATGAGTTAGTGACCGCTTACTGCGAATCGACCCGCGCCTTAATTGAGGGCGGCGCCGATATCATTATGGTCGAGACTATTTTCGATACTTTGAACGCCAAGGCCGCCTTATTTGCCATCGAAACCGTATTCGATGAACTCTTTGGGCCAAATTCGCCAGCGCGTTTGCCTGTGATGATCTCAGGCACTATTACCGATGCCTCGGGCCGAACCCTGACCGGACAAACCACCGAAGCTTTTTATAACTCCCTTCGCCATATCAAGCCCTTATCCATCGGCCTTAACTGCGCCCTCGGCCCTAAGGAGCTGCGCCCCTACGTTGAAGAACTGTCACGCATCGCCGAGTGTTACGTCTCGGCGCACCCTAACGCGGGTCTGCCGAACGAGTTTGGCGGTTACGATGAAACCCCAGAGGATATGGCGAGCGTTATCCAAGAATGGGCCCGCGAAGGCATGCTCAACATTATCGGCGGCTGCTGTGGTAGCACGCCCGAGCATATTAAGGTCATTCGCGAAGCCGTAGAGCCATTTGCACCACGGGTATTACCCGAGATCCCCGTAGCCTGCCGTCTCTCTGGTTTGGAACCACTCACTATCGACGCCCAAACCCTGTTTGTGAACGTGGGTGAACGTACCAACGTCACTGGCTCGGCCAAGTTTTTAAAGCTGATCAAAGAAGGTAAGTTCGAGCAGGCGCTCGATGTCGCCCGTGAACAGGTAGAAAGCGGCGCGCAGATCATCGACATCAATATGGACGAAGGCATGCTCGATGGCGTGGAGGTGATGCATAAGTTCTTAAACCTTATCGCCTCTGAGCCGGATATCAGCCGTGTGCCGATTATGATCGACTCCTCTAAGTGGGAGGTGATTGAAGCGGGCCTCAAATGTATTCAAGGCAAGGGAATCGTCAACTCTATCTCCTTGAAGGAAGGCGAAGAGAAGTTTATCGAGCAGGCAACCCTAGTGAAACGCTACGGCGCTGCGGCCATTATTATGGCATTCGACGAGCAAGGTCAGGCCGACACTAAGGCGCGTAAAGTCGAGATCTGTACCCGCGCCTATCGCGTGCTGGTCGATAAGGTCGGCTTTCCGCCCGAAGACATTATCTTCGACCCGAATATCTTTGCCATTGCCACGGGTATCGATGAGCACGATAACTATGCCGTCGATTTTATTGAAGCCATTAAAGAGATTAAGGCCACCCTGCCCCACGCGATGATTTCCGGCGGGGTGTCAAACGTGTCGTTCTCCTTCCGCGGTAACAATCCAGTGCGTGAGGCGATCCACGCGGTGTTCCTGTACCACGCGATTAAAGTCGGCATGGACATGGGTATCGTTAACGCGGGCCAATTAGCGATTTACGACGATATCGACCCCGAGCTTAAGGATAAGGTCGAGAACGTCGTGCTCAACCTGCCTTGCCCAGTTGAAGACTCAAATAATACCGAGCAATTGCTTGAGATTGCTGAAAAATTCCGGGGCGATGGCTCAAGTAGCGCGAAAAAAGAAGATTTAGAATGGCGCTCATGGCCAGTTAATCAACGTCTCGCCCATGCGCTGGTTAAAGGCATCACCGAATTTATCGACGAAGATACCGAAGCGGCGCGCCAACTTGCCTCCCGTCCGCTGGATGTGATCGAAGGCCCGCTGATGGACGGTATGAATATCGTCGGCGACCTGTTTGGCTCGGGCAAAATGTTCCTGCCACAGGTGGTAAAATCGGCGCGGGTGATGAAAAAGGCCGTGGCCTACCTCAACCCCTTTATCGAGCAAGAGAAGGTCGAAGGCCAATCTAACGGCAGAATTTTGATGGTCACGGTTAAGGGTGATGTGCACGATATCGGCAAGAACATTGTCGGCGTGGTGCTCGCCTGTAACGGTTTTGAGGTGTTCGATTTAGGCGTGATGGTGTCGGTGGAACGCATTCTCGAGGCCGTGAAAGAACACAATATCGATATTATCGGTATGTCTGGGCTTATCACCCCAAGCCTCGATGAGATGGTGCACAATGTGAAAACCTTCCACCGTGAAGGCCTTACCATTCCGGCGATTATCGGCGGCGCTACCTGCTCGAAAATCCATACCGCAGTGAAGATTGCCCCCCATTATCCCCATGGCGCGATTTACATTGCCGACGCCTCGCGCGCCGTGCCTATGGTCAGCAAGCTAGTGAGCAATGAAACTCGCCAAGCGACTATCGATGAGATCTACGCCGAATACGAAGAGATGCGCATTAAGCGTTTATCGCAAACCAAGCGTAAGGAAATCGTCTCGCTGGAGGCCGCCCGCGAAAACCGCTGCCAGCACGACTGGGCAAACTACACCCCGTTCAAACCCAATGTGCTGGGTCGCCAAGTGTTTGAAGACTATCCATTAACCGATTTAGTCGACCGTATCGACTGGACGCCCTTCTTCCGCGCCTGGGAGCTGCACGGCCATTACCCCGAGATCTTAACCGACAAAGTAGTGGGCGTTGAGGCGCAAAAGCTGTTTGCCGATGGTCAGGCGATGCTTAAAAAAATCATCGATGAAAAATGGCTCACCGCCAAGGGCGTAATTGGGCTATTCCCCGCCAATACCGTCGGCTTCGATGATATTGAGCTCTATACCGACGAGACTCGCACCGAAGTCGAAATGACCACCCATCACCTGCGGATGCAGCTTGAGCGTGTAGGTAACGATAACTTCTGTCTGGCCGACTTTGTGGCGCCAAAAGACAGCGGCGTTGCCGACTATATGGGCGGCTTTGCGGTGACCGCTGGCCATGGTATCGACGAGCATATCGCCCGCTTCGAGGCCAATCACGATGACTACAACGCCATTATGCTCAAGTGTTTAGCCGACCGTTTAGCCGAAGCCTTTGCAGAGCGGATGCACGAGCGCGTGCGTAAGGAATTCTGGGGTTATGCCGCAGATGAAGCCTTAGATAACGAAGCCTTAATCCGTGAGAAATACAAAGGGATCCGCCCCGCACCGGGTTACCCAGCGTGCCCGGATCACACCGAAAAAGGCCTGTTGTGGGAACTGTTAAAGCCGAATGAAACCATCGACTTAAACATTACTGAAAGCTACGCCATGTTCCCCACCGCCGCAGTGTCCGGCTGGTACTTCGCCCATCCAAAATCCCGCTACTTTGGCGTGACCAATATTGGCCGCGATCAGGTGGAGGATTACGCTAAGCGTAAGGGAATGACAGTGAGTGAAACGGAGAAGTGGCTAGCGCCAGTGTTGGATTATGATCCTGAGTAATCAGGATCGGACTTACGCTAACGCGGTTTGAAAAGCTGATTCAAACTTCGTTTGAAATTTTAAATCAAAATCAAAGTCGTGGGGCTTCACCCCACACCCGATGTTGCTGGTTCGTGTCGCATTGCGAACTAGCAACCATATCGCTGTAAAGTAATGATGCAACTCATTGCCTGCCGCAGGCTTTCGCACTGTTACCCCAGTGACACGCCGTACTTATGCTTTAAAAAAGTATCCTTGTAGGCTCTACTAAAACATCCATGTTTTAGAAGGTCACTGGTGCAACAATGCCTTATCTGGTGCACCCATCAGTTTCAGCATATCTTTTGTAGACTAATTAATTAAAAAATTAGCCACATAAAAGACAGACTTTGTACTTATTCGAAAATCGCTAACGCTTCCGATGGGGCATCCCTTCCCCCCGAAAGCTACGCAGGCGTCCTGTCTGCGTCACGCTATTTTCTTCAACGCCCTTCAGCAACTTCGCAGGGGATAGTGAACTTCTGCAAGGTTAGAGTTAACTTTTCGCACTAAAAGAGCTATGCAAGTTCTGACTTTTATCCTAGATCTTTGCTTACTATGCAATGAGATCTGTTTACACATTCAGTAGCACAAGATAAGAACAGTAGCACAAGATAAGAAAACGACGTCGTCCTAAAACTGCATTCTGCGAAAGTAAAAAAACTCTCTCAAAAACAAGAGCAGCAACAATGCCGATAAAAAAGCAATATCAACCCCGCCACCTCCCGCACTTGAATCTTCTGTCGTCGGAGGCTCAGACGGATCGATCGGAGGAGGCTTAGTTCCATCATCATTAACATTGGCATCCACTATTTTTAAAGAAAATGTCTGACTGACACGATTAATACCATCATCTACGAAGATAGTTATAGGATTGGTTGCCTTTGCATTATCAGGAATTACTCCTTTAATATATCCATCAGCGGTAACACTCATCCAGTTTGGTTTATCTTCCAAGCTAAATGTCAACTTATCAAAATCCGAATCAATAGCTCTCACTGGAATATTAAAATGATCCCCAGCCGCATAATATAATGTCAAATTCATATCTACATTTGGCGGGGAATTCGCCCAGTCACATCGTTCATAAAATGTACAATCAGGATCGATCAAAATGAATTCATCAAGAAAACCAGGAGCACTACCATTATACATAACACGACCGGATGAAAATTTAGGAGTAGATATATCAGAACGGGAGGAATCAGGAAACATATCCAAGAACTTCACTTTCAATGTTTCATTGTCAAAAATAAAAAACTTATTTTGACTGCCAGAGTCAAATTGAGTAGACGCGCGACGATAATATCCATAAATATATCTTTCATCAGTATTATACTGGCCTTTAACTAGTGATAACTGATGAGTTACGCCATCATTTACATATATCTCACCAAAACTCCCAGCCTTGATGTAATAGACCTTGTATTCATCCATGGGGCTTAGTTGCTCAGACCAAAATAAAACTGTTTCACCAACAAAGGCCAAATTCTGAATGCCATATGGGAATGGTATCAGGGTTGCATCATAGACTAAATCAATATTACCAGTCATCACATTCAGTGAATACAGCATACTATTCGCAAAGTAATAATATTTTCCATCATATTTATTGAATGCGATGTTGCGACTAAGATCGACAAACGGTGATTTATCTTCTGGTATAACCGATAAACTTCCATCGTTACAATCTAACAAGGATAATTTAAATCTATAATTTTCGTCAGCATAAGATATTAAAACTTTACCAAATGTTTTTGAACTGAATTCAATAGAAGCAACATACTCACTATTAAACAGTTCTCTGCCTTGCTGAGAAATAAGCTTCACATGTTGATTATGATCTATATACTTTGAAAAAAGTGTCGAATTTCCACACTGATATTGTGGTTCGACAAAAGTACCAGCCTTAAAGTCATAAAAACCTACCGCAGTTTTAAGATATTTACCATCAACAACAGGATTAGCATCAATAACAGAATTAAGATTTAAATTTAAAAATTCATTCGCTAGTCTTATTTTATCTACTGGAGCAGTATTTTCTTGATTAAGTCTAAAAAGTAAAGACTCATCGTTAACGTCAATTTTCACATAGTAATAACTTCCATCACCAATAACTCCATTAAAATAAAAACCACACTCCCCCCCACATTTAACAGGAAAGTCAATATAAGCCATCTCTCCTCGAAAATTTATATGGCCAATCTTATTGTTTTTTCTATCATTAAAAACCCATCCATTCGATACAGGAAAGTAATTATATTCGGAGGTATCACTTCCACCATCGAGATAATACCTTGAATCTAATCTAACTAAATTAACCTTATCAGTAAAACTGTACATACCAAAAAATGGGAAATAACCAATTGAAATTACATTGCCATTGATCTCGTAAAATTGAGCAAGGTCTTCTGTCTTATCGACAAGAACGAAACCTGCTGGCCGTCCATATTGATCAAAATTATTCGAGTTTCCAGAAACCTTTGTTAACTTTAGATTATCTAATTTGAGTTTATAGATTGAAGTGCGCCATTTTTCTGAATCAACCATTGGTGAATTGAAGTCCACTAAATTAAACATAAAGTTTGAATCTGAAACGTATAAAGATTCAAATGTTCTATAATCAGACTCGAAAATAAATCTTGACTTTTCTGTTACAGGGTCGAAAATCAGTATGTTGTTTTTTTCAAAACGAGTTCCATAGGAGCTATAATCTCCATTCTGCCATTGATCAACTACAGCTATCAATTCACCTGCAGAATTAAAGCCGATGAAATCAGCATAGACATAGCTATTTTTATTATAGTTTATGATCTTTTCTATTTTTTTACTTTGTTTTCCAATAACGACCACACAAGAGTTTTTCTTAAATGTCCTTGATTCCATCAAATCATTTTCATCATCACTCGATATATAATAGCTATATTCATTCTCAAAAATATTAGAAAAAGAGAAGAATGTAACCATATCTGATTTTTTAGCACCACAGGCAATGTCGCCATTAAGGCTGAGAATATTTTCAATACCATCATCTGTCAGTTTTGAAAAAACAATATCAGAACCAATTTCACTCAAAAAGAACATCGAATTTTCATTGTAATTATAGGTTACATTGCGCTTCAATCTATCAGGACTTTTAATTTTCTTCATACTCACTTCATGAGTATTCTCTATAGTTCCATCTGTCACAACTGAGTCTATAAACCCTTCTGCAGAGATTTGAGAATTTCTTTGTTGTGTAACACTATAACGACCTATTCTCGCAATATCATATGTACTATTAACGCCAGAATAGATTACAGTCTCTTCTCCTGAAATTTGTCGTTTAACGATTTCATTAACGTTTTGATGTACGATTCCATCATCATCGACTCTTATTATATTATTAACTGATATAATCCTAGTAGATTTAATAAAATCATCAGTAAATATTTTTTTAGTATTGACAATTGTACCATCTGTCTCAAAAAGACCTTTCTCTGCCGTAAATACAGCCTTATCTTTACCTATTCGTCTTAAACCATTAATTAATCCTGTAGTATTTGAAGCACTAAGTTTTTTGAAGTTTCTATCTAAATTAGAATAAGAATATAATTGTCTACTCCCATTAGAATCAACAGCCGTAAAAACTAATCTATCACCTAGAATCAGTGCCTTTTCCTCAAAATCAGTAGGATTGACACTTGGAATAACGAATTCACTGTCAGAATCTAGATATGATAGCTTATCAAATTTTGGATTTGTATTTACTACTTTATAGCCCACAGCGATACTTGTCATACTGGTTAGCAGACCACAAATGGTTACTGCAAAAATTGTTATTCTCATATCCTTTCATCCTTGAGAAAAATCAAAACACATACCAAACAAAAAAATCACAATTAATAAACAAGTTATAATAACTTACCTCATACGAGTATGGAAGATACATATGTTGTGCAAATTCAATCTAAAATACTCAGGCAAGTAAAAACTCGGAGGGACACATTTTATGCTTAAAAGTTGAATAACTCACAAGCCGAAGGAATGCCCCTAGTTACCGCGCGCATTTGCGTTCGTTGTGTGAGCGAGGCATGGTCGCTCTCGTGCATCTGATCCATAGGGAAATGGTAAAATGTCAGGGTGATGCATGGAACATCATTGACCATGCACTTCACAACATTCACGCATCCTGCCTATCAGATGGCAAGCTAGCTTTCGCAGGTGCAGGGACGCATCCTTCGGAAGCGATAGCAAATTTGCCAATGATTCTAAGGGGCTTTCAACTCCGTTAGGGGCGGCAAGGATTCTTATTAACAAAGAGGCAAGAGAGAATTGCTGTTGCTCCCCCCTTGGTCGACTCTTGTTTAACAATCAAGGGAGAAGACCCACAACTTTGATTTATGGTAGAAATATCGACTACTTTATTGCGGAAGTACCAATTCACCAGAGTCATACGCCTTATCAAATTCTGCTTTGGCATCGGCTTTATGGTTTAGGCAGTTGACCATATGCTCATCTGACTTATAGTTTTTGCAGTCTTCGGGGACGATGTAGTATTTGCGCCATGCTTCAGCTTTACGTATGCGTGCGGCTTCGTTTTGCTGGGCGATACGTTGTTGTTCCGCAGCCTGTTGCATTGCAATTTGTTGCTTTTGATATTCAGCAAGCTGACGCTCTTTTACAGCTTGTTGGCGAGCTTTTTCTCGCTGTTGCTGCTGTAGCGCGATTTCATTTATTTCTTGCTTAACCCGATATTCGACGTA
Source organism: Shewanella sp. GD04112 (assembly GCF_029835735.1). NCBI lineage: Bacteria > Pseudomonadati > Pseudomonadota > Gammaproteobacteria > Alteromonadales > Shewanellaceae > Shewanella > Shewanella sp. GD04112. The sequence continues at coordinate 3,857,860 of NZ_JAOEAL010000001.1, forward strand.
GCTTAGATAGCCAATTCGTACTAACAAAGTAACCAAGCTCGCTAGCAAGATCCCTAAGGTAATCTGGAGTACTAGTTTCATCGCTGCTCACACTAACCTAACTAAACTGAACCCAATGCTTTATCTGTAGCAGTCACTAACTCGGTTATAAATCGAATACACTTATCCACTTCATCGCGCTTAATAATCTGAGGGGCTCCTATTTCGACCTGTGCACGATGAACCGCATCTCCACGCTTTTTTAGCCAAGTATTAAGGTTTTCTCTGGCTTGTTTAGGGATATAATTCGGCCATTTCCAATGCTCTGTAACATCAACCCCGAAAAACTCTTCAAAAATTTGCTTAGTTTTAGCCGAGTCAGGGTTATGAAACATTTTCAAGCGGGTAGAAAACTGCTGCTCCATAAAGTTTCCAATTTGACACCCTTTTAATGCACCAAACTTGTTGTTGAAAAGTTCTGTAGCAACATCTTCTACATAGGTTTCCCAAGCAGTCATAGTCATGATCAAAGCAGCTCTTTTTAATGCCTCTGGTGCAGCCTTGCCTTGACCAGCATTAAGGTTGTCATAGCATTCGATTAAAACTCGCGCATCACCAATTGCACGCTTAAATGTATTTAGAGCAACAGACATTTTATTCCTTAGCTAAATAGTAGCCATAAAAGTAACAATCTGAATTTTAATAAAGTTTTTTGAATAAACACTAATACCAAGAGTTGCGCCAATACCCTGCGAAGTTGCCGACGAGCGTTGAAGAAATCACGTGAGCGAGGCATGGATGCCGAGCTAGCTTTCGGGGTACAGGATGTACCATCGGAAGCGTTAGTGATTTTCGAATAAGCGCTAGGCCAGTAACTAATGCATGTAACTTCGCTAGGGGAGTCTTGGAGCATCCAAGGAGGATAGGACGAGCAGTCCTCCTTGGTCGGGTGTGGGGTGAAGCCCCACGACCTTGATTCATCTCGGCCGACAGGCCGCAAAAAACTGATAATTGGCAGTGATAACATTGCCAATTCGCGACGCCCAGCAAACCAGCACTATCAAAATGTTTTAACTTTGTCGTTCGACAAAGCTTCCCATAGCTACCGCACTTGGCTAACAGTCATTAGCCAACGATGGTAAGGGCTGGATTCTTCAGGAGGCGTTTCTAGCGAAATAAAGATACATCTTCCTGATGCAAGTGAACTGAACCGAGGTCACGATTAAGTTTCATCCTTGTTAAAAACCTAAGATAACGTTCTGCTTAATATCTGTCTACCACTTTCACATTACAAATTAAGTAGTTAAGTGATGACTAATCTTGGCACTTAGCTTTTAAGAACAAGCTTACAACTCCATAGCCTAAGGAATACACCATCCCCTCGGAGTTGCCGCAGGGCAAATAGACAAATTGCGTGAGTCTCGCCATGGATGGCGAGCTAGCTTTCGCAGGTGCAGGGACGCATCCTTCGGAAGCGATAGCAAATTTGGCTATAAGCACAAGGGGCTTTCAACTCCGTTAGGGGCGTCTTGGAGCATCCAAGGAGGATAGGACGAGCAGTCCTCCTTGGTCGGGTGTGGGGTGAAGCCCCGCGACTTTGACTTATCACAGCCGATAGGCCGCAATAAACAGATAACAGCAATATGATCTAGTGTGGGGTGAAGCCCCACGACTTTGGTTTACCTCGGTCGATAGACCGCAAATCAAACGTTTCTCAATTGCCGTTCGGCAATCCCTAACCTTGTAGGTATTTCCCAAAAAAATCCAAGGTTCTTGCCCATGCGAGCTCGGCGGTTGGCTCATCGTAGCGAGCGGTGGAATCATTATGGAAACCATGATTCACATTGGGATAGAGATAGGCAATATACTCGGCCTTGTTAGCCTTTAATTGGGTTTCGTACTCGGCCCAAGTGTCGTTAATCCGTTGATCTAACGCGGCAAATTGCAACATCAGCGGGCCTGTGACTCGGCTGCGTAACTCTGTTGCCGCTGGAGTGCCATAAAAAGGCACGCCCGCTGCTAGCTCATCGGGAATGCTGGCGGCGAGCATATTGACTATATAGCCGCCAAAGCAGAAACCGACGGCGCCGAGTTTGCCATTACTCTGGGGGTGGGCCTTTAAAAAGCGGGCGGCGGCGATAAAGTCCTGCTCAATTTTGGATCTGTCGAGACTGGCTTGCATGGCACGGCCCGCATCGTCATTGCCGGGATAGCCGCCGAGGCTATAAAGCGCATCGGGGGCAAAGGCGATATAGCCTTTGGCCGCTAAGCGGCGTGCCACATCTTCGATATAAGGATTCAGGCCACGGTTTTCATGCACCACTAATACCACGGCGGCTTTTTTAGTGGGGTCCAAGGTATTAGGATCGCCCGCCTCTTTGCCAGGAATTAGCATGGAAGTTGGCATCACTAAATAACCGCGACCTTCGCCATAGCCCTCGGGGGAGGGAAACTTCACATAACTGGCTTGAATGCTGGGATCGTTAAAGGAGACTTGCTCGGCTAAGGCATAGTTGGGCATGAGTGCGCCAGTGAGCGTTGTCATGGTAAACCCCAGTGCCACAAGGCCTGCGAGGCGAGCCATAAACTCGCGGCGGTCGATGATGCCGTGGGCATATTCATCGTACCAATCGAAGGCCTCCTGCGGGATAGGCTGGGCAGCTGGCGCGTTATTGTCGGACTTGGGTTGTGGGCTCATCGTTCTTTCTCCATTGAACAAGCTACCACAGGTTTATCTTCCCTAGCTTGTGAGTTATCTAGCGGCGTTAACAAGAGTAAAGGATGAAGCCTGATTAGGGCAATCGGCTTTCTCGCCTTAGGCCGATATTCATCATGCAAACTTACGACTGATCTTGCCCCCTGATTGGCATGAGCTTTTTATTCCCTAGGGGCTTTTTTGTGTATAATGTCGCCAATTTTCGGATTAATAGATTTACATTTCAATAACATAAGTTGCCAATGGAGTTCAGATGGCTATAGGGATATGCAGGGTAATTTGTACCACTCTCACGCTCACGGTTGGGTTAACGGCGTGCGATAGCGCGGGCTCCAATAAATCGGGGCGCATCCCCAGCGCACGCGAATATCAGGTGATTTCGACCCTCAGCATTAATGACGGTATCGAAACCCAAAAGAACATGCAAGGGCGCGTGCTACTGAATTACCAGTTGCAGGATGCTCAGGGTAAAGCGACCAGCTTAACCACCCCATTGACCAATGATGCCCACTTCTTCGTTCAGCCGAGCCTGATGCAATTAAGCGATCACGCCCTGCCTATCCCCATCAGCAATATCGATCCAAAAAACAGTGGCAAAGAGCTCACCTCCATCATTCAAGCGGGCTTTAATCTCGAGCTGAAAAATGGTGACAACAATCGGCTCACGCCCGTTACCCAGATAAATCAGAAGGATATCGCCGAGCTATTTAACCGCTGGACGAGCCTTAAGTCCCTATTTGAGCAATCGCCTACCCTGCCCGTGCAGCTTGAGCCCCGCGTGGGTTATAGCACCAGCGCCCCAATGGATGAGCGGTTAATCTGGACGGTTGAGCAAGTCAGCGACGATAGATTGCTGGCGGTGTTACAGAACAAACAGCAACTGGGCGAAAACAGTCACCTTAAGGTCTATGGCAAGTTCGAGCTTAACCGTAAAACCGGTTGGTTGGAGAGCATGGCGCTATTTAAACAGGATGAACAGCGGGGAAGAACCTTTATCCAGCGCATCGTTATGGCGCCTAAGGATCGCCCCGATGTGATGAGCCTACTTTGGTATGCAGATGACAACTACGATACCGAGCGGGATATTGATGATAGGCAAAAGGAGCTTTATCCCATCAGCGATGTGCCGCGGGAATATAAGCCTACCGACAAGGCATTTATCCAATCCTTATTAGCTGATCACCAAGGGATTATTGATAGTATTGGCGACTGGGGCAGCGATACTCCCGAGGAGATCCAACTGCGCTTTGTGCATGCCATGAGTCCGCAATATGTGGTCGGCAATATGCGCTATGAGGATATCACCGCCTTTGATGAGAGCGGAAAAGCGTTAGATCTCGACTTCTGGCAACACAGCACGGGGGCGGCGGTCAATTTCAGCCGCAACGTTGAGTCATCGACCAATATTATCGCCACGGGGTGGGATAACACCGCCGATAAACTCAAGCGGATGAGCTATATCAGCGCTAAGCTCACCTTAATCCCCGAGGCGAATAACATCATCGAAAAATCTTGGGACGAACTGCTCGCAGCGGCCTATACCTTTGGCGATGCCAGCCTCACGATTCAGCCCCTAGATGCCAACGCTAAGCTATTTAAAGTGGTCATCAAGCAGAGCAACAGCCACAAGATCCACCTCGGTCTTCAGCAGTTAACAGGCAAAATGGCCCATGCCCGCCCCGAGTCTGAATATCCCGAGTGGCTCACCCTGACCGATAAAGAACTGCTAGCGGAGTTGACTGGTGCCGATGAGAGTCATCAACAGACGACCAGCGCACTGCTCCTTAAGTTAGACGAAATCCCAAAAACCCTAGTGCTAGTGACGAGTCAACCCCAGCCAGAGCTCACTCAAAGCAAGCAAATCCGTTTTGTGCCCGAAGCTGAGTACAACCAAAATCTTGCCAATCCCCTGAGTGAGTTTGGCAGCGTCAGTATGGGCGACTCCTTCTCGGATAAATTGGCAGAGGCAAAGCCTGAAATCAGTGCGGTGAAGGATATAAAAACGGCGACTGAAAACGGTCACAACTTATATATCCCCATGTCTGCTGCGTTAGCGACGGCCTGTAAGCCCGAGATAGCACAAGGTTTTAATGAAGGTACACAGGCGGTGACTTGGCAGTTTGTGCCCAATGGACCCGAAGGCGCGGCTTACCATTTGATGACGCCCGACCGCGTGCGCCAGTACTTCTACGATAGGCGCATTCAAGGCACTATCCATTGCAAAGGCGATATCCGCTGGCAAACCTTGGCGCAATCCGTCACCGAACGCCCTTGGTTAATCGATTTGCAAACCTGGCTGACCGATACGGGTTATGGCAAGGAGCCGAGTAAAGATTTACCCAATTACATCAGAGTCGAGAATGCTCAAGGCAAGCCACTAACGATTCGTTTGCCCGAAGAGACAGAGTATAGGATTGATGAAGTACTGTTAGATGGCCGCTATTTAAGTGTCACAGGCGCCGCCGCTAAGGTGAGTTATATGACTATCTCCCAAGATTCCGTCGATATTCCCTATGAATTCACCTTTAAACCTTTGCCTTAAGGAGCGGTTATGCGTCCATTTACTGTAAAACTGCTCCTAGGAGCACTCGCCCTCATCAGTACCCATGCCAATGCAGAGAAGGTATTACTCGATGCCCATTGGAATGTCATCAAGGATGAGAAAAAAGCGCTGTACTATTTTGAGCAACCCGTTGATCTGACTGATGGCTACTATAAGGTCGAGGTTTACTACAAAGAAAAGAATAGGCTTTTCTGCTCAACGGCCATTGCCGATAAAAATATCGGCAAGGCACTCACCAGCGAGCAATTTCGCGGGCCTTATCAATGTTACTTCGACGATGGAAACCCCTACGAACAGGGCTTTCGCAACGGGCAAGGTCAGCTCGATGGCCTAATCAAAAAGTACATTGCCACGGGCCAGTTATATACTGAGTCGCACTATGAAAATGGTGTAAAACAAGGCCAAGAAACGGGTTATTGGAATGGCGGCAATATCCGCAACAAAACCACCTATAAAGATGGCCAAGCCGTCGGTATCAGCGAAAATTTTAGCCCCGAAGGAGAAGTCACCGCCAAAATCTGCCATGACCCCACCTGTGTCAGCCAATATTTTAATCTAGGTAAACTCAACCGAGAGGAACATAAGATTGATGGGCTACTGCAAGGCACAGAGACCACTTGGGGGCTAAATGGGCAAGTCATCTCCACCCAAGAGTGGTTTAAGGATAAAAAACACGGCGACTACTTTAGCTATTTTGACAATGGCAAGGTAGAGCAGCACTTTCAATATCAACAGAATTTTAAGGTCGGTGAGCAGCTCACTTATTTTGAAAATGGCCAGCTCAAATTAAAGGAAGTCACCAACGATAAGGGCGATGTCATCCAGGTTATCGAATACGATGACAAGGGTGAGATTAAACGCACTACCGACAGCAAATACCAAGGTAATCGCTGGGTTTATCGCAAACAGCAGCGCTATCGCGACGGCCAATTGATTGAGACTCACGAAGAGGACAAACTCAAAAACGGGTCGCTCTCTGAAACCTTTAAAAAAGGCTTGTTAATCGAGCGCCAAGAGCGACTCAATAAGCAATTGAATGGCTTACAGATCAAATCCTTCGACTACAACGATGTCATCACCCTCACCCGCGAATATTATCAGGCGGGTAAGCGTGAAGGCGCCTATGAGACGGTGAAAATTGAGCCTGCCACGGGCAAAAGTCAGCTGGTAGAGCAAGGTCAGTATGCCAAGGATAAACAAGCTGGCACTTGGAAGAAATATCAGGACGACGCCACCCTCACCTATAGCCACGATGATAATGGTGAGCTCCACGGTGAATACCTTAACAAGAGCAATTCAGGCCAGTTGCTTGAATCTATGCACTTTAAACATGGCAAGCCCGATGGTTTAGTCCAGCGTTACGCCAGTAATGGCCAAGTGTATGAAAAAGGCGAATATCGTAATAACCTGCGCCAAGGCGATTGGGTATTCACCGATAATGAATTCCAATATCGCCCAAGGCCGAATCCTGAAAGACGCTCTTGGCATGGCCGTTTTGAGCAGGGTAAGCAAGTCGGCCACTGGGAATTGCGTACAGTCGAGGATTATGTGCTCGAAATAGCCAACTATGACGACCAAGGTAACTTGCATGGTAAGCAATACCAGTTTGAGAATAATGGCTCGATACAGGTGATTAATCATTACAATCACGGCCAATTTTTAAATCAGGAAACACCGCCGCCCGTCTTACCCGTTGAAGATAGCGTGTTTCCTTTTTATTAACTCAAGCCTGTGGCTGTAAGCTGTTTAGCTTAACGCCATTCGCGTACACTAACTCGCTGTGCACTCAGCCAAAGTGCACAGCATTAACGTATTATAAACGTTAGGATTCTTATACTGGTCGCCATTGTGCGGCCCTAAGACCCAGAGCAAAGGATCAGCATGTACAACACGCCATTTCGCCTTATTAGCCTCGCCATTGCCGCAACTAGCCTAGTCGGCGTCCATGCACAGGCGGCGCAAAACCTCTCCTCCATGATGGTCGAAATTCGCCAGCAGGACGGCATTCCCAGCTATTACAATCTCGCCACTGGCATGCCCTTAAATGGCGACATTGCCATCGTTCGCGATAACCAAGGTTATACCTTAGGGCAATTTTCGCAGGGGATACCGAATGGGAAATGGCAGGTATTTCATACTAATAACAGCCGAATCGTCGAAGGTAACTATCAACTGGGTTACCAAGATGGCACCTGGCGACTGTTCGACTTAGATGGCGACCTAACCGAGGAGCAGCAATTTGCCAAGGGAGTCCCCGTTGACGAATGGAAGGAATTTAACGCCACGGGCAATGTTACCCAAAGCACCCTCTATAAAAATGGCCAAAAGTCTCAGGTAAAACGTTTCTTCCCGAGTGGCAAATTACAGGCGCAAGAAAGCTACCTCGATAACCTTCGCCACGGTAAATGGGAAAGCTTTTATGAGAACGGCACCCTCTCCCAAAGCCAAACCTACGCTAATAACCAACTCTCTGGCCCCTATCTCGAGCAAAATGCCGAGGGCCAAGTGGTCGTTCATGGGCGTTTTGATGCTGACGGTCGCCGCCAAGGTTTATGGGAAACCTTTTTCGACGATGGCACTAAGGCCAGTGCCAGCCAATTTAATCTCGATAAACTCGAGGGTGAAGAACGCACCTTTTATCCCAGTGGCGAACTGGCGAGCTTGTGCCACTATCAGGCGGGACTGCGCCATGGTAAGTGTCAGCAATTCAATGAACTGGGTAAACTCCAAGTGGAGGAGCAATACCTCAACGATGTACTAGAGGGACGCCAGCAATACTTTAATCTTGAGGGCGTACTGACCAGCGATTTGAACTACAAGCAGGATATGCTCGCTGGCACGCAAAAGTATTTCCATTCCAACGGCCAACTTAAAGAGCTGCGAACCTATCAAGACTCGCAACTGGCCGATAATGGTCAATATCCGTTGCATGGCCCTTCTGAGCGCTATGATGCGGACGGTAATCTTATCGAAAAAAGCAGCTACAACATGGGCTTAAAGGATGGATTATTTGAGCGCTATAACGGCGGAAAACTGCAAACCGCAGAGGTGTGGAAGCTAGGTCAACGGGACGGAGAATTTCGTCGTTACCACACCAATGGCCAACTACGCAGCTTAGATGTGTATGTCGATGGCAAACTCACTGGCCGCTCCGAATCCTACTATGAAGATGGCTCGGTGAATGAGCGCGGTGAGCGCATCGAAGGCGCTTGGGTTGGTAAGTACGAATCCTTTTACGACAATGGCAAGCCCAGAGAACTCGCCCACTACGCCCGCACAAAACCAGATAACAGCAATAGCTATCCCCTCGATGGCCACTTTAGTCGCTGGTACTACAATGGCGATCTTAATGAGGAAGGTGAATATAAAGCAGGCTTAAAAGAAGGGCTGTGGATCCAATATCAACAGGGGCAAAAACAGAAAGAACAGAGCTTTGTTAACGGCAAACTCAATGGCGACTACGCCGAATATTATCAAGGTCGCCGCCGCGTCACCGGCCAATATGAGGATAATCAAAAAACCGGTCTCTGGATTGACTACCGCTACGAAGCCAAAGACCCAACCTACGGCGCGATCCCTGAGGGCAATATCAGCCAGAAAACCCATTGGAAGGACAATAAGCGCCATGGCACCAGCGAGTACTACAGCTTTAAGCAAGTGGTTTATCGCTTAGAAACCTTTGATAACAATGATAAAACAGGCACCTATGCCGAATATTATCCTAACAATGGCCAGCTCAAACTCAGCGGCACTATGGATAAAGGCAAGCAAACGGGTCTGTGGGAAAGCTGGTATGAGGATGGCATTTTAGCCGCCAGCAGCGAGTTTTTAGATAACCAACAACAGGGCAGCAGCAAAGAGTATTACAGCAACGGCCAGCTCAAACTCGAAGCCCAATACACTAAAGGCGAGCTCGACGGCGAGCGCAGGGAATACCATCAAAATGGCAAACCTAAACTGACTGAGACTTGGTTGAAGGGTCAGAAGGAAGGCGATGCCAGCTATTACCACACCAATGGCAAACTGGCCGAACAGGGGAGCTTTTTACGGGATCGTAAAGAAGGTTTGTGGCAACAATTTTGGCCCAATGGCGAAAAACGCAGTGAGGGCAGCTATATTGCCGATCGCCAAGCGGGAGATTGGAATAATTACGATCAGCTCGGCAAGTTGATCAATACCGAGCACCATGGCTAAGACATTGACTTAGCCAGCATGCGGCTTGCCTGAATCTGCGCACAACATCGACTAAGTCAAAGGTATTAATCGAGAACTGGGGTTTGGAATAAAAAAGCGATCTCGCTCAAAAATTTATGCCTAACCCCAAATCTAAAGGATTATTCATGCAAAGTGTGCCATAACCAATGTCTATACTAACGGCCTTTTTCCGCTTTGGATCAACTGCCTATGAAGACATTTATCAAAGACGAATTTGCCCTGCTGCTCGGAATACTCACTTTAGTATTCTTTAAAATGGGTGGCGATAGCTTGCTGGCCGATGGCACAGCACTCTCAACTTATATTCCCGTTTCACTCGCCCTGCTCGGAGTAGTGACTTGGGCGATTTTCTCCGTGGTGCGTCATTCGGACGCGCTTGCCATCAAGCTCGGTGACCCCTATGGCACCTTAATTTTAACTCTGTCGGTGATTTCGCTCGAAGTCGTGATGATTTCTTCGGTAATGTTAACGGGCGAGCCAACCCCCGTGATGGCAAGGGATACCATGTTTGCCGTGGTAATGTTAATTATCAACGGTTTAGTCGGTTTCACCCTCTTACTTGGCGGTTGGCGCTATCATACCCAGCACTTTAATTTGGATGGGGTGAAATCCTATTTAGTGGCGATTATTCCCCTCGCCCTGCTCTGTTTAGTGCTACCTAACTTTACCGAGGGTGGCACCATTGGCAGCATGTCCAAACCTATGTCTTGGATGCTGATCATCATCTCGATTTTGCTCTATGGTATTTTTTTAGTGATCCAAACCAAGAGCCATAGCCACTTCTTTGTCGATGCCGACCATGAGGACCACGAAGAGCATCACGGCATACTGCGCAGCAATATCTACCACACAGTGCTGTTGATTGGTTATTTGCTGGTGGTGATTCTACTCGCCAAAACCCTTGCGATGCCAATCAATTACAGCGTGGCCTCTCTAGGTGCGCCGCCAGCACTGGGTGGCTTTATTGTCGCCTGTTTGATCTTATCGCCAGAGGCCGTGGGTGGCTTTAAAGCTGCACTCAACAATCAACTGCAGCGGGCGATGAACCTCTATTTTGGTTCAGTACTCGCCACTATTGCGCTTACCGTACCCGCGGTGTTGATTATTGGCTCTCTTATCGACCAAGAAGTCCACCTAGGCCTATCTGCAGCGGATATGGTGCTATTGGCCACCAGTTTAATGATCTGCAAAGTCAGTTTTAGCAGCGGTCGAACCAATGCACTCCATGGGGCGACCCATATAGTGCTGTTTATCGTGTACCTCTTCCTGATGTTTGAGCACGCCTAAATACCGCTTACATTCAATAGGAAAACCCATTAGCCGAGGGTTTACCTCGGCTTTTTATTGGCCTGCGACTGCACCTTGTTTGGGCGTAGCAAGCCCCCAAGCAGCAGCCCACTGCCCAAACCACTCAGGTGCGCGGCATTGTCCACCCCGCCAAAGAGTCCCATCACAAGACTTGCAGTAACGAATAGGGTCAGATTCAGGGCGAGCGACATATTGTCCGCCAAGGGCAATAAACCCAACCATATCCAGATGATCAACACCCCAAATAGCCCCATGATGGCGCCCGAGGCACCTATGCTGATCGTCGCCTCATACCAGCCTATGCTGGCCATACTCGCCACTAAACCACAGCACAGATAGACCCAGAGTAAACGCCATTTGCCCAGCAGTGGCTCCAAAAACATCCCCGCAAAAAACAGCCCGTATAAGTTAAAAACCAAATGCATCAGGCCGCCGTGCAAAAACACATTACTGATTAAACGCCAGACTTGCTGCTCAAGCACCAACTGCCGAAGGTTAGCCCCCCAATCGAGTAACACACTGTTTGGTAAGGCGATAAGGTGCTGGCTGACAAAGGCCATCAATACAAATATCAAGGTGTTGATATAGAGCAAGATAGGCGTCATAACAAAGCCCTGCCGAGGTTTTAATTCGGCCAAAAAGCCATAGAGCTCTGCCTTAGGTTTTTCCATACTCAGCTGCGCAGCCAAGGGCTTAGACGCCTGCGTCTCATCCAGTTTTAGCATCAGACTCATCAACAACCACAGAATGGCCCCAAAGCTTAACCAAGCAAAAATCCACGCCAATTTATGGCCATTACGCGCCTCGAAGGGTTGATTCACAGGCATCAAGACGGTTTGATAACCCTCGAAGTAGACTGAGCTTTTTTGGGCTGCGGTGAGTAGTTGAGTGTAGCGGCTCGACGGGCCTATACGGTCAAGATAGATAAAGTCATCCGGGTTTAAGGCATTAAACTCCTGCTGACTCTGATGAATAAATTCCTGAAATAGCGATTCTTTCTCCTGCTGTTCGAGTCGATTACTGATCGTTTTCTCATAAACTTTGCCATACCATGCCAAGGCCTTAGCACCGACCCGCCAACTCTCATTGCGTTTAGCGAAAATCGGCATCGCAATATACAGGCTCATACGCAGCTCACTGTTGCCCTTACCTATGGGCTCAATATTACGCTGCACGCCTATGTGTTTTTTATCGATATAAAACTGATTTAATTGGTAATACTTGGTCTGCGGCTGGTGCAATAGTGCATTGATGGACTCGAGTTGAGTCAACTTGCCCGTTGCGCTATTAAGGTATTCCTGCGCCACGATAGTAGGCACCGCCAGCAACAGCACGGCAATCACAAAATAGATAAAACGGCTATTGCTCTTGGTAAAGCGGAATAACTTAAGCCTCGGCCTTAAATAGAAAAACAGCAAGGGCCAAGGCAATATCAGCGGCAGCCAGAAATTGATAATTGATTCGTCAATCCTCAGCCGTTGGAACTCAATAATCAACAACCAATGGAGCAAGCTGTAGCCTGAAACAAATAGTAGGCAGAGCAGTATAAAGGGCACATAGATCAACTGGAGTTTTTTTAAGATTAACGCCACACGCATATCATCCTTGAGAGAAAAATCCCGCCAATGATACGGCGTATCACCGCACAACGCACCCTTAGCGGGATGTTTGCTTGGTTTTTAGTGAAGCCAATCAATCCTCTACAACAAAAGTGCTAGGCAAATGCCAACAAAAAGGCCAGAACGATTCTGGCCTTTTTGTTGAATGGATAAGCAACTAACGCCTGCTTAGGTCTCACTGACTTTGGCAAACTGCTGCTGGCTGCGCTGCTTTTTATACTGTTTAGCTTCGGCAGGGATCGGAGTCACTTTGCCGGTTTCTAACCAGTTTCGTAAACGGTTGGCATCCGCCATATGGGTGTATTTACCATAGGCATCGAGCACCACAAAGGCCACTTGGCGTTTCGCCATTTCGGTACGCATCACTAAACAATGGCCAGCCTCATTGGTAAAGCCAGTTTTAGTGAGGTGAATATTCCAGTTATCTTTGTAAACCAAACGGTTAGTGTTTCTAAAATCGAGGCTGTACTTAGGTTTGCCAAAGGTGACGGTTTTCTTTTCGGTCGAGCTTAACTGACCTAACATCGGATAACCTTCGCTGGCCTTGAGCAACACTACTAGATCGCGGGCACTCGAAACGTTTTTCTCTGACAGCCCAGTCGGCTCCACATAGCGAGTATTCTTCATGCCTAGGGCTTTTGCCTTAGCGTTCATCGCCTTAATAAAGGCCTTATGACCACCGGGATAATGGTGGGCAAGACTCGCCGCTGCACGGTTTTCTGATGACATTAATGTCAGCAATAACATATCTTTACGGCTGATTTCACTGCCGATACGCACTCGAGAATACACACCGCGCATTTCCTTAGTGTCGTTGATATTGATGGCAAGCTTTTCATCCATAGGCAACTTAGCGTCTAAGGTCACCATGGCGGTCATCAGCTTAGTCACAGAGGCAATCGGCCTTACAGCATCGGGATTACTAGAATAGAGAATTTCGTTGGTTTTTAGATCCACCACCAGCGCACTATTGGCGGCCACCTCCTGCTGTTTTGCAGGGGCTTTTTTCGCCGTGGCGGTGCTTTTTGTAGTGACAGAGGCCGAATCGGCAGAATGCGCTGTCGCGGCAACAGTTAAACTGCTGCATACCAAGATAAAACTACCAAGCAGAGAAGGGATCTTCATGTAGATTTCACTGAGTCGTTAGATAAGTCGAATGTGCTACGCACAAGGTTGAAGCTAAGTATAAAAGGTCTGTGGAAAAAGGAATAGAATCCCAATCGACTTTTATCTGTAATATCAGCACTTTTTAGCCTAAATTTGCAGAAATTTTCTGAATTTTCATTCACTAAAACTTTCGCTAATTAAGTACTTAATACCAATAAAAATTCAATCAGCAATTATCAATACTAAAAACAATGTCATTTTCAGTATGACCATCCAAACAACTGCAATTAGGAGAGACTTTTTAGTTGTGACTCGTTAGCTATCAGACGAATCGCCAGCTCAATAAATGCCTCAAAGCGAGAAGGTAAAGGCCGAGTATTTTTATGCACTAAATACAACGACTCCTGCACTTTTTGCTCAAGTTCTACCGCCCATAGACTCTCCCTAGGTATAAAGGCGTTAACCGTAGTTAAAGGAAGCACAGTAAAACCAATGCCTTTAGCGACTGGCAGTAAGATTTGATTGAGCTGATTAACATATCCCCTGCGTGGGATCTGCTGGGCGATGCCACTCGCGTATCGCTGACTCCCGCGGGCATTGAGTGTCGCTTCAGCCTCGCCAAAATTGGCTCTGAGGACTTGCTGCAGATAATATTGTCCATCGGGATGATCAATAAAACCAATATGTTCCAGGCGTTCTTTGTCTAACGGCATACTTTGATACTGGCTTGGCAGCACTAAGGCTAACTCCGCATAGCCTATGGCTTGATAACTGAGCTCAGCTTCATCTGTGCGCTTAGTGACTATGCCCACATCGAGCTGGTTATTTAAAATGCCCGACACTATGCGTTGGTTCGGTGCCGCCTCTAACATCACATTCAAGCCGGGGTACTGAATTTGTCTCTCTAGAAAATGCGGATAGAGCAAACTTGCTATCGCCCCCGAGCAGCCAAAACGGCACTCTCCAATATAGCGATCGTCGATTTGCAATCGCGCTAACAGCTCTGTTTCGGCTCGCCGATATTCACGGGCATGTTGATAGAGAATGCTGCCCGCCTCTGTCAACTCAAAGCGCTTGCCCTGTCGCAGTATCAGGGACACACCCACTTGTTCTTCCAACTTTTTAATATGTTGGCTAACGCCTGGTTGAGTCATAAACAGCTTTTTAGCCGTCTGAGTAAAGTGCCCGACCTCAATCAGGGTCACGAAGGTCTGCAGCCATTGTTGATTCAGCATATGCACTCTCTATCGCTCATTTCTCCCATTAATAATAAACAAAAATTATCAAAACAAGAAAATTTGATAATTTTTAATTGTCAATCGAACATCATAAACTGACTCCATCGCCACTGAAGCTGTGATGATTCGGCTTTTGGGCACATAACATTCGCACTAGGAGTTAATATGAATACACCTTATCCACGCACCTTTTCGCATATTGGTATTTCGGTTCCCGATCTCGAAGCAGCGGTTAAGTTTTACACTGAGGTACTCGGCTGGTATCTGATCATGCCGCCAACAGAAATTATTGAAGACAACTCGGCAATCGGTGAGATGTGCACCGATGTATTTGGTCCTAATTGGGGTTCTTTTAAGATTGCTCATTTATCGACGGGCGACCGAATTGGTGTCGAGCTATTCCAATTCGCGAATCAAGTAAACCCTGAGAACAACTTTGAATATTGGAAAACTGGCGTATTCCATTTCTGCGTGCAAGATCCCAACCTTGAAGAACTTGCCGAAAAAATTGTCGCCGCTGGCGGTAAGAAACGTATGAAAGAGCCGAGATATTATTATCCGGGCGAGAAACCCTATCGCATGATTTATATGGAAGATCCCTTTGGCAATATCCTCGAAATATATAGCCATAGCTATGAGCTACATTATGCTAGCGGTGCCTATCAATAAATCATCACTAAAGAAGTTGTCCATACCATTTCATATTAAGTTGACCAAGATGTGATATTGGTATGGACGACTCGATAGCTCAAATAAAAACCAGCAGAAGATTCCTTCAACTAAAGCCCCTCTCACCAAGATCACAAAAATACACATTCCATCAATTTAAGCTACAAACCAATGGCTCATTGATACAACTTAAGTTATATTTCGCCACATCAGGAATAGTACGTTTAGCTTACTGATTTAAAAACATTTTCAGGCTGGCAATTAACCGTATGCGGTAACCTTTACTCGTGTCAGGATGATGTTTTTGTCTCCCCACGCAACACTATTCCTGATAACGAGTTGATGTCTACAGTGGACACCACTGGTTTTTATTATTTCAAAATTAGGGATTGATGATGTTAAAAAAACTGCTTACGCCAATATTGGCTGCTTGCCTATTCCTTTCTGGCTGCGCAACAGTACCAATGGCCTCAAAAGAAGAAGATGCAAAATTAAAAACATTCCAAAAACCAGCAGACAATAAAAGTGGTATTTATGTTTACCGTAATAGCTTTGTTGGACAGGCACTAAAGAAAAATATCTATATTAACGGTGATCTCATTGGAGAGTCGGCTAACAAAGTTTATTTCTTTAAGGAAGTTGAGCCGGGTGAACAAATGTTGTCGACTGAATCTGAATTCAGCGAAAACAATTTAACCGTAAAAACCGAAGGAGGTAAAAATTACTTCTTCGAGCAATATATCAAGATGGGTGTCTTTGTTGGTGGAGCTGGATTAAAAGCGGTTTCAGATACCGAAGGCATGAAAAACGTTCAAGAATGTAAACTGGCGAAATAGTCATTATTTATGCTTTGGCCAATAAAAAACCAGCCTAATGGCTGGTTTTTTATTGTTCGCTAAATGCTGGGGTTGGTGTTTAATCAACAACCCCAATCAGGCTTAGGCCTGTGGACGCATCGCTGGGAACAGGATCACGTCACGGATAGTGTGAGTGTTAGTGAATAGCATCACTAAACGGTCGATACCGATACCTTGACCCGCTGTTGGTGGTAAACCGTGTTCCAGTGCAGTGATGTAATCTGCATCGTAGAACATGGCTTCGTCGTCACCCGCGTCTTTCGCGTCAACCTGCGCTTTAAAGCGGCTGTCTTGGTCTTCAGCATCGTTTAACTCGCTGAAACCGTTAGCCACTTCACGGCCACCGATGAAGAATTCAAAACGGTCGGTGATGAAGTGATTGTCATCGTTACGACGTGCCAGTGGCGAAATGTCCGCTGGGTAGCCAGTGATGAAAGTCGGTTGCATTAACTGCCATTCAGCAGTTTCACCGAAGATTTCTTCTAATAGCTGACCACAGGTCCAGAACTTCTCGATCTTGATGCCTAGGCTGATCGCCAGTTCACGCATGAATTCAAGATCTTTCACTTGCTCGTAAGTCATGGCTTGGATAGTCGCGTTGTCAGGATTGTACTTCTGAATCGCTTCTAACATGCTTAAACGGGCATATGGGCCACCGAAATCAACAGTGTGCTCGCCGTATGGCATTTGCGCGCTGCCTAACAGTTCAATCGCGATAGAGCTTAACAGTTCTTCGGTTAAGTCCATCAGATCTTTGTAGTCTGCATAGGCCATATAGAATTCCATCATAGTGAATTCTGGGTTATGGCGTGGCGACAGACCTTCGTTACGGAAGTTACGGTTGATTTCGAACACACGCTCAAAACCACCGACCACTAAACGCTTGAGGTATAACTCTGGCGCGATACGCAGGTACATTGGCATGTCCAGCGCATTGTGGTGAGTGATAAATGGACGGGCTGAAGCGCCGCCTGGGATCACGTGCATCATTGGGGTCTCAACTTCCATGAACTCTTTTTTGATCATAAAGTTACGGATAGCAGCAACCACTTTTGAACGCATAACGAAGGCTTGACGAGATTCTTCGTTAACGATTAAGTCCACATAACGTTGGCGGTAACGGGTTTCTTGGTCGGTTAAGCCGTGAAATTTTTCTGGCAGAGGACGCAGTGCTTTGGTCAGCAGTTGGTACTCTTCCATGTTCACGTACAGATCGCCTTTACCAGACAAGTGCAACTGACCGGTTACGCCGATGATGTCACCGATATCCAGACCTTGGTAACGGTCTTTCAGATCCGCTTGAACGCCCTTTTCAGCGTAAGCTTGGATACGACCAGACACGTCTTGGATCACCAGGAATGGGCCACGTTTTGCCATGATACGGCCAGCGATGCTGGTTTTAAAACCTAAGGCTTCGAGTTCTTCCTTAGTGTTTTGACCGTATTTTTCCTGCAACTCAGCCGCTTTGTGGGTGCGACGGAAAGTATTAGGGTGAGCATTAGCGCTGCAGTTCGGGCGAATGCTTTCTAGCTTGGCACGACGCTCGGCAATCAGTTTGTTTTCATCTTGTACTTGTTCAGTCATCTTATTTCTCGTCTATACCTTTGAATTAATTACAGCCCTGATTTCAAACTGGCTTCGATAAACTTGTCCAGATCGCCATCGAGTACCGCTTGGGTATTGCGCGTCTCCACGCTAGTGCGTAAGTCTTTAATACGGGAATCATCCAATACATAAGAACGGATCTGGCTGCCCCAACCGATGTCAGATTTGGCATCTTCGGCGGCTTGTTTTTCCGCATTTTGCTTATGCATTTCTAATTCGAACAGTTTGGCTTTTAACTGTTTCATCGCCGAATCTTTGTTCTTGTGCTGTGAACGGTCGTTCTGGCACTGCACTACCGTGTTGGTCGGTAAGTGGGTAATACGTACCGCAGATTCGGTTCGGTTAACGTGCTGACCACCCGCACCCGAGGCGCGGTATACGTCGATACGTAAGTCAGCAGGATTGATATCGATGGTGATATCGTCATCAATCTCGGGGTAAACGAATACCGAGCAGAAAGAGGTATGGCGACGACCCGATGAGTCGAATGGCGATTTACGCACTAAACGATGCACGCCTGTCTCGGTACGTAACCAACCGAAAGCATACTCACCGGTGAATTTAATGGTCGCGCCCTTAATACCGGCGACGTCACCGTCGGTGACTTCCATCAGCTCAGGGCTGAATCCGTGGGCTTCGCCCCAACGCAGGTACATACGCAGTACCATGTTGGCCCAGTCTTGCGCCTCAGTACCGCCACTGCCCGATTGAATGTCTAAGTAACAATCGGAGGCATCATGTTGACCAGAGAACATACGGCGGAATTCGAGTTCGGCCAAACGGCTCTCTAAATAATCCAGCTCTTTGGTGGTTTCATTGAAGGTGTCTTCGTCTTCTTCTTCGATGGCAAGCTCTAGCAGACCTTCAACGTCTTCTAGACCGGCATCCATATCATCGATAGTTTTGACAACGGCTTCGAGGCTGGCGCGCTCTTTACCTAGGGCTTGAGCACGTTCTGGCTCGTTCCACACCTCAGAACTTTCAAGTTCACGGCTGACTTCTTCTAGACGCTCATGCTTAGCATCGTAGTCAAAGATACCCCCTAAGAAGCTGCGTACGCTCGGCAAGCTCCTTAATTTTGAATTTTACTGGATTAACTTCAAACATGGATTTTCAACTTCGCTTTATTTTTGCCGTTTCAATGGATTTTCCATCAAAGGAGGCGGCGATTAACAGTATTTGCAACCGCGCATTTTAACCTAACAACGGCTGTAAACCTAGGGCGTGTTGACACTTCAGGGCGATTTTATCAGCCTAAAAAGCACCGCTGGCGCCAGCAGATTAACAGACAAAGCCTAGTTAAGACTGTGATCCTACATGAAATAACCCGTTTCACGCCGCGTTCAAACATAAATTTGAGCAAGCTAAACAGTGATAATCACTAAAAACCTCAAAGGATTAAGCAAGATACAGATAAATCAAATGCAAAACACCAAGCAAATCACAACTTTCCACCAGTAAACCTTCATCAGCGCACAGTCTGATACGGGTTTGTGATGACAGCGGCAATTTAGCGTCAAACTTCCCCAGCCCATAAGCGTCTTCTAAAGCGCTCTAGTTATACTCAAACCCACCTTAAGCCTGCCGCTTTACGCCAATGCAGCAAGCACCCTACAAATATAAAAGGCCTTGGGATGATAGAACTTAACATCGACAATCACAGCGTCACGGCCGAGCCGAGCGAAACCCTATTACAGGCGGCCCGTAAGGCGGGCATAGCCATTCCGAGTCTGTGCGAACCAACGGATGCGACACGGCAATTAGGCGCAGCGCCTAACGCCAATAAACAGGACTGCAACCTCTGCTTAGTGCAAATCGAAAACACCGATGCCAGCCTGCGCTGCGTAAAAGCCTGTGAAACGCCCGCCGAAGCGGGCATGAAGGTCATCACCCAATCGGCATATTTAACCAAACAGCGCCAAGCCGCACTGAGCACAATTTTAAGTGACCACTTTGCCGATTGTGAGGCGCCCTGCCAGCAGGCCTGCCCCGCGGGCGTCGATGTGCAAACCTACCTCTACCACATTGCCCAAGGCGACCATACCCAAGCGATTAAAGTCATTAAAGACACCCTGCCGCTGCCGCTGTCGATTGGCCGAGTCTGCCCCGCATTTTGCGAGACTGAATGCCGCCGCGGCCTCGTCGATGACCCCATTGCCATTCGTCAACTTAAGCGCCACGCCGCCGATTTAGACTTGGCCGACGATGAACAAGGCGGCAGTTATCAACCAACACGCCTCGCAGATACGGGCAAAAAGATTGCCATTATTGGCGCGGGCCCGGCAGGATTAAGTACCGGTTATTACCTATCAAACCAAGGGCATAGTGTTGAGATTTTTGAAGCTATGCCCCAGGCGGGCGGCTGGCTGCGTTATGGGATCCCCGAATACCGTTTACCTAAGGCGATTCTCGATAAAGAAATCGAGCTGCTATGCCGCAATGGGTTAACCATTCATACAGATACTCGCCTCGGCCATGAAATTCATTTAGCCCAACTGGTCGCCGATTTCGACGCTGTGTGCCTTGCCATCGGCGCCCAAAAGGCGGTGCCGATGAACTATAAAGGCTCAGAACTTGCGGGCTGTTACCTTGGGGTGGATTTTCTTAAGGATCATTGCCTCGACAAACAATTGAAGTTAGGCAAAAAAGTCGCCGTGATTGGTGGCGGCAACACCGCCATCGACTGCGCCCGCACCGCCGTGCGCGAAGGCTGCGATGTCACCTTAATCTACCGCCGTACCCGCGCCGAAATGCCCGCCGAAGCCTACGAAGTACATGAGGCCGAAGTTGAAGGCGTCAAATTCCATTTCTTAACCAATCCCATTGAAAATCATAGCGATGCCAATGGACAGATAGAAGCTGTCACCTTCAGCAAAATGGCACTCGGCGAAGCCGATGCCTCGGGCAGACACGCGCCCGTGGACACAGGGGAAACCTTTACCGAGGCCTTCGATACCGTTATCGCCGCCGTCTCCCAAGCGCCAGATCTGAGTTTTATGCAGGATCCTTTAGGGCAACTCAGGCATGGCGAACTGGCGCTGAGCCGCTGGAACACCCTGATAGGCTGCGAGCAAACCATGTCATCGGGGGTAGAAAAACTGTTTGTGATGGGCGATGCCCGCCGCGGCCCAGCGACTGCCGTAGCCGCGATTGGCGATGGCCGTAAAGCGGCCATCGCTATTGATAAGATGCTAAAAATCGGCCTTAGCTGCGATTTACATGCCCATGAGTTTAACTCGGTCAAAACCATTCCAAACGCCCTCATTCCAAACGCCCTTAAGCAAACCGAAACAAGCTCAAAAGCAGGGTCAACGCTTTATCCCCATACGCCGCGTCAGCCGCGCTTGAAGATGCCCGAACTCACGGCGCTGCAACGGTTACTGAATTACAGTGAAGTCGAGTTAGGCTTTCCCGTAGATGCCGCCATGCAAGAGGCGGCTCGTTGCCTCGAGTGCGCCTGTCAGGCCAATACTGATTGTAAGCTGAGGGATTACGCCACGGATTATGGTGTCGAGGCCAAAAGCTTAGCCACTGAAAATGCACGGCATTTCAGTGTTGATAAGAGCGCACCCTTTATTCAATTCGATGCTAATCGCTGTATTAGCTGCGGTAAATGCGTCGATGTGTGTCAGCAGCAGAGCGGTCACTGCGCCATCCAATTTAGCCAAGATTCCTATCAGGCGCTGCCGCAGGAAATGACTCAACACATGGAGCGCCGCGCGCCGAGAGTTGGCTTTAGTGCGAGCATGGCCGATAGCCAGTGTGTGCAATGTGGTAACTGTGTACAGGTTTGTCCGACGGGCGCACTGGTCGATGCGCGGGATAAACGCCAAGGCGATAGCACAGAGTTAAAAACAGCCTCGACGATTTGTACTTACTGCGGCGTGGGCTGTCGCCTCGACCTTAAAATCGACCCTAGCGCCAATCGCATTCGCCATATCGAAGGCAATAAGGACTCGGTCGTTAACCAAGGCATGCTGTGTGTTAAGGGGCGTTTTGGCTTCGATTTTATTCACAGCGACAAACGTCTCACTACGCCACTAATACGTAAAAACGGCGAGCTGCAACCGAGTAGCTGGCCCGAAGCCATCGCCTATGTGGCAAAACGCTTAACCGAGATAAAACAAAAAGATGGCAGCAATGTCCTCGCCAGCCTCGCCTCGGCCAAAGCCACCAACGAAGATAACTTTGTGCTACAAAAGTTCGTTCGCAGTGTTCTTGGCACCAACAATATCGATCACTGCGCCCGCCTATGCCATTCATCAACGGTAACAGGCTTGCAGCAGAGTATTGGTAGCGGCGCAATGACCAATGATATTCCGAGCATTAAGGACTCGGACGTCATCTTTATCTTAGGTTCAGACACCACCTGCGCCCATCCGATTATCGCCTCGAAAATTCAGCAGGCGGTGATGCAGCACGGCGCGCGTTTGCTGGTTGCCGATCCGAAGCGGGTTGGCATTGCCGAAAAGGCCGAGCTGTATGTCGCCCACAGACCGGGGACGGATGTGATGCTGCTCAACGCCATTATGGCGGAAATTATTCGTAACGATTGGCAGGATAAAGACTATATCGCCCGGCGTACCGAAGGCATTGAGGCCCTCTATGCGGAGTTAGCCAAGGAGGATTACTCCCTCGAAAACGCGGCGCTCATCACGGGCGTAAAGGCCGAAGACATTGCCCGCCTCGCGCGCACCATAGGCACGGCGCAAAAGACCGCGGTTTACTACGCCATGGGGATCACTCAGCATACGACTGGGCACGATAACGTCACGGCTATCTCTAATTTGCAGCTACTTTGCGGCAATATTGGTGTGTCAGGCGCGGGGATTAACCCACTTCGCGGCCAGAGTAACGTTCAAGGGGCTTGTGATATGGGTGCATTACCCAACTACTTCACAGGCTATCAAAAGGTCACGGATATTCATGCCAGAATGCGCTTCGAAAACCACTGGCAAACGCCGTTATCGGGGGAAATTGGCGTCACCGCAACCCATATGATGCACGATATTGCCAAGGGCAACATTAAAGCCTTATATGTGATGGGGGAGAATCCCGTGCTCAGCGACCCCGACCAAGCCCATGTGCTTAATGCCTTGAGCCAAATCGAGTTTCTGGTGGTGCAGGATATCTTTTTAACCGAGACGGCCGAGCTTGCCCATGTGGTCTTGCCCGCCGCCGCATTCGTGGAAAAACGCGGTCACTTTACCAATACCGAGCGTCGGGTACAGCGACTCGAGCAAGCACTCGCCTCACCGGGTGAAGCCTTGCCCGATTGGCAGATAGTACAAGCGGTCGCTAATGCCATGGGCGCTAACTGGGATTATGCCAACGAAGAAGCTATCTGGGGCGAGATCAACGAGCTCACCCCGCAGTATCGCGGTATTCGCTGGGACAGATTAAGTGCCAATGCAGAAGGTCGAATCTCCCAAGGGATTCAATGGCCCTGTCCGGATGAAACCCATCCCGGGACGCCGATTATGCACCAAAGCCAATTCACTCGAGGCTTAGGCTTATTTACCCCCGTCAGTTATCGCCTGCCTGCTGAAATGCCCTGCAACGAGTATCCGCTGACGCTGTCGACGGGACGGCTATTGGAGCAATTCCACACGGGCACACTCACCCGTAAAACACCAGGGCTGGATCTACTCGGCGCGCCTAAGGTGATGATTTCTGTCTATGATGCGGAGCAACTGGGGATCCATAACGGCGATAAACTTCGCCTCACCACCCGCCGCGGTGAGATTGAAATCGATGCCTTTGTGACTAAACGCGCCCAAGCGGGCGTGCTGTTCCTGCCGTTCCATTTTGTGGAAGCAGCGGCGAATAAGCTCACCATCAATGCGCTCGACCCTGTAGCTTATATTCCCGAATATAAGGTCTGTGCAGTCAGGGCTGAAAAGGTGACTGCAAAGATGAGTGAACCAGCCTAGGGCTGCATAGCAAGCATAAAATTAAGCCCAAAGATGAACATAAAAAACGGGAGACACTGTCTCCCGTTTTTATTCGCTAAATTAATTAATTGCTTAATTAACTTGCTTAATTAGCCGAGTTAAATCTTAAACTGCCCTACTAATTTACCCAGGTTAATCCCCTCCTGAGACACGGTTTGACTCACCTTGGCCGCATCTTCACTGGAGTGGAGCAGCTCGTTAACGATCTCTTGGATGGCATAAACGTTACGGTTGATTTCTTCGGTCACAGAGCTTTGCTCGGTCGCCGCCGTCGCAATTTGGGTACTCATATCGTTAATCGCAGTCACTGCCGATGTCACCGAGCCTAAGCTTTCCGAAATAGCGCGGGAAGAATCCACCGAGCGCACGCAGCTCTGCTGGCTCTCGTCCATGGTTTTTACCGCCAAGGCCACCAGCTTGTGGAGTTCTGAAAGCATTTCATTGATTTCTAAGGTGCTTGCCTGAGTCCGGCTGGCAAGATTACGCACTTCATCGGCCACCACGGCAAAGCCACGCCCTTGCTCACCGGCGCGGGCAGCTTCAATCGCCGCGTTAAGGGCCAGCAGGTTGGTTTGCTCGGCGATGCCACCAATCACAGACAAGACACTGTTAATCTTTTGCGATTGCTCGCTTAGGGACTTAATGCTGCCCGCGGCATTATTAATTTGCGCCATTAGACCTGCAATCTCTTCGAGTGAGGCATCGACGCAGCGCTGCGCATTAGCCACATCACCTGTAGCAGCTTGGGTCGCCTCGGCCACTTGGGTGGTATTTTGCGCCACTTCACTCGCGGTAGAGGACATCTCGGTAATGGCCGTCACCACTTGGTCTGTCTCGTTGTTGTGGCTCAGCAGTTGGCTCGACATCACTTTGGTTTGGTCGTGAATCGCATTCGCGGCGGATTTCACCTTAGCCGTGGCGTTGGCCACATCGCCAATAATGGTTTGTAGCTTATCGACGAATAAGTTAAAGGCTTGACCTAACTGAGCAATTTCATCCTCGCCCTTCACGCTTAAGCGTTTAGTTAAATCCCCTTCTCCCTTGGCGATATCGTTCAGACTATCCGCCATATTTTTAATCGGCACCACCATACGATGGGCTGCAACCATAATGATAAAGGCCGTGATCCCCGTCAGCACGAGAGCAATTAACAGGATCATGAAGGATTTATCGGCCATTTGTTCGGTCACGGTTTGGCGGTAATCCTCCACCACGGCTTCGATATCGTCGATATAGGCCCCAGTACCGAGCATCCAGTCGGTACCCGGAACCATCATCACGTAGCTAATCTTCTCGATTTGCTCGTTGGTATTGGGCTTTTGATAGTAATAGGAAAAGTTACCGTCGCCGCGTTTGGCCGCATCCAACAAACCGACGATGATCTTAGTACCGCGAGGGTCTGTCATATCGATTTTGTTTTGACCTTCGAGATTCGGCATTAAGGCGTGGAAAATGTTTTTACCTTGGGAATCATAAATAAAGAAATAACCAGCGCTGCCAAAACGAATATCACGCAGGGCTTGGTTCACATTGCCTTGATCCTTGAGGGACAGTTGATATTGCACGATCCCGGCGGCAATTTCGGTCGCTTCTTTGATTTGTTGTTTACGTTCGCCAACCAGTTTAGTCCTAAAGGTCACTACTTCTTCCGCGAGGGATTCTTGTTCGACATAGTAGGAAACGGTCATGAGCACTAACAGGGTCAAAATGAGGGGAAACAAAGACAACAGCAGTAATTTATTACGCAGGCTTAAATTCGACATGCTTGCTTACTCCAGGGTGATCGAGCTTATATTTTTTTATATTTATGAAGTATAGCCAAAACAGTGCAATATCTTTGCGTTTAACTTAACAAATATCGTATTAATTTCAGGCGCCAACTTTAGGAGGTCATTCGCTTAACCAAGTAATATCAATCCGATACCACACAGGCTAAAGCCTAAAACCAATAGCAGCATCTGCGGTTTGAAGAGCTTTAACGCACCAAAACCGAGCAAGACTATGGCCATATCTACACCAGATAACACCCCTTGGGTAAACACGGGTTGGTATAGCGCCGCCGCAAGTAATCCCACCACACAGGCGTTGACACCGGCAAGCATGCCGGCAATCTTGGGTCTGGCGGCAATTGCATGCCAACTCTTTAAGCCCACCAGCATCAATAAAAATCCCGGTAAGAAGATAGCTAGAGTTGCGATAGCCGCGCCGACAAAGGGATTCTCAAGCATCATCTCGGCGCCAAGGAAGGTCGCAAAGGTGAACATAGGCCCAGGCACGGCTTGAGCAAAGGCATAGCCAGTGAGGAAGCGATCGCTATTCAGAGAATCGCCGACCGCAGTCTCAAGCAACGGCAACACCACATGACCGCCACCGAAGACTAAGCTGCCAGCGCGATAAAACTCACCAAAGATCCCAGCTTCAACGCCAAGATCTAAAGCCCAAAAGCTCCCCACAAACAAGGCGATAAATATGCCTAAGCTCAGGTAGTTCAAACGAATGGGGTCAGGTTTTTGAGACTCACTCTCGGTCGCACTCAAGAATGATAAGCCTAAGAGCGCGGCAAGGATTAACAGCGCAATTTGGGTCCATAAGAACGGGAAAATCAGTATGCTCGCGGCGCTGCCAAGCATCAATAAGCGCGCGGTTTTACGCTGGCAAAACTGGCTGAACATCGCCAGCACAGCATCCGCAACCACGACCACAGCCAACAGTTTTAAGCCATGGACTATGCCCTGCATGTAATCGTTACCTAACCAAGCGGCGGTGGTTACGGCCAGCAGATACATCAATACAAAGGAAGGCAAGGTAAATCCGGCAAAGGCGGCTATGGCACCGAGCAGTCCCCCCCTATGGTAACCGATGGCAAAACCGACCTGACTTGAGCCGGGTCCCGGCATAAATTGGCTTAAAGCCACTAAGCTGGCATAACGTTTATCATCAAGCCAACCGAGTTCGTTGACAAAGGTTTGTCGAAAATAGCCGATATGCGCCGCAGGCCCGCCAAAACTCATCAGCCCAAGGGTTAAAAAACGTAAGAATATCTGCAGCATATGATTTGCCTTTCGATGCATAAAATAAGCGAGATTATGCCATTAAAAAGACATTTTGATGAAAAGGAAATACTGCTATAACGAAAGAGCGCCAAGCCATAGAAACAAAAAAGCCGGCAAAATCCATTTGCCGGCATCCTAAATTCAGGATAAATATCAATTGACTAGGAAGTCAAACCCATGATTAGTGAGTTTTTCTTCTTCTGATCAATGCCCCGAGAGCCAGTAGCATAGATAAACCACCTAAAGCACCACCGCTATCTTTATTGGTGTCAGGGTCAGGTGTTACAGGTGGCGTAGTCGGCTCAACCCCATCGGATTCAACGGTTAGCATAAAGCTGGTGCTCGCTGCATCGGCTGGGTTTTCCACATCACTCACAGTCACTGTGACTTCTACGTCGCCGTGGAAGTTAGCTTCTGGTGTAATAGTGATGCTTGAACCTGAAGTGTTGCCATTCACCACAGCGCTGATGTGCTCACCCGTTACGGTGATCTTGTTCACGCTGTTTTGCTCGTCGGCATAAATGACTTTCAAGCCTTCTAAGCTCGTGTTTTCCGCAATCGTTTGGTTAGCAATGCGAGCCACAGTGATGTTACTTGGTACTGTGACTGTGCGTGACATGCTGATATTCGCCATACCATCAACCTGACTGACCGCATCCACAGTTAAAGCTTTACCTGGTGCATTTGTCGCGACTTTCGTCCAAGCCGTCACTTCAAATTGTGATGACTCTGGGCCAACGTAGTCGTAACAGATCACTAAGCCATTATGGATCTTGTCTTTCAGACCATTGAAAGCGAATTGCTGACCTTTGTAACCATTAGCAGGGCCTAACAGACTTAAGGGACCTTTGAAACCTTGTACGCCAATAGAACCACGGTCATCTTGAGTACCAAAGTCGATATTGTCGTAGGCCATGATCATTTCGTATTCACCATCGCCATAGCGGGTGTTTACATTAAACAGCAACTCAAAGTCGTATCTATCGTCACGCTCTTCCCACTGCTTAGCATTGGTCGTAGCATTGTTAGCCAATTGACCGTAAGAGCGTGCATTATCGTACTCGATAATTGCCCAACCATCAGAGGTACTACCAACAGAGATACCAGCAATTTCCTTGCTTGTGACTACTTTTGGCACACTCATCAGATCCGAATTTGTACCTCTATAGTCCGTACCGCGCCACAACACCCCCATACTCGAGAATGGTGCATTCAAATATGGGAAAATGTCATGCCAGCCGTAGAAGAACTTCTGATTGTAAAGAGTCACAATACCTGTGCCATGGATCTGGATGGCGTTGTCATTCCAGACGTTCATCTCTTCAGCGTTGTTATACAAGTGGAAACCGGTATATGCACCGCCAAACAAGGTTTTAATCGGTAACACGTTACCCGTTTGGTAACGGATATTGTTAGTGTTACCAGTGGTGACTTTACCATTGCTACCAAGCTCGGTTGGTTCGAAACCACTTAATGTTGGGTAAATACCAAACTCTTCTAAGTCAACATAGCCACCTGGGTTTTCGTTACCAAAGTTTGGTGTTTTACACATTGGGTCTTCGATGTTCGTAGTGATATTGTACTGAGCGTACTTACCGAGTGTATTCGGTTGAACACCACTGATGGTCAGCTTACGACCTTCGACTTTAATATCCTTAACGGTAGCACTAGATGAAGTGAATACTTCTTCCGCTTTCAGGCTTAAGCCTTCGGGGATATTCGCTTCGATAGTAAATGCACGGTCTGCACCTGAATCGTTAGGCTGAACCTTAAAGGTGAATGGAACATATTGACCCACTAACGCCTTAGTTTGAGGAACCTCTAAATGAACATCGTTAACACCACGTTCCAATTTATAGGCAACTTTACCAATATTACCGGCGTTAACTGCAGAAGTACCAAAGTCGATTAACGAGTAGTAAATATCACCCTCGCTCATTTCTGGCATATCCCAGTTTACGTTGATAGCAACTGCCTCTGTGCCATTGCTGGCAGGTACGTCGACGCTCATGTTGTTAGCAACTTGGCCACTCACTACTGTCGCAGCATATTGGAAGGTCTCCATTACGCCGGCATACCAGTTATTCGTCGATTTACCCTTTCTTGGATTGTAGATAATTGCCCAATAAGTCCCTTCTTCTGGATCGTTGATATTACAGAAGTTATTGAACAGTGAGTCGTTTGACACACATAACAACTCTTCAAACGGGTCGGCTTGGCCGTTGCCGTTATAGTCTTTACCCACATAGATATTGGCATTACCGATGTCGAAATCACCTTCTAACGCAGACTTGGCTCTGCCAAAGGTTTCAACGATCAGACGACGGCTACCCGCGGGCACCTCGATCATCTCAACGTGGGTCGCTTCGTCAATAATCTGTTCGGGGTCAAGACCTTCGCTACCAGTGCTAGCCCAAGGATAGACTTTATCATCATCCTTCGGCAGGATTATCGTTTTAACATCGGCTTTCACAGCTTGGAAAATACGGCCGTGAATGTTATCGCTTTCAGGTAAATTAATGCCTTTAATCATAGCACTAGCATTATTACGGTGTGCTGTTGACTTAAGACTTGAAGGCATATCGTTGTTGTCGTACTTGAACACGATTGGCCAATGGGCTTCAGGAGCATTATTGCTGATTTCAGTGAAAATCAGGTTCGAGTGCAGTTCTACTTCAGCATTACTGAATGGATCTTGGGTATCCATGATTGAGGCTTCAATCACGATATCCTGAGTCTCGCCAGCCGCTAAGGTAAACTCGCTTGGAGACACTTTAATGGTCACACCGTTCTGAACAATTTGATTCTGTGAATCCATGTTCCAGTTGATCACATCGCCGTTCGTCACGCTCCAAGTACCGTCTTTAGTCGCACGAATGGTACGGATCCATTGACACTTAGGCTTACATTCAAAGTTAACTAACTGTGGAATGTTCAGCTTATGCAGTACACCACCGTTATTTGGATCGGCCGCTTTGAAGTTTTCAATGGTTTCGTCCATCACGAAACCCGCATTAACTGCATTTTTCACGTTAATACGGCCAGTACCCGCGCGGTAGGTTGAGGCGAGTTCAACATCACCAGTTGCTTCATTCAGACGGCGATATTGAACTTTGTTCTCCGTCGTCATCGCCAGTGCCGATTGTACTTCAGTCGCAGTCCAATCCTTGTGCGCTTGACGCAGCAGCGCCATAGAGCCCGCAACGTGCGGCGACGCCATAGAGGTACCACTCATGATGGTGAAATCACCTGACGCAGATGAAGCACTGAATGGATGTTCGTCAGCAAAAGCCGCGTAAATATCCACACCAGGAGCAGCAACCGCAGGAATTAGCGCTTCAGGCGTTGAAGTACTTGGACCACGTGATGAGAATGGAGCTAACCAATCTGCTTCAGCTGCATCCAAACGGCGTTCGATATCGGTTGCAGTAATGGTCAGCATATGGCCAGTACCTTTGTTCAACCAACCATAAAGACCACTGCCGTTGGCGGTTCCCCAATTTTCTTGAGTGATATGAATAGCAGGTACTGAATAAGATACCGCAGGTACAATCGCTTCATTCTTAG
This sequence comes from Shewanella sp. GD04112, assembly GCF_029835735.1. NCBI lineage: Bacteria > Pseudomonadati > Pseudomonadota > Gammaproteobacteria > Alteromonadales > Shewanellaceae > Shewanella > Shewanella sp. GD04112. The sequence goes on from NZ_JAOEAL010000001.1 coordinate 3,888,310, forward strand.
CGAAGTTGTACAGGATCATACCATCGGCACCGCCAGCCTTGACGTTATCAGCCTTAACGCTACGGGCAATACCTGTAGAACTTTTCGTGTCATTACGACGGCAAGCGACGATCACTTTGTCATCGGTAGGATTACCATTGGCATCTTTCCAAACGAAGGTATCTGCTGGGAATGGGTTTGCGCAGAATTCATCTTTGAAGTTTGCAGCGATAACCACGTGACCAGTCACAGATTCTTTGTTAATCACACCACCAGTGATTTCACTCCATGCTGGAGTTGTTGCTCCACCAATAGGTTCAACCAGCTTAGTGGTAATATCGATTACACGATCATGGGTTGTCGCTGCGGCACTTAATAGCCAAGGAGAAGCATGGTCAATTTTACCGAAGTATTCTGCAGCACTATTATATTGGCCTGAGTTCCCCGCGGCGACAGCAACAGAGATACCCGCTTCACGGGCTGCAAGGAAAGCTAATTGAACGTCATCTGCCCAAGGATTGGATTCCTGACCACCAATAGAGAAGTTGATAACGTCAACGCCGTCTTTGATCGCATCTTCAATACCCGCAACCAGAGCTTCGCCAGGACAACCTGCACCGAAATCGTTGTCAGGAAGACAAACTTGATAAGAGATGATGTTAGCGTGCGGCGCCACACCGCTGATGCGAGGGAATAAACCTGCCTTGATCACTGTACCGTCAGACGCTTGGCTCGCGGCTTCAGGCGCGACATAATCCACGTTTAATAATACGTTACCCGCCGCAGTTGACGCCGTGTGTGAGCCGTGACCTTGGTAGTCTTCACCCACAGCAGGGCGTACCACACCAAAAGAGCCATCAGCAAAGCTGTCGGTGATCACAGGGTAAGAACGCACACCGATTAACTTATCGTTACATAGGGTTTCAAAACCAGCCTTAGTACAGTCACCGACGAAGGTTCCTGTTCCCCAAGGGTTGATGTGTTTATAACCATCATCGCCTTGTACGGCGAACGAACGGTGATCCGTGTTTACACCAGTATCTATTATACCCATGATAATGCCTTCACCTTGATAAGGCAGGCCATCAGGAGTCGATTCACCGTTCCAAATTTTATCAGCTTGGATCAGCTGAGGACCTGCATCAGACTGTAATGAGTAGGTCTTTGATAAACGAACTGAAGCAACATTAGGCAGCTCTGCAACACGCTGCGCTTCTTCCTGCGTCATTGCGATAGAGAAACCGTTTACCGCGTTAGTAAACTGTTGGCGAGCATGACGCGCACCTACATTAGACCGAATATCAGCCAAAACTTGCTTTTGGCTGTTTAGCAGTTGAGTGCGGTAGTTTTGTATTGCACGGTTTGCAGGTTGACCAGCCACAAACAATTTAGAAGATTTAACCGCTCTCGCAGAATCGTTAGCCGTGCCTAACAGCTCTGCACTCACCTGCGCCAATGGCTTTTGATTCAAGCGGACAATATAAACTTGCTCGCCAGTCAAACCTTCCTCGTATTGAAACTTCTGACTTTGAGGATTGATTTGAATGTTGAGACCTACGCCTTGAGTGTTTTCAGAGGCTTTGATTTGCTCAGCGTTTAATTCATTGATCTGTTCAGGTGTTAACTGCAAACCTTTAATTTTTTGTACTTGGTTCTTATGTACATCGCCAATGCTTGCAGCTGCCTGCATAGCACCAGCACCATAAAGGGCGGCAGCAACAGTGTAAGTTATTAACTTCAGCTTCACTTTGCTTCTCCATTATTGTTGTAGTTGGTCATTTATCACACGACCTAACTGCCTGGTGGCGCCCTAATCTAAACACCAACGAATTAAAACACTCAGCACTTTGACGTAACATTTTGTACACAAAAACAAAGCTAAATAGGAAACTTTTGGCAAACAAACAATAGCGGCTCAGTATTTTTCTTTGAAAAACATCAAATAAAAACAAAACATATCGATTACAAACGAAGAATCAGAGAATCACACTAAGCCAAAATCTTAGACATTGTTTTAATTGTTATTTTTGTATCAAAAGCAATTAAGTAATGAGATATATCAGGCTGGCAGAGAGAATAAACCGAAATACAACAAACCAGAGTAGGTATGGATTGAACCATCACACTGTCGTTTCGAATAGAATCACAAAACAAAAAAGCCGGCAAAATCCATTTGCCGGCATCCTAAATTCAGGATAAATATCAATTGACTAGGAAGTCAAACCCATGATTAGTGAGTTTTTCTTCTTCTGATCAATGCCCCGAGAGCCAGTAGCATAGATAAACCACCTAAAGCACCACCACTGCTTTCTTCAGACGGTGTTTCTGGTGTAGTCGGTGTTACAGGCACTGTCGGTTCAACACCATCGGATTCAACGGTCAGCATAAAGCTGGTGCTCGCTGCATCGGCTGGGTTTTCCACATCACTCACAGTCACTGTGACTTCTACGTCGCCGTGGAAGTTAGCTTCTGGTGTAATAGTGATGGTTGAACCTGAAGTGTTGCCATTTACCACAGCGCTGATGTGCTCACCCGTTACGGTGATCTTATTCACGCTGTTTTGCTCGTCGGCAAACACAACCTTCAGACCTTCTAAGCTCGTGTTTTCCGCAATCGTTTGGTCGGCAATCGCACCAATGCTGATGTTAGAGGGCACAGTCACGCTGTGGCTCATATTGATATCAGCCATACCATCGACTTGGCTAACCGCATCAACCGTCAGCACTTGGCCTGCAGCAGTGTTTTTAACTGTCGTCCAAGCCGTCACTTCAAATTGTGATGACTCTGGGCCAACGTAGTCGTAACAAATCACAAGACCATTGCTGATTTTGTCCTTCAGGTTATCGAAGGCGTATTGCTCACCGAGATATTTCTGCAGTGGGCCATAGGCATATAGACCACCTTGGAAGCCTTGCAGACCGATAGAGCCACGACCATCTTGTGAACCGAAGTTGATATTGTCGTAGGCCATCATCATCTCGTACTCACCGTCACCGAAGCGGGTGTTCACGTTGAAGATAAGCTCGAAGTCGAATCTATCGTCCTTCTCTTCCCATTGGTAAACACGGTTTGCATCGTATCCTAATGGCTTGTAAGAACGAGCATTATCGTATTCCAAGATACCCCAACCCGTTTGAGTACTCGCGATAGAGATACCCGCACGTTCAGCTGATGTATTAACCAATGGCGCACTCAGAATATCTTGAGTCGCACCAGCACCTAGGCCAAATCCACGCCACAGCATACCGATAGCGGCGTATGGGAAGCTGTTGTACGGGAAGATGTCATGGTACGGATAGAAGAATGGCTGCCCTTGGAATAAGGACACAATACCGTGGCCACGAATATCCAGTGAGTTTTGTTTATAGATGTTGATTTGGTCTTGGTTGTTATACAGGTGGAAACGATCATAAGTACCACCAAACACAGTGCTAATTGGTAAGGTAATACCGTTGCGATATAGGATGTTATTATCCTTACCGCTCAACGCTTTACCGTTAGATCCATACTCAACAGGCGCAAAACCACTGAAGATTGGGTAGATAGCAAACTCTTCTAAGTTCACATAACCGCCCGGTTTCTTGTTACCAAAGTTTGGCGTACGGCACATAGCGTCATCAATGTTAGTGGTGACGTTGTAACGTGGCTCAAGATCGCTGGTATCGGGTTGAATACCACTGATAGTGAGTTTGCCATTTTCCAGTTTCACATCCTTAACTATGGCGCTTGAAGAAGTCAGTACATCTTCTGGGCGTAGGCTTAATCCAGCCGGAATGTTCGCAACTATGCTAAATGCACGGTCAACACCGGTATCGTTAGGTTGTACCTCGAAGGTAAATGGAATCTGGTCACCCGCAACCGCCGCCGTTTGGGTGGCGTCTAAGTGCACATCATCGATGCCGCGCTCGAGTTTAAAGGCAACTTTACCAATGTTACCCGCGTTCACCTCTGAGGTTCCGAAGTCCAGTAGCGAGTAGTACACGTCACCTTCTTTCATCTCTGGCATATCCCAATTGACTTTAATATCAACAGGATCGCGACCATTGCTCGCAGGTACTTCAACACTCATATCGCTCGCAACGTCATCGGTAACGATGGTCGTCGCATATTGGAAGGTTTCTTCCATCGCATTGTAATAGCTGTTCGCAGCAGTGCCTTTTCTTGGGTTGTAGAACAACGCCCAATACTGACCTTCTTCTGGTTGGTTAATATTACAGAAGTTGTTGTATTGGATGTGGTTAGACACGCAGAGCAATTCTTCGAAAGGATCGGCCTTACCGTTCCCGTTATAGTCCTTACCGACGTAAACAATGAGGTTACCTTTGTCTAAATTCTCGATAATCGCAGACTTAGTCGTACCGAATGATTCGACGATTAAACGGCGCGCATTGGCAGGCACATCAATCATTTCCACATGAGTCGCTTCGTCGAGACGCTGATCCATCGGGATCGTTAAATCAGTATTACTTGCCCAAGGGAAGTTACCATCGTCATCCTTTGGCAGCACCACGGTTTTCACATCCGCTTTCACTGGATTGAAGATACGACCATGGATGTTGTCACCCTCAGGTAAATCAATACCTTTGATCACAGCATTGGCATTGTTACGGTGAGCCACTGCGCTTAAGCGTCCTGGCATGCCGTTTTTGTCGTATTTAAAGACCACAGGCCAATGCGCCTCAGAGGCTTTGCCGCTCGCTTCGGTGAAGATCAGGTTTGAATGCAGCTCAACTTCGGCGTTACTAAACCAGTCTTGGGTATCCATGATTGATGCTTCAACCACGATATCCATGGTCTCGCCCGCCGCTAAGGTAAACTCGCTTGGTGACACCTTAATCGACACACCGTTTTGGACTAACTGTGAACGTGAATCCACGCTCCAGTTGATGACATCACCGTTAGTGACGCTCCAAGTACCGTCTTTGGTCGCCTTAATGGTACGGATCCATTGACACTTAGGCTTACATTCGAAGTTCACTAATTGTGGGATGTTCAACTTATGAACCGCGCCACCATTGTGTGGATCCGCCGCCTTGAAGTTATCGACGGTTTCATCCATCACAAAGCCCGCATTCACCGCATTGGCCACGTTGATACGGCCAGTACCCGCGCGGTAAGTTGAGGCTAATGCCACATCGCCCTTAGGATCGTCGAGTCTGTGGTAGCGGACTTTATTCTCCGCCGTCATCGCTAAGGCAGACTGGATTTCCGTCGCGCTCCTGCTAGGCTGAGCTTGGCGTAATAACGCCATCGAACCCGCCACATGCGGCGATGCCATTGAGGTACCACTTAAGAAGGCAAAGTCACCCGATGATGGTGAGGCACTGAATGGATGCTCGTCGGCAAAGGCCGCATAGATGTTCACGCCAGGAGCCGCAACCGCAGGGATTAAGGCTTCAGGCGTTGATGGGCTTGGGCCACGAGAGGAGAACGCCGCTAACCAATCGGCACGCTCTGGATCTAAAGTGCGCTCAATTTGCGTATCAGAAATGGTCAATACATGATTGCTGCCCTTAGCCAACCAATCACTTAAACCATAACCCGCCATGCCGTTATCGTAACGACCGTCCCACTCTTCCTTAGTAATATGAATACTCGGAACTGAGTAAGAAGCCGTTGGCACCAGCGCATCACCGTTAGCATAGTTATACATGATCATGCCGTCGGCGCCGCCCGCTTTGATGTTGTCAGCCTTAGCTGAGCGCGCAATACCGTTGGCATCGCTTAAGCTGTTACGCTTACAAACCACAATTACATCAGTTGGGTTACCGTCGCCATCCTTAAGGTCGAAGGTACCAGCAGGGAAAGGCGTGCCACAAAACTCATCGCCGTAATCCTTAGCATTGACCACCATGCCAGTCACAGACGCGCTGTTAATCGCGCCGCCAACAATTTCGCTCCATTTTGGCGCTTCGTTGCCGCCCATAGGATCCGTTAGCTTAGTTTCAATTTCCACTTCACGGGCATGGGTGCTAGCCGCCACGTTCATTAACCAAGGTGATGCGTGGTCAATCAGACCAAAATATTCTTTATAACCCGCTGGTTGGCCTGAGTTACCCGCCGCCACTGCGACAGAAATACCGGCTTCGCGAGCAGATAAGAAGGCTAATTCCACATCATCTACCCAAGGGTTTGAATCTTGGCCACCGATGGAGAAGTTGATGACATCAACGCCATCGTTAATCGCATCTTCAATACCGGCAATCAGCGCCTCACCTGGACAACCTGCATTCAGCTGGTTATCCGGATGACACACTTGGTAAGCGACGATGTTCGCATGGGGCGCGACACCACTCATACGGGGGAATAACTTAGGTTTAATCACAGAACCATCGGATACCGCTTTACCGCCATCGGGGCTAATATAGTCGACATCGAACAGTACGTTACCCGCTGCGGTAGAAGCAACGTGTGAACCGTGGCCTTGATAGTCTTCACCCACGGCTGGACGAGTTGCTCCATAGGCACCGTTGGTAAAGTTATCGGTAATAACTGGGTATGAGCGAACGCCAATTAACTTGTCGTTACACATGGTTTCAAAACCGCTCTTGGTACAGTCACCAATGTAGTTACCTGCGCCCCAAGGGTTGCTGTGCTTATAGCCATCTTCACCGACAGCAGCAAATGAGCGGTGATCTGAGTTAATCCCGGTATCGACGATACCAACAATAATCCCCTCACCTTTGTAAGGCACGGCTTCAGTCGCTTCACCCGACCAAATCTTATCGGCTTGGATAAGCTCAGGGCCCGCATCCGAGAATAGCTCATAGTTTTTCGAGCGACGCACCGAAGACACATTGGCTAACTGAGACACACGCTGCGCCTCTTCCTGTGTCATCGCCATCGAGAAACCGTTCACCGCATTAGTAAATTGTTGGCGAACTTGGCGCGCACCGACGGTCGATTGAATATCGGCAATCACTTGTCTTTGGCTATCGAGTAAGCGGCTACGGTAGTTCTTTACCGCGCTACTTGCAGGTTGTCCAGCAACGAATAATTTTTGGCTTGACGATTTCGCAACGGTTTTGCTGGCATTGGTGCTAGCAAACAGTTCCGTACTCACTTGTGCCAGTGGTTTTTGGTTTAAGCGAACGATGTAGATCTGCTCACCGGTCAAACCTTCCTCATATTCGAATTTGTTAGCTTGAGGGGTAATTTGAAGGTTGAGTCCAACCCCTTGTGCCGAATCATCGATCTCGGCTTGGGGAGCATTTAACTTTGCAATTTGTTCTGGTGTTAACTGCAAACCTTTAAGTTGATGTACATCGCCTATGCTAGCAGCAGCCTGCATAGCACCAGCACCATAAAGGGCGGCAGCAATAGTACAAGTTAGTATTTTAAGCTTCACTTTGCTTTCTCCATTATTGTTATCGCAAGCCGTTTATCACGGACAAGCTGCCTAGCGGCCAACCATCTAAGCACTCAAGCTGGAGAAAACAGCAACACTTTTACGTAGCATTTTGTACAATTTATTAACACAACAAAAACATATCGATTACATAAAAGCTTACCGACAAAGATGTAGCATTTTGTAGCACCATGAATAATTATGCTTAAATTCTGTGAACAAAATGATAGGCTGAGGCTCGTCTTAATGCGGTTTAGCAATGCATTTAAACAACATTGGGGATTATCTAAGAAGTGACAGTTAACGTCAGAAAACAATGTTTACCACTCGTACTACTACTGAGTTGGTGCACCACACTGCAAGCTAAAGAAATTGAAACAGTTTCCGCCGGAGACTGGCAGATTTCCCTTGCCGCAGGTTATGGCGCACTCGAAAACCCAAGGGCAAAAGTTGAAAATATCAACACTTGGATACTGCCCACTTGGTATTACTACGGTGAGAACTTTTATGTCGAAAACTTCACCTTAGGTTACAGCCTGTACGAGTCAGAAAGCTTTATTGTCGACCTACAGACGCGTTTTAATGAGGACGGTTTTTTCTACGAATTCGATGGACTGAATAAACTATTACTGAGTGATATTTTAGGTTATACCCCAGTGAAGCAGCCCATCAATCCTAAAGTCGTCAAATTCGAGGAAATTGAACGCAATCTTTCCTACCTAGGTGGACTCAATGCCACTTGGGTGACGCCCTATCTCGATATCAGCCTAGGTTACTTCCACGATATTACTGGCGTTCACCAAGGTAATGAGATCCAGCTTAGACTCAAACGCAGTCAGGCGTTTTCATGGGGGGCGCTCGGCTTTGAGATTGGGGCAATTCGAAAGAGTGAAAACCTCGTCGGCTACTACTATCAGCTCACTAAAGAGGAAGAAGGCCCGCTGCGAACCAAATATCAACCCTCAGCCGCCATCAATTACCATGCCCGCAGCGTGGTCAATGTGCCCATTTTCGACAGCGTTAATTTTGTGGCTATACTCGAATATACTTGGTTAGGACAAGAAATCACTGACAGCGTATTGATAGATAAAGCTGGCTATGTTTCTGGATTTGTTGGAATTAGCTATGACTTCTAAGGCATACCATTCCAATTCGCTGTGGCTCACCTACTGCACCTATTGCAGCTTAATGATTGCTTGTTTCGTCAGCCTATCTTGCCTCGCCGACGAACTGAGGATCACGCCAAATACCTGTGCAGTGACACTAGAAAAGCCCGACTGCCACTTAGACTTACTCATTGAATATCAATCGGATATTCCGCAATCACTCTGTGTATGGCTCACGACAGAAACCGTTGCTATCGCCTGCTTTCAAGATCGGCTCGATTTTAAATACCAAATACAACTGACCTTAGCGAAAGATACCTTGTTCGAACTCAGGGATCCTAAAAACAATAGCTTAGTGACCACCGCATTAGTCAAAGTCGCTAAGTTTGAACCCGCCAACCCCAGAAGACGTCGTGGACTGAACTGGAACTTATTATGACAAGCGCGCCAATGCCTGAACCCTTATCGCAAATCCTGTTAATTGAAGACGACCAACCTCTAGCCGAACTGGTCTGCACTTATTTAACCCATGAAGGTTACAAGCTTATCCATTTAGATAATGCTGAAGACGCGCTGATCCGTCGGGATACCGATGAGTTTGACCTGATCATTTGCGATGTCATGCTGCCAGGGCAAGATGGCTTTAGTATTTACCCGCAGCTAGCCGCGAGTTATCCCTGTCCGATTATCTTCCTGACGGCGCTCGATAATCATGCCGATCAGATTCGAGGATTAAATCTTGGCGCCTGCGATTATTTGCTCAAACCCGTAGTACCGCCTTTACTGCTGGCGCGGATTAAGGCCAACCTGCGCAAACAGCAATCCAGCAGTAGCCGCAGTAAACTTAAGTTACACGACCTATTTTTAGACCCCAACCTACAGCAAGTGAATCTGGGGGATGAAGCCTTATCTTTTACCACTAAGGAGTTTTCACTGCTGTGGATCTTCGCCCTGCACGCCGGCAAAGTGTTATCGCGGGAGTTTTTGTTCGAACAACTCGTGGGCCGCGAATATGATGGTTTAGACAGGGCTATCGACTTAAAAATCAGCCGCCTGCGTAAACGTTTAGATGAGCTGAATGTACCGGGACTGGCCATAACGACTATTCATGGGAAAGGTTATTTATTCAATTACTTGCCAACCCAAGGTCGGACCTAATCCAAATGAAATTTCAGTTCTACCGCTTGTTTATCTTTTTACTGCTGTCCTGCGGAATCGTGATCTGGAGCTTTGGTCAGCTCGCCGAACATTTCGCCCACGACGAATACAACTACCAAATCGACGTCGACGACCTGCTGCAAAATTATGATGAGCAACTACCTAAGATAAAGCGCATTCCCGTTGCCTCTCTCTCGCTGCCAGACAATTTGCAATCCTCACTGCAACAGGGGGCGACAATCGCCCTGCGCCATAGCAGTAATGAGCTCTATTATTATCGCCTCGATAAGGATAGCAGCCATATCTTAGTGCTAGGCCCAGTGCAAACACCTGTGCCGAAGGAGCGCAATACAAGTTTGATTTTATTGGGATTATATTCATCACTCTGCTTGGTTGCCCTCTGGTGGATCTGGCCGGTATTTCGGGATCTTAACCATTTGCAGCAGGCAGCTATCGAATTTGGCCAAGCCCCGCGTAAACGACCTCAGGATATCCATAAACACTCGGCAATTTTCCCGCTTGCTAAGGCTTTTAACAGTGTTAGCCACCAAATCGTCGACTTTATCCAGATGCATAAGGAGCTGTCCCGCACCATCTCCCACGAGGTACGCACGCCTCTTGCGCGAATGCGCTTTGCACTGGAAATTATTCGGCCACAAATCGATGCTAATTACGCTAACCGCTTAAATGAAGATATCGATGATATTGAACAACTTGCAGCGAATTATCTGTCTTTTGCTCGCCTAGAGCATAAGGAAGAAACCCTCAGCCAAGAATCACAATCCATTGAATTTTTTATGGAAAAATTGGCCCACAAATATGCTATCTACCAACCTAAGTTTAATATTGTGTTTCACTATGAGGCGCAGCAGGCCCACTTCGACCCGATTGCGATGACGATTGCGATTCAAAACCTAGTCCAAAATGCCATGCGTTTCGCCCAACATGACATCCATGTCCACTTCCATCAGCAAGGTGGCATAAATCGGCTCAGTGTCGAGGATGATGGTCCAGGGTTTGAGGGCAAAGGCAAAAAACTGGTGGCGGCCTTCGAGCGGGATAGCCAGCAAAGCGATACCAGTGGCTATGGTTTAGGGCTATATATCGTTAAGAAAATTGCCACTTGGCATTATGGCACGCTGGAGTTAAGCCGCTCACAGGCCTTAGGCGGCGCCGAAATCAGCATTAGCTGGGACGATGCCTTAACGCCTAAAGCCGACACTGACGCCGAGTAATGGCGTGTTGAGGTTTAGTCTTTCACTAATAAGGCTAATACTTCGAAATGATCCGAGTGGGGAAAGAGATCGAACAACTGCACCTTAGTTAACCGATAACCTCGAATATGGCCGAGATCTTTGGCTAAGGTTTTAGGATTGCAGCTGGAATACAAAATCGCCTTAGGGGCAAACTCACTTAAGGAATGGCACAGAGACTCGCCGATCCCACGGCGCGGCGGGTTAACAACAATCAACTCGGGCTTAGTTTGCGCCGCATCGCCCTTGGCAAAGTCAGTGGAATCGAGCGCCATAAACTGCACTTTATCCAGCCCCATCAACTGCGCCGACATCTTAGCGCAGGCAATGGCTTCGGCCTCAATTTCAATCCCTGTCAATGGGATATCCTTAGCTGCACAGTGCAAACCAAAACCGCCCACACCACAAAATAAGTCCCAAAGTGAAGCTGGTGCGAAGTCGGCCACCCACTCACGGGCGGTTTGATACAGCTTTGCCGCCACCTGCGGGTTGGTTTGAAAAAAGCTCTTGGGGCGAATAAACAAAGGCACATCGTTAAAGCGCTCTTCGAGGCGAGTGTTTTCGGTTAGGAAAATCTCCTCCTCACCCTCCAAGATGGCCATATGAATAGGCTGCAAATTGACTGAGACGACTTTGATCTGCGGATATTCGGCCATCAGCGCTGGCAATTCACGCTCGATACGGGCGATGGCATCCCGCGAGCGCAGCACAAACCGCAACATATACTCGCCACGCACTTGGCTGCGCGTCAGTAGGATAAATTTAAGCTCGCCCTTGGCCTTATCGACACGGTAAGGCGGAATGCCCGCCTGCTGCACAAAGCGCTCTAAACGGTGGAGTAAGGCTTGCATATCAGTAGGATACAACAGGCAGTCACACAGGCTCACCGCTTCGCCGCTGGGACTAACAATCCCCAACACAGGCGCATGGGCTGCGCCCAAGGCGACCATTTTCGCCTTGTTACGAAAACCGCTGCTGTCACCCACAACCGGTGGTAAAAATTGCGGTTCGGTCTTATCGACAAAAGGCGCTAACAATTGCTGCAATTCTAGGGTTTTGGCCGCCAGTTGCTGCGCCATAGGGAGCTTAATATGGCGACAGGATTGGCATTGGCCTCGTTCAAAATACCCACATTGTACTAATGTACTCACAGCATCGTACCCACAGCAGTGCCCGTCTATCTTATCTATTGAGATGGCGAGTGAAATTTGGATGACAACTGAAGCATAACAAACACATTAAGGCCCCAGTCAAAAAGCGCCACACTTTAGCGTTTTTGCGCCGAAAAATCACCTTGAAGTGCAGCATTGGCCGATAGTCCGGCTCAGATTAACTTAATCTCAGGCTATCTATATCGGCGATGGGAGTGCGTTTTCCGAGTTTTTGTTCAACCCACTCAAGCACTTCGGCCGAGGTGCTCCTAAAAGTTGTGAGCTTTCCGCCGTAGAGACTCAGTAATCTCGGATGAGAAACTGAGGTTTGCATTAGGGTATCCCTTGGGCGCTCAAAGGCAGAGCTCGCTTGCTTAGGTAATACCCGCACGCCGCAAAAGGTCTGCACTATCTTGGTTTTGAGTTCATCAATGGATGGCGACAGAGGAAAGTAGTGCCGATAAATGCCTAAGAGATAATTAATTTCAGACTCAGTTACTTGGGGCGGTGAATCTAAGGATGTTAACTCGGTTTCCGTGGTGCCAATTAGCATTTGACCATACCAAGGCATCACAAAAATCACCCGCTTATCGAAGCAAGATTCTAAATATAAGATGCCGTCGGGGGCGGGTAAATCCAGCAGTAAATGCGCGCCCTGCACCCAATCAAGTTCGACTCCTGCCAATGGCGGTGACACCTTTGCAATCACCTCATTCACCCAAGGACCAGCGGCATTAATCACCAATTTAGCCTCAATCTGCTGCACTTCGCCGCGATGGCGAAAGCTTAGGTCAATCTGCTCACCCAGATGATTAAGCTGTAAAAACTCCGCCTCGGCATATACATGGGCGCCCAATGCCTCGGCACTACGCGCCACCGCTTGGGTCAGCAATTTATCGTCGGTTTGCGCGTCCCAATACTGGAACACGGCCTTCAAACCTTGGAGTTTAAGCCCGTTAAAACGATGCCAATGCACGGCGGGAATAGATACAAAGCGGCCAAGTGGATCAAATTCGCTGAGTAGCGCGTATAGGCTCAAGCCCGCCCGAATTGTCCAAGGGTTACGCTGACTGTCTTGATAGACGGGAATGTAAAAAGGCATGGCTTTGACTAAGCTGGGCGCGAAGTCGAGCAGATGGCGCCGCTCCTGCAAGGATTTGCGCACTAAGTTCACTTGCCCGCTTTCAAGATATCGCAACCCACCGTGGATTAACTTGCTGGAATTGGCCGAGGTTTGGCCGCCAATCTCGCCTTTTTCGATAAGCAGGGTCGAATACCCCGCCGCCGCCGCGTATTGGGCGATACCGACACCACTGATCCCACCACCGATAATTGCAATATCGTATGAACTCATATCGGCTTTATCCATCCCGACGCCTTGATGGTGCGTTTATCCATGTTCCACTCCCTTGCTATCACAGATTGGCTTTCACACTATTCGATACTGGCGTGCAATTGCTTTAAGGCTTTGTCACACATGGATTTTAGCGCCTTAAGATCTTCTATCTCAGCACCGATTTTACAGCGCATCAGATGCGGGATCTCACTCGCCTCAAGCTTTAGCGCCTGCCCGGCACTTGTCAGAGACAATACCCGAACCCTTTCATCTTGGTCGCTGCGTCCACGGCTCACCAATCCCTTCGACTCTAAACGTTTTAACAGAGGCGTCAACGTACCCGAATCGAGGAACAATTTATCCCCTAAGGTCTTCACGCTGATCCCCTGCTCCTGCCACAACACTAGCATGACCAAGTATTGGGGATAGGTTAAATCCAACTTATCGAGCATAGGACGATAGGCGCGCACCATGGCATTGGCTGCGCTGTAAAGAGAGAAACACACCTGATTCTCTAAACATAAGGCATTGTCTGCTTGGGTATTTTCCGCCGTATCCGACGTTTTATCTAAGGATGTTAACTCTGAATTAGGCATAGTCTTACCAAAAAACTTAAATATATTGCGCACAATATACTTGCATTCAGGGTAAAAATCGAATTATAGTTTATCACAATTGAATTGCGCACAATTTAAATTACTATTTATCACTATGAGGAACGAAATATGAAAACATTATATGAAACTCGAGCTACCGCCAGAGCCGGTCGCCAAGGCCAAGTCAGTACCGATGATGGTTTACTCGATGTTGCACTCGCCTATCCAAAGGCGATGGGCGGAAGTGGATTAGCAACCAACCCTGAGCAACTGTTTGCAGCGGGTTATGCGGCCTGTTTCTCTAATGCGATTTTACACGTCGCCAAAATCGGCAAAGTAGCTATTACTGAAGCGCCAGTCAGCGCTGTGGTAGGTATTGGCACCAATGATGCGGGAGGCTTTGCCTTAACCGTCGCCCTAGAGGTGAATCTTGACCTTCCCCAAGCCGAGGCCGAAGCCTTAGTACGTCATGCCCATCAAGTGTGTCCATACTCCAACGCCACACGCAATAATATCGATGTCAAACTGAGTGTTAATGGCGCGGCGTTAAACTAAGCCCATAAGACAACAGTCACTATCGTCTAAAAAGCACCTCAGGGTGCTTTTTAGTTATCTGCCGCGAATCGCCCTTCCCATAAACCTGCCTAACTTCCCAAAAAACAGCTAATCGCGAGTTAACTAACATTTCTTAATGCTCAATTTAATCAAGGGGATTGAATTCAGTAGAGTAGTAGTCAGAGAACCGTTTAAATACCTATAACCCCACGATTGTGGAGGCGCCATGACTAAATACTTAACCAAATTCGCTCTGCTATGCACCCTTGCACTGGCCATGCTGAGCACACCAAGCTGGGCCGAAGAAGCCAATAATGCGGACCAAACTTGGCATTATATGAACGCCCAAGGTGAGCTGAAGATCAAGCTCTACTTCTTTTGGTCGAAAACCTGCCCGCACTGCGCCGAGGCCCATCCCTTTATCGACTCACTGCCACAGAAATATCCTTGGATAGAACTCGAATCCCATATGGTTTCAGCCCCTGGCGTGCAGGATATTTGGCAAAATATCGCCTCCAAAACCACGACAGAGGCTCGCTCAGTGCCTTATATGGCCAGCTGCGAGAAAGCCATTGTCGGTTATTCCAGCGAGGCGGTAACAGGTGAGTTTTTAGTGAATCGCTTGAAGAACTGTTACTTATCCCTAGGCGGTCAGCTGAGTGAAGCGGATATGCCAACCACAGGGACAACGGCTGCTGCGCCCACCAATAGTGAGCCCCTGTTTGGCACCTGTGGAACCGACTCTGGCGAAGGCACCTGTGATGCCACCAGCCTTGCAAGTACTGACCAAGCCGAAGTGCAACCCGTTGAGTTACCACTTGTGGGTGTAGTCACACCCGAGAGCATGTCACTTCCCCTGCTAACCTTAGTGCTGGCGGGCGTCGATGCCTTTAACCCCTGCGCCTTCTTCGTGCTGCTGTTTTTACTGTCGATTATGGTTAACGCTAAGAGTCGCAGCCGCATGCTGTTAGTTGGCGGTATCTTCGTGTTCTTCTCAGGCTTTATTTACTTCCTGTTTATGACGGCTTGGCTAAACATCTTCCAGCTGTTAGGTGCTGGTAGTGATGGCGGGATGATCATTCTAGCCGCGGGGATCTTAGCCTTGATCGCAGGCACAATAAACGTGAAGGATTACTTCTTCACTAAGGGTGATGTCACCCTGTCAATGTCGGCTGAAAACCGCACTAGCCTTATCAAACGCATGGGCAAACTGTCAAACTCCAGCAGCCTAGGCGCGCTGATTGTCGGCTCTACCGTGCTGGCCATTTTGGCTAATGCCTACGAGCTACTCTGTACTGCGGGCTTCCCGATGATTTATACCAGCGTGCTATCCATGCATAATCTGCCGGACATTGAGCGCTATATGTATTTGGTTTTATACAATATTGTCTATGTAATTCCTCTCGCGATTATTGTGATTGTGTTTAGCGCTACCTTAGGTAAACGCAAACTGACCGAAAAAGAGGGTCAAGCACTCAAGCTGATGTCCGGTGTGATGATGTTTGGTATGGGTGTCGCGCTAGTGTTAGATCCCACGGCGCTGCAGAGTGTTGGGCTGGCGCTGGGATTAATTCTAGGCTCACTGGGCTTGACTGCCATCATAGTACTCAGTCGCAAGTTACTCACAGCAAAAGCCAATAAAACGGCATAAGCATTAGCTGGGTTTTGGATTGGCAAACTTGGGATAAAGGACTAAAGTAAAACCTGAGCTTGCCGATACAAAGACTCAGCTTTCAATTGAGGTTAGTTATGTCTATTTCACTGAACACCCAAGCTATCACGCCTAACTTAGAAAATGGTGCCGTTGGCGTTAAAGTGGCGCAGTTAGCCAAAGAGCAGCAAAAGGCGGAAGGTCAAATTGCCGTTGATTTAATTAACGCAGCCGCACCTCAACCCGTGGGAAATACCGGCCACAATATCAACACGACGGCCTAAGCCACTCGCAATAGCACCCGCAAGAGATTGATAAAAAAGCGCCCCGAATATCGGGGCGCTTTTTTTGTTTAAGGCATTTGAATGAAGTTTTGCCATTTAAGCGGGCTAACCTAAGGCTCTACCCGACTCAGCCCTAAGAAAAGGCATTACCATTGACATGCATAATGGTGAATGTCCACACCACAAACGCGAGTGGAATATGCACTAAGGCGTAGAAGCATTGATCCAGCCGACTCATTCCCTTTGCCAGCCAAATTAAATACAGATGTAGGCCAATCACCACAGGGAACAACATAAATAACGGATACAGGGCCAAAGGGCTGGCATCGGCTAATAGGCTGTGACTCAACAGCGCCCAAGCCACCATCAGCGCCGTGGTTAAAGGTGGCGTGGCAACACGATACTGCTCTGGATACGGGAACATCCTGGCCTCTTACACTTCTTCAATACTGATATGGTCAGTCGCCCTGCGTTGGGGTGACGTCTAGGGTTTTCGAGCGATCAGCTGCGCCTTGGCACTTTCAGTACCCGCAGCATCGCTTAACCGACCTTCAAAGTAATGCAAAGGTTGCCAGTTAGCAAATACGGATTGCAGTTCGTTCTCTGTCAGTAAAAAATCAGGGTTGCGAGGTCGACCAATTTGCGCCTGTTGCCAAGTAAAGGTCTCATACACAATCAGCCCACCGGACTTTAGGCTCGCAGCGATTTGCGGAAACAGTGGTCGATGTAAGTAATTAAAGACTAATACAATATCAAAAGATGTTTGGGGTAACGGAGGCGCACTGCCGTCTTCTAAATTCCATTGCCATTGATGTGCTTTGTCGTGTGTCAGCTCGGCTAAGGCACTCAAATCCTGGTCGATAAAGGTCACTTCACAACCTTGGGAGAGAAACCACAGACCATTTCGGCCCGAACCGCAGGCTAAATCCAATACCTTAAGCCCTGTAAGCTCAGGCCATGAAAACTGGGTAATTAAGCTCGAGGCCGTGCTGAGTGTGGCGTGTGTCATCCCTTTATCTCTTTTTTAGTGTCTATCTGTTTGCGATGCACTATCGAATAGTGCCTCAGCCCCGATGGGCCATGGGATACTATCACAGATAAAAATAACACTAAGATAAACAGTTCTGGCTTGTAGTTGGCAAGCGGCACAAACAGGCAAAGCAGCCCTAATTTCCCGAGGGTTAACACCCCCTTGAGCTGAATTAACCAACGCCAATCTCGAATAATTTCCCACAACATCAATATGCTGCCGGTAATCATCGCCAGATACCAATAATTGAGCCACAGGGATTTCTCAACGGAAAGTAATATTCCGCCGCCCGCTCCAGCAATCCCCAATATATGTAAAGCTCTTAGGGTTGTTTTACTCAGCCGCTGTACCCAAAAACGTTTTTCAGACATCTGCTGCCTTGCCATAGATTTAACCCCTTAGAACCACTCAGGTAACATTTTGGAAAAAATATATTATATTTTCTCAAAAAACACTGGTGAGATTTGATTATTTACTGAATACTCACAGGATAAATATTCGAATATTTACACTAAATAATCAAACCGAAAATAAACCATATAAATTAGCACGTTAAAATAAAGCATCCGTACAACGCATTATTTTCCCACAATAATTCAGCAATGATAATTTAGCCCATCAAAATATGTTAACTCACGCAAGTTATACCGTATTCACTGAGTGATTAACTTCAATTTCGTTAATATTTTCAGCCATATTGCACATTTCAATTATGTAATTTTCACTGTAACAATCGTTATGTGACCTAAGCACGCATATACCTCTTTAGATAGTGGTAACTTTGTTCGTGGAGAATACTCTAAAAGCGCGTGAGCTACGTAAAATATAAATATCACGCCATGATGAATAACCCTTATTAAGTAGATGAAATGTACGGCGGAGGAACGATTATGTTCACAAGAAAGATTCAAAAAACAGCACTAGCCATGCTGATCTCTGGTGCAATGGCAGGCACAGCCTATGCCGCGCCAGAAGTACTAGCCGATTTTCACGGTGAAATGGGCGGCTGCGATAGCTGCCACGTATCAGACAAAGGTGGCGTGACCAACGACAACCTGACCCATGAAAATGCCCAATGCGTTAGCTGCCACGGTGATTTAAAAGAACTGGCTGCAGCAGCGCCAAAAGATAAAGTTTCTCCGCACAAATCTCACTTAATTGGTGAAATCGCTTGTACCAGCTGCCATAAAGGCCACGAAAAATCAGTTACTTATTGTGACGCTTGCCACAGCTTCGGCTTCGATATGCCATTTGGCGGCAAGTGGGAACGCAAGTTTGTGCCAGTTGATGCAGACAAAGCGGCTCAAGATAAAGCCATTGCCGCTGGCGTGAAAGAAACCACTGACGTCGTGGTTATCGGTTCGGGTGGTGCAGGTCTTGCTGCCGCCGTTTCAGCCCGTGATGCTGGCGCGAAAGTGATCCTGTTAGAAAAAGAACCTATCCCAGGTGGTAACACTAAACTGGCTGCTGGCGGTATGAACGCTGCAGAAACTAAGCCACAGGCTAAGTTAGGTATCGAAGATAAGAAACAAATCATGATCGACGACACCATGAAAGGTGGTCGTAACATCAACGATCCTGAATTAGTGAAAGTTCTGGCCAACAACTCTTCAGACTCTATCGATTGGTTAACCTCTATGGGTGCCGACATGACTGACGTGGGCCGTATGGGTGGCGCAAGCGTTAACCGCAGTCACCGTCCAACTGGTGGTGCGGGTGTGGGCGCACACGTTGCACAAGTGCTGTGGGACAACGCCGTTAAACGTGGTACTGACATTCGTTTAAACAGCCGTGTTGTTCGCATCCTTGAAGATGCAAGCGGTAAAGTGACCGGCGTTTTAGTGAAAGGTGAATACACTGGCTACTATGTGATCAAAGCCGATGCAGTCGTGATTGCTGCTGGTGGTTTTGCGAAAAACAACGATCGCGTCGCTAAGTACGATCCTAAATTAAAAGGCTTTAAAGCGACTAACCACCCGGGTGCAACTGGTGACGGCTTAGACGTTGCGCTGCAAGCGGGCGCAGCTACTCGTGACTTAGAATACATCCAAGCTCACCCAACTTACTCACCAGCCGGTGGTGTGATGATCACCGAAGCGGTACGTGGTAACGGTGCTATCGTGGTTAACCGTGACGGTAACCGCTTTATGAACGAAATCACGACCCGTGATAAAGCGTCTGCAGCGATTCTGCAACAGAAAGGCGAAAGCGCTTACCTCGTATTCGATGACTCTATCCGTAAGAGCTTAAAAGCCATCGAAGGTTATGTTCACTTGAACATCGTTAAAGAAGGCAAAACCATCGAAGAGTTAGCGAAACAACTCGATGTGCCAGCCGCTGAACTGGCGAAAACCGTCACTTCTTACAACGGTTTTGTGAAATCAGGTAAAGACACGCAATTCGAGCGTCCAAACCTGCCACGTGAAATCGCTACTGCGCCTTTCTATGCTTTAGAAATCGCACCAGCGGTTCACCACACTATGGGTGGTATCGTTATCGATACTCAAGCCGAAGTGAAGAGTGAAAAAACCGGTAAACCTATCAGCGGTTTATACGCTGCAGGTGAAGTGACTGGTGGTGTTCACGGTGCTAACCGTTTAGGTGGTAACGCCATCTCTGATATCGTGACCTACGGCCGTATCGCGGGTGCATCTGCCGCTAAATACGCGAAAGACCACTAGTATCAAACGTTTCTAGGTTAAGGGACTAACCTAAGGCTCACATAGCACGACCCATTTGAGCCCAGCTTGAATCTTCAAGCTTATCAGTACAAGCGAGCCGTCAGGGGCTCGCTTTTTTTATGATTTTTTGTGCAATTGATGACAAAGCTCACTCTTTTTACGGGGCAAATTCATCACCAGAGGACAAACGTCGCCGAGTCACATACACTCAGTGCCAGTAACAATGTAACCTTTAGGTGATTGAAATGAGAATTGGATTTTTTAGCGCAAAACACTACGACATGCAGCATTTTAACCGTACAAATGCCGCATTTGGTGCGCAAATTGAGTATTTCGATTATCGCCTCTGCATGCAAACCGTTAAGCTTGCCGAAGGTTTTGAGGTGGTGTGCGCCTTTGTTAACGACTCCCTCTGTGAAGAAGTGTTGGTCGAGCTTGCCAAAGGTGGCACGAAAATCATTGCCATGCGCTGCGCGGGTTTTAACAATGTCGACTTAGTCGCCGCCAAACGCCTAGGCATGCAAGTGGTCAACGTACCCGCTTATTCCCCCGAATCTGTGGCCGAGCACACTGTCGCCTTAATGCTGACCTTAAACCGGAAAATCCATAAGGCCTACCAACGCACCCGTGATGCAAACTTCTCCCTCGAAGGCTTGGTCGGTTTTAACATGTTTGGCAAAACCGTTGGCGTAATAGGCACAGGTAAGATTGGGGTCGCCACAATTAAGGTATTGCTCGGTTTTGGCTGTAAAGTCATAGCCTTTGACCCTTACCCAAATCCTGCGGTCGAAGCGCTCAATGTGGAATATCAGGATCTGGATACCATTTACGCCAACAGCGATATTATCAGCCTGCATTGCCCATTAACCGCCGATAACCACCATCTGCTGAATAAAGAAAGCTTTGCCAAGATGAAACCCGGCGTCATGGTGATCAACACCAGCCGCGGCGGTCTGCTCAATGCCTTCGATGCGATGGAAGCCTTAAAGCTTGGCCAGATTGGTTCCTTAGGGCTTGATGTGTATGAAAACGAAAAAGAATTGTTTTTCGAGGACAAATCGAACCAAATCATTCAAGACGATGTGTTCCGTCGCTTATCCGCCTGTCACAACGTGATTTTTACCGGTCACCAAGCCTTCCTCACCGAAGAGGCGCTGGGCGCGATTGCACACACTACCCTGAGCAATGTCAAAGCCCTACTCGCGGGCGAGCGCTCTGGTAACGAACTGTTTTAACTGACAGAACCATACCTGACTGCTAAAGTGAGGCTTCAACATTGAAGCCTCACAGAGGAAACTAAATATGTTAGTGACTCAGCAAACTCAGGATATCAACACGCCCACAGGGCCGATGCGTACTTATGTCTATCGCCCAGATGCCCCAGGGCAATTCCCCTGCATCCTCTTCTATTCTGAGATTTTTCAGCAAACCGCGCCCATCGCCCGCAGCGCGACTATTCTCGCAGGCCATGGTTTTGTGGTGTTAGTGCCAGAAGTCTTCCATGAGCTAAATCCGATCGGCACAGTGCTGGCCTATGATGATGCGGGTAAAGATAAAGGCAATGCCGATAAATTTGCCAAACCCTTAGAGCAACACGATAGCGACACCCAAGCCCTTATCGATTTTGCCCGTCAGCAGAGTTATTGCACCGGTAAAGTCGGCAGTATGGGCGTGTGTATTGGCGGCCACTTAGCCTACCGCGCCGCACTCAATCCCGAGATTTTGGGGGCGTTTTGCCTCTATCCGACCGACATTCATTCCAATACCCTGCCCTGTGCCTATGGCAATGACTCACTGAGTCGCAGCGGCGATATTCAAGGGGAATTAGTGTTAGTGTTTGGCAAGCAAGATCCCCATGTATCACCCGAAGGGCGGGTATTGATCCACCAACAATTGATGGCTAAAAACCGCAATTTCAGTTGGTTAGAGGTTAATGCTCAGCATGCCTTTATGCGTGATGAGGGTGAACGCTACGATCCCGCGCTGGCGCTGCAAATGTATCAACAATCCGTGGCGTTTTTTCACCGTGTATTGAGATGAGATAAAACGAAAGAAAAAAGCCAACTCATTAATCAATCGTAATTAATGGGTTGGCTTAGCGAAATGCTTAACTCTGAGCCTAAGCCTCTAAATCTTTACACCTCAGGGCTTATCTGCCCTTGTAAACGGCTTTGGCTATAGGCCAGCAGCTCTTGATTGCTCACGCGGGCAATAAAAGTCTCGTCGAGGAAGAAGTCCACATCATCCCCCGATTTACGACCCGACAATAACTGAGTGCTGCCATCTTCGTAGGCTAAGGTCATGGTCACAGTGTGCTCATCGGGATAGGCAATTTGCGCCTGAGTCAGTTTAACGGGCGCCGATTTCAGCTCATCACTCACATGGGGATTTACCTTAAAAATCGCGTCCACAGGCATATCAACGACCGCAGGGGATTTATCGGTGATCGGGTTCTTACCCGTCCAAAACTCAATAGTGTTAACGATAAAGAGATCGCCCGTTGCCGCCAAACCATACACAGGGCTTAACAGAATAAATAAGCCCGCACGGCCATAACGGTTATCCACCGCGCTTAAGTTGCCCTTAGTCACCATTTGGCTCAGACCCATTTGTCCCATACAACCTGTTAATTGTGTGGTTAACAGCGCGCCAATCGTCACGGCTAAGAGTTTAGATTTCATTCGATTCGTTCCCTTGGTAAAAACAAAAACACGAATTCTAAGGATTAGACAGGGCTAAACCGTGCGACGGGGCACAAACCCAAGTAAACAAAATGGAGTGAATGTAAGCAAGTACGCTGATTTTGTTATGAAAAGCGCTTCAAGCAAGTAAAGCTCACGGGAAGATAATAAATCTCATCAGTTCGCGACGCGCCGACAACAGTTTGCTAATAAATGTACTGCTGCGGCGCACATAAAGGAGAATAGTTACTCGAGGTCGAGTTTCTTTTTGCCATCCAGCAACGCTTGGCGCTCGGCGAGCGGCGCCTGATCGGCCAGCTTCAACACCGCCTTTTGCAGCATCAAATTGTTGGGATAGGTGATGGTATCACCATTGTCTCTAAGGATAAGTACATGAAACAGCGCGATTTCAATAATCACGCCACTGATATCTTCATCCTTATCTACTACCCGAATACGCTCACCAATCCGATACGGGAACACAAAGAAAATCAGCACACCAGCGGTTAAATTACTTAGTATCGACCACTGAGCGACTAAGGCGACGCCCATCACCGCAAACGCAGATGAGACAAACAGCGACACGTCCTGATAACCCAAGCCGAGGGACACCGCCATCAAAGACAGAGTGATAAAAAACATCACATAGGAAATAAACCGAGTGACAAGACTGGTGCGGGCGGCACTCACCTGCTTCATCAATGAGAGTTTTTTCACCCATTGAGTTAAGGCACGCTGCAAAAAGAGAAACACCGCAAGATAAATACAGGCAAGCAGGATTTGATTTGTCATAATAGCCACTTAAAAAACGAAACCAGCTGAATTCTAACTTTTTTGCACCAGCAGTTATAGAGTCCCAAATCAGCCCAACGCAAATAGAGTAATAAGTACTATGGCCGACGCCACTTTGCTACACGAAACCCAAGATGCCCTAGGACCGATCCGCGTGCTCGACTATGGTGATACCCGCGTGCTGTCCTTTGGCGACAACGATGAGCAGAGCAAAATTCTTAAAACCGCCCCGCACATCCCACAACATACCTATGTGCAAGGCATGCTACTGGTGTTGTTATTTTGCCAACCGAAAAGCGCCATCGTACTCGGCCTTGGTGGCGGCGCCCTCATTCATGCCCTGCGCCGCTTCGATGCCGCAATCAAACTTACTGCGGTTGAACTTCGCCCAGCGGTGATTGAACTTGCCAAGCGTTACTTTCAATTACCGATTGGCAAAAAGCTTAATCTAATCAACGAAGATGCCGTCGCCTTTATGGCATCGGCCGAGCATAAAAAGGTCGATGTGATTTTTGCCGATATCTACAGTGCCAAAGGGGTCGACACGGGGCAGCTCTCGCCTACTTTTCTTCAGCAGTGCACACAACTGATTAAACCCAACGGTTATTTAGTGCTGAACTGCTGGAAGGAACACAGCCAAAATCGCGAGTTGCTCGCCGATCTGCAGCACCATTTTGCCCACGTGCATGCCTGCCTCACCAGCGGGGGCAACTGGGTGATTTTTGCCAGCCAAACACCACAATCTTTGGGCGCGTCGGCGCTGAAAAGTCAGGCGCAATCCCTGTCACAACAACTGGATTTTGCCCTTGAACGTTCACTGACTCGCTTTGGCCCTTGGATTTAAGATTAATCTCAGTCAAATGGCTTAAATTAGTTAACCCTAAGACTCAGCTTTGCTATGCTTCTCACTCCCTATTGATATGAGCTGTCACCATGAAAAATAAGAATAAATTTTTGTTAAGCGTTATGGCGCTGGCGTGCCTTAACTCTCTCAATGCTAACGCCGAAACCTTTAGTTTTGACACTCGTAACTCACTCAATTCCGACACATTAGTGCTGTTCCAAAGCGCTGATTCGACAACCTATAGTCTCGATTTTTTACCTCAATCGACTCAAGACCAACTCAACCTTGCGGTCGCCGACAACAGTTTTGCGGGTAAACGCGGTGAAATCTTAGAAATCCTAGTCCCGAGCGAAATCGACGCTAAGCGGGTGTTACTGGTTGGAATTGGCGATGCTAAGACCTTAACACCGGGTGAAATCAACACTTTAGGTGGCAATATTGCCGCCAAACTTGAAACCGTCCCCCAAGCTACAGTGCGTGTGCTTACCCAAGGCTTAAGTAACGCGCCGCTGTTCGGCTCCGAACTGGCCCATGGCATTGAACTGCGCAGCTACCGCTACACTCAATTTAAAGCCAGCAATCGCACCGAGAAGAACTATCAAATTGGGGTTGATGACTTAAGCCAAAACCAAAAACACCATAAGAATCTACAAGCTATCGAAGCGGGTGTGTTTTTAGCGCGGGATCTCACCAATGCGCCAGCGGGTATTATGTATCCCGAAAGCTTTGCTAACGAGGCGCGTAAGCTTAAGTCCCTCGGTGTAAAAGTCACAGTACTCGAAGCCAAAGACATTGAACGCTTAAACCTCGGCGCCTTAGCCGCGGTGGGTAAAGGCAGCGAGCGTCCACCTAAGTTGGTCGTCGCCCACTGGCCCGGTAGCAAAGAAGCGCCTATTGCTCTGGTGGGTAAAGGCATTACCTTCGACTCTGGCGGTTACAATATTAAGGCCACTGGCACCTCTATCGCACGGATGAAGTCCGATATGGCGGGCGCGGCGACCGTGCTCGGCACTGTCAAGGCCATGGCCATTCAAAAGGCGCCAGTAAACCTAGTTGCGATTATGCCGATGGCGGAAAACATGGTATCGGGACATGCAATGATCCCAGGCGATGTGATTAAAACCGCCCAAGGCCTCACGGTTGAAGTGCTCAACACCGACGCCGAAGGCCGTTTAGTGTTAGCCGACGGTCTCTGGTATGCCCGTGAGAATTACCGCCCTTCGATTATCGTCGATGTGGCGACCCTCACAGGCTCGAAAGTGGGCGCGCTGGGTAGTGTGTATGCGGGATTATTTACCGATTCTGAGCCGCTAGTGCAGCAGCTCACCTTTGCCGGTCAACAGGTGGGTGAAAAAGTCTGGCGCTTGCCGTTAGATCAAGCCTACGACGATGAGCTGAAATCCACCATCGCCGATTTGAAGAATACTGGTAAAGAAGGCAGCGCGGGAGCATCATCTGCCGCCATGTTCCTCAAACGCTTTGCGGGTGAGCAACCTTGGGCTCACCTCGATATCGCTGGCAATGCCTTAACCGCCACCGATACCGCCGTGGTGCCAGCAGGCGCCACTGGCTATGGCGTGCGCCTGCTCAGCACTTGGTTAACTCAGCCTAAGGCGCAAAACTAACGCGATATTGTGACGCTCAAACCAAGTCTATGGCAGGTTTGAATGCTAGATTAAGGGATATCGTCGATATCCCTTTTTTATTGCCCTGCTCTTTTACCACTTCATTAAAGTAAACAATCAATTAGCCGCCAACGCGCGCCAGTACTGCAAAATCGATTAATCCTGCCTCTCAAACCTGCTTAATTCGACAAAACCGATTAGGATGATAGTTTTTATGCGTTATATTTATCATTCTGGGCTGGGTAATATGCTTCACATCAACGGGACACAAGTTAAGTGACTCGTACTTAATTCACCATAATCAACTAAATGGAAGCATAAAATGACTCAGTCAATTATCAACAGCACAATCAAACCATTCAAAGCCACTGCTTACCACAATGGTGAGTTCGTTCCTGTAACTGAACAAGATCTGTTAGGTAAATGGTCAGTTGTATTCTTCTATCCAGCAGACTTCACTTTCGTTTGCCCAACTGAATTAGGCGACATGGCGGATCACTACGCTAAGTTACAATCTATGGGCGTTGAAGTTTACTCAGTTTCTACTGACACTCACTTCACTCACAAGGCATGGCACGATACTTCTGACACCATCAAGAAGATCAACTTCCCAATGCTGGCTGACCCAACTGGCGTGATCAGCCGTAACTTCGGTGTGATGATCGAAGAAGAAGGTTTAGCACTGCGTGGTACTTTCGTTATCAACCCAGAAGGCCAAGTGAAAGTTGCTGAAATCCATGACCTAGGTATCGGCCGTAGCGCGTCTGAACTGGTTCGTAAGATCCAAGCCGCTCAGTACGTTGCAACTCACGATGGCGAAGTTTGCCCAGCTAAATGGCAACCAGGTGACGAAACCTTAGCACCATCTTTAGACCTAGTAGGCAAAATCTAATCTAGCCTAACAAGAGTCAACCCCGCCAACCTAGTATCTCAAGCTAGTTGGCAGCGCAGTAAGACGGCAATTGCACGAATCCCCATGAGCTTAGTATCTAAGTGATTGGGGTGAGTAAATGCAGCCAACGCTACTGCGGTGCCAAATAGGAAGAGAGAACCGCCCCCTGCAAGGTTCTAGGTTGGCCCCCCTCGCGTTTTCAATTATTTCATTTTCAAGGATTTTGGAGTCATCATGTTAGATGCGAATTTAAAAAATCAACTGCAAACCTATCTGCAAAACCTCAAGAGACCAGTTGAACTTGTCGTGTCAGCAGATGAAAGCAAGAAGTCTCAAGAATTAAAAAGCTTAGCCAATGACATCGTTAGCCTTTCCTCTTTAGTGAGCCTCAAAGAAGCTCAAGGCTCTCGTACGCCAGCGATGACAGTGGTTAACACCGATCTCAATACTCAGATTAGCTTTGCTGGTCTGCCTATGGGCCACGAATTTACCTCACTCGTGTTAGCCCTGCTACACACGGGTGGGCACCCAATCAAACTCAGCGATGACGTCATTGAGCAGATCCGTAATCTGCCAGGCAAATATGAGTTTGAAACCTATGTATCACTGACCTGCCAAAACTGTCCTGACGTGATTCAGGCGCTGAACATGATGGCGGCGATCAACCCGAACATCACCAACGTGATGATCGACGGCGCCCTGTTCCAAGACGAAGTGGCCAGCCGCAACATCATGGCCGTACCGTCTGTGTACTTAAACGGTGAAGTATTTGCCGCGGGTCGAATCAGCATTGGTGAGATCTTAAATAAACTCGATACTGGCGCTGCCAGCCGTAAAGCTGAAGAACTCAGCCAAAAAGCCCCTTACGAAGTCTTAGTCGTCGGTGGTGGCCCCGCTGGCGCAGCTGCTGCGATTTACGCTGCCCGTAAAGGTCTTCGCACTGGTGTGGTTGCCGACAAATTCGGTGGCCAAGTAAGCGAGACTGTTGGTATCGAAAACTTTATTTCGGTTAAAGCGACTGAAGGTCCAAAACTGGTGGCAAACCTTGAAGCCCACGTTCGTGACTACGAAGTCGACATCATGGATAACCAAAAAGCCGTTAAACTGGCGAGCGATGGTTTATTCGAACTCGAACTGGCAAGCGGTGCTAAACTGCGCAGCCGTACCGTTCTACTGGCAACAGGCGCCCGCTGGCGCGAAATGAACGTACCCGGCGAGAAGGAATACCGTGGTAAAGGTGTTGCCTACTGCCCACACTGTGACGGTCCTTTATTCAAAGGTAAACGTGTTGCGGTTATCGGTGGCGGTAACTCGGGTATCGAAGCGGCCATCGACTTAGCGAACATCGTTGAGCACGTCACAGTACTCGAGTTTGATAGCAAACTGCGCGCCGATGACGTATTGCAACGTAAAGCGGCGTCAATGGGTAATATCCATATCATTACCCAAGCGATGACCACTGAAGTGACTGGTGACGGTACCCGTGTAAACGGCCTGAACTACACCGACCGTGCAACGGGTGAAATCCACCATATCGCGCTGGCTGGTATCTTCGTACAAATCGGTTTAGTGCCCAATGCCGAATGGTTAAAAGGCACTGTGGATTTGACTCCTCGCGGCGAAATCATCGTTGATGAGCGCGGCCAAACCTCTATCCCAGGTGTATTTGCCGCAGGTGACGTGACTAACTCACCTTACAAGCAAATCATCATCGCCATGGGTAGCGGCGCGAATGCTTCATTGGGTGCGTTTGATTACTTAATTCGCCATAGCGATGACAGTACCGAGACTACAGAAACTAAAGCGGCCTAATCGTTAACGATTATTCCTATGACTTAAAAGCCAGCAGATGCTGGCTTTTTGTTTTTAATAGCATTTATTTCGAGTCTTTTGATTTTATCGACCGCTTTAAACCATGGTATAAACTGGCAAATACGAGGGTTGAAAACAACAAGATTAAGCAAAGCACTTTCACCCAAGTCGCTTGTCCCTCGAGTAACCCATTCAAAAAAGCGGAAGAAACAGCAAAGCTGGCAAGATAGGCATAGTGTAATTGTGTCATGCTAGGAACCACTATCGACTCTTTTCATTGATAAAATAAGCCACTAGTGCATTCGCATGTCCATGACCGAGTTGATATTCCGCCTTAAGCCAGCTCACCATTTCCATGTGTTTTTTGCCTTCGAGTCCTTCAAGTAAACTCATCCAATAGGAGATCGGCTGTCCATAGGTTTTCTCGATTGAGGGAAAATAGGAAGCTGGCCCTTTTACCTTGGCCGAATCTTGCGATGTTGTAGGTGTTGTTTTTGTTGTCATCTGGATTTCCTTATCTTAAATATGACTATTTCAACGAGGATAGTGCTAACAATCCTGTTCTACAGGTAGGGGCTCTCAAGCCTTATTTGCATTAAGGTTTCTGGTGTATCGACCGCTTTGAAACCAAACTGGGCGTAGAGTCCATGGGCATCGCGGGTGGCGAGCATTATGCGTCTTAATCCTTGCAGATCAGGATGTTCCATAATTGCTGCCATCATCATCTTACTTAAACCTAAGCCGCGGTGGGATTCGAGGACAAACACATCGGCAAGGTAGGCAAAGGTGGCTTTATCGGTAATCAGTCGTGCAAAGGCAAGCTGCTGATTATCCTGATCAAACACCCCAAAACATAAACTGTTACTAAGCGCCTTGCGTAAGAGTTCAGGCGGCATACCCTGCGCCCAATAACTGTTGGAAATAAAACCATGGATAAGCTCAAAATCCATTTCCGTTTGCGCTGTACTGACCCGGTATTCCATGACTCGCCTCGATTTAGCTGTTGTTGACGCTTACCAATAACATGAAAGCCATGGCAAATAACACTAATTTAGCTAATGAATACAGGGCTCCCGCCAGAGTGCCACCGCCATGGTTAGTAAATGCCAAGTGGCGATTGATTTCATATTTAAATAAATGGGCGAGATGACGATAAGCCAAAAAATAAAGCAGTGAAGCCGCAGGCCAAATGCCGATAATCAGCATTTGGCCCTGTTCCTTGGTCGTCAAAAGCGCTGACAGAAAGGGGATACTCAAACATGCCGCGTATATCCAAGCGAAACGCTTGAGTAACTGACGAATTTTTTTATCCGATAACGGCTTCAACTGAACTCCTTTTCATCTTACTTCCCCGCAATCACTGACTACATTGGCTCGATTTGCTCGACCATCAACTGCAGGGTGAAATTACCGCGATATTCGTTCACATCCAACTTATAGACGATGCGCGCATGTTGAATCGTCGCATCGGGCCAAGTGTGTAAATCCACATTAAAGGCAATCGCATCTAACATCACGGTACTGCATGGGGTTTCAAGCACTAATTTAAGGTGGCGCTCCCCCACAATCCGCTGCTGGATAATCTTAAAATAACCATCGAATAATGGCTCCTCGAAGGACTGACCCCAAGGTCCCGCATTACGCAGTAACTGGGCGATTTCGAGGGTAAGTTCCGTCGGCGTTAATTCGCCATCAGACCAAAGCTCACCCGTGAGCTGCTCAGGCTTTAACAGTTCACGCACCGCATCATCATAGGCTTTAGCAAAGGTTGCGAAGCCACCAGACTTTAAAGTTAAGCCCGCCGCCATTGCATGGCCGCCAAATTTGCTGATAAGCCCAGGATGACGCGAGTTAACCAACTCCAGCAGATCGCGCATATGCAAGCCTTTGATAGAACGCGCCGAGCCTTTAATTTCACCATTCCCCGCGTCGGCAAAGGCGATAACGGGTCTGTGGTATTTATCTTTAATCCGTGAGGCAAGAATTCCGATAACCCCTTGGTGCCAATCCTCTTGAAAGAGGGCAATACCCCACGGAAGTTGCTCTTCATTAAGCTTTAGATATTCAAGACTTTTCAGCGCCTCTTGCTGCATCCCGACCTCAAGCTCACGACGCTCTTGGTTGAGACTATCGAGCTCTGCCGCCATCCGCCTTGCATACATGATGTCTTCGCACAGCAGGGTTTCAACGCCTAGCGCCATTTCATCCAGCCGGCCGGCGGCATTGAGCCTTGGCCCTACGGCAAAGCCAAAGTCCGAGGCAACAATGCGAGCAGGATTACGTTTGGCCACTTCGAGTAAGGCGGTAATGCCTACGCGGCATCGACCACTGCGTACCCGCTGCAATCCCGCCTCGACCAAAATACGATTGTTGGCATCGAGCGACAC
Organism: Shewanella sp. GD04112; assembly: GCF_029835735.1. Classification (NCBI taxonomy): domain Bacteria; kingdom Pseudomonadati; phylum Pseudomonadota; class Gammaproteobacteria; order Alteromonadales; family Shewanellaceae; genus Shewanella; species Shewanella sp. GD04112. Next base: position 3,919,471 of record NZ_JAOEAL010000001.1, read on the forward strand.
CACGTCGGCCACAGTGCCAAGGGCAACAATATCCAGCAGAGTACCTAGGTTGGGCTCGGCAATGCCTCGGGCTTGATACCAATGACGAGTGCGCAGCTCTGCCCTAAGCGCCGTCATCAGATAAAAGGCGACCCCGACGCCAGCAATGGATTTACTAGCAAACTGACAACCCGGCTGATTGGGATTCACTATGGCATCGGCCGCCGGTAACTCATGGCCGGGTAAGTGATGGTCGGTGATCACCACCTGCATGCCAAAGGTTTTGGCGGCAGCTACACCCTCAATCGAGGAAATGCCGTTATCAACAGTGATAAGTAATTCTGCCTGTTTGGATGCCGCCACGGCGACAATCTCAGGACTCAGACCATAACCGTAGTCGAAACGATTGGGGATCAGATAATCGACCTTGCTCGCGCCCATCATCCGTAACGCTAACAAACACACGCTAGTCGAGGTAGCGCCATCGGCATCGAAATCGCCGACGATCAGTATCGACTTATCCTGCTGCATCGCATCGGCAATCAACTTAGCGGCCGGCTCCAAGCCCTTCATTGTATCGGGTCTTAGCAGGCCTTTGAGCACCAGTTCGCATTCGTTGGGCATAACACCACGGCGGGCGTAAAGCTGTCTTAATAACGGCGGAAGGTGAGCGGGTAAATGGCTATCATCAACGGTTGGGCGACGGACTATCTTATGGATCAAGGGAGCAAACTCTTAAGCAATCATGGGGCTAAGATAACAAAAAGGTGAGCCTTAAGCTCACCTTTAATGGGATAAATTTATCCGAAACCGGATTATTTGCGAGCTTCTAAAGTACGCAGTAGATCGGCAGGTGGTTGATATCCTGGGATCATATTACCGTCTTCCAATACGATTGCAGGCGTGCCGTTAACGCCAAAGCTGGTACCTAGCTCATATTGCTCGGCAATCTTGGCATCACAGGTCGCGGCGGATACTTTTTTGCCAGCCTTAGCTTCTGTCATGGCCTTTAATGGATCCTTAGCACACCAAATAGCCTGCATCTCATCGGCATTGGCAGATGGTACACCAGCACGTGGGAAGGCTAAGTAACGCACGGTAATGCCAAGCTTGTTGTAGTCGGCCATTTGGCTATGTAACTTACGGCAGTAGCCACAGCTCACATCGGTAAACACAGTCACAACGTGTTTTTCATCCTTGGCTTTATATACCAGCATATGATCTTCAAGCGGCTTCATCATCGCCAGACGAGGGCCTGCAAGCGCCGCTTCCGTCAGGTTTTTCATGCCCTTATCAATATCGTATAAATTACCGTGGAACAGTTTTGAGCCATCGCGGCTGATATAAAGCACGCCACGGTTGGTCATGGCTTGATATAAACCTTCGATAGGTGAATCCTGCATTGAAATCACTTCAACGTCTAACATCTCGCTGAGTTTTTGCTTAATCGCAGCTGTGTCGGGAGTGGTCGCCGTAGCGGCGCTGGCCAGAGGCGCAACAACAAGCGCGAAAACTAAAGATAATGCTCGGGTCAACTTCATGGGACTTCCTATTAAGTAAATCGCTACTGCGACATATGGGTCATCTTATTAGACCCTGTATGGGGGCAAAAAGTTACAGACAAGCTAGATAGAATGCAAATTTATACTGTAACTAAATTCAACCATTCGAGGTTTTGTGAAGGATAAACTTAACCGCGAGGATGATGCTGTTGGTGCAACTCTTGTAATCTCGCTCGCGCCACATGGGTATAAATTTGAGTCGTCGATAAGTCACTGTGACCTAAGAGTAATTGTACCACCCTAAGGTCGGCGCCATGGTTAAGTAAGTGGGTGGCAAAGGCATGACGCAGGGTATGGGGTGAAAGTTCAGTTTCGATGCCGGCGCGGCTCGCATAGAGCTTGATCCGATGCCAAAAGGTTTGCCTTGTCATCATCTGTGCCCGCTTCGAAGGAAATACCACATCGGACTGAATATTGCCCAAGAGTTCGTGGCGCGCAAAACTTAAGTAACGCTCAACCTCGGTAATGGCCAGCTCGCCCATGGGCACTAACCGCTCTTTACCGCCCTTACCCACAATCCGCACTAAACCTTGGCGCAAACTCATCTGCTCCAGGGTGAGCCCAACCAGCTCACTCACCCGCAATCCTGTGGCGTATAAGAGTTCAAGCATGGCTTTATCACGGCACTCGACGGGGTCGTCCACATTGGGCTCGGCCAGCAATCTATCGACCTGTGACTCACTTAAAGAATCTGGCAATTGCCGACTCAATTTGGGCGATTCAATCAGCGCCATAGGATCGCCAGCAATCTGTTTGGTCTGCAATAAATAAGTGTAAAAGCGCCGTAAACTACTGAGTAAACGTGCGCTACTGGTGCGGGCAAATTGTTGTTCGACTCGGTAGGCTAAATAGGCACGCACATCGGCTTGCTCGACCTCGATTAACCGCAGGCCTTGGCTCTGTTGATAGCGGTCAAAATGGCGTAAATCGGTGCGATAGGCACTCAAGGTGTTATCACTTAAGCCCTTACTGGACCAAAGATCATCGAGAAAGGCATCGATAAGCGGATCGCACTGATAGGTTTTAGCCACAAAAACTCCATAAAAAACGGCGTATTCTAAGGATACGCCGTTGATATTAACTCAATTGTTCTGCTTCTGGCAGCGCCTTGTTTATGCCGCGCTAACAGTTTTCGCGCCGCTACCACGAATGATTAAACAGAGCACAATCACCACTAGTGTTGGTAATAACCACGCCATGCCCTCTTCATACAGTGGCAGGATAGACAGCGTAGGAGACATACCACTGACGAGATCGATAAAGCTTTGCGCCGCTTCAGTCACGCCTTTACCGTCTTCACCAGTGAGGCTTTTCGCCGCGACTTTCATCCCATCGAAAATACCGAACAGCAAGGCTACCGACAGTGCCGCGCGATGGGCAAACTGTGGACGCGGGAAGTATTCGGTCAAGAAGGTCACCGCCACTAAGGCAATCGCCACAGGGTAAACCGCCATCAACACCGGAATACTGATAGTAATTAACTGCGACAGACCAACGTTTGCGATTAAGGCACAGATGGCGCTCAGCAGAACCACTAAGAAACGGTAAGACAGCTTTGGCATCAGCTCATTGAAAAATTCTGAGCAGGCACTCACTAAACCGACCGCAGTGGTTAAACAGGCTAGAGTCACAACGGTAGACAGCAATACAGTACCTAAACTGCCAAACTCGCGTGTTACATAGTTAGTTAAAATCTCGCCACCGTTTTTCGCACCCACGGCAATATCACCCGCCGTCGCACCTAAAAAGAACAGAGATACATAAACAAAAGCAAGCCCTGCCGCCGCAATAAAGGCTGCGCGGATCAAGTATTTAGTCTGCGCGCTAGGTTGGTCGATCCCCTTTTTACGCAGCAGATCGATAATCAACATACCAAACATCAAAGATGCTAGGGTATCCATGGTGTTGTAGCCTTCGAGGATACCTTTGGTTAGCGGATGGTTTTGGTAGTCACCCACGGCCACGCCAACTTCTGCAGCGGGCAAAAACACCACAGACAGGGCTAACCCCACCAGCAATAACAACAGGATAGGCGTTAATACCTTACCGACGCTGTCGAGTAATTTACCGGGGAACAATGCCAGCAGCATAGTCACAGTAAAGAAGCACAGGGTATAGATAAGTTGCGACAAATTAAGCGACAAACTGCCGAGCATAATGGTCGCGCTAGTGTTGTCGATAAAGGGCTTAGCGCCGATTTCATAGGCCACAAGGCCCGTACGTGGCGCCGCAAACGCAGGTCCAATAATGATATAAATCGCGATAGCCAATGCAGTTGCCGCAAACACTGGTAGCATTGCCATAACCTTACCTTGAGCCTTAGCAACAGCAATGAGCCCGACTAAAGGTAAACCTACGGCAGTGATGAGAAAACCTAACATGGCAAGGGGCATATTCTCCCCGGCCAACATGCCCGCAAAGGGTGGAAAAATTAAGTTACCCGCCCCCAAAAAAAACGCGAAGGTCATAAAACCTAAGCCTAATGTATCCCCGATACTCATCTGATTGTCTTGCACGGAAAGCCCCATCTTGTCTTATTGTTTTTAATAAACTTAAGTGATTATGTGTCGATTAGCCATAGCTAAAACAAAGCCCATCCGGAGTGCAAATCTATGTTTACACAATTCCGTGGTAAATATGTGCGATATCTGCTGAGTTTATAAACAAAAATGAACTAAAAATTGGCTTCACTGCCGATTTATTCACCTAAAAACCCGTTCACCTATCCGTTAATCATAAAATTGATTAAAAATGGGGGCGAAACTAATATCAGAATTTAAAAGCCAATACAACAGACAAGATTGTTTTCACCTAAAAAAGCCCTTCAATGCTAATTAACTGCTAACAATGCGTTACCGGGGTAATAAATTAAACCGTTAATTTAGTGAACTTCGACTCAAAACAGCATAAAAAACACAAAAACTAGATCTAAATGGAAGAATGAACTTATTTGTATCAGGCACAAAAATCTTAGCGAATATGCGTTATGCCCTTTAAAATAACGCCAGCCCTTATGGGCGATATCTTTATTATTCACTTAATGATGTAATTCCCATGGCATTTACCTTTAAACAATTCCACATTGACGACCTTAATTGCGGCATGCCCGTCAGCACCGACGGCGTAATATTAGGCGCCTGGGCTCCCCTGTCGCAGGCTAAGCATATTCTCGATATTGGTGCGGGAAGTGGATTGTTAAGTTTAATGGCGGCGCAGCGTAGCCAAGGGCAGATCACCGCTGTCGAATTAGAAGAAAAAGCCGCAGCGGCCTGTAGATACAATATGACGCAAAGTCCGTGGGCGCAGCGCTACCAGCTTATACATGGCGATATTCAGCACGTTTGCCAACAACCTGAGTATCAAGGGCATTTCGACCATATCATCTGTAACCCGCCCTACTTTGAACATGGCCCCAAGGCAAACGAGCAACATAGGGCGATGGCGCGCCACACTGACACCTTAGGCTTTACGCCCTTACTCGAGGCGATAAATCAGTGCCTATCGCTTGAGGGTTACGCCAGCCTTATTTTGCCCATCCAAAGCATGACGCGCTTTAAGACTTGCCTAGAACAGACTGAACTTTATCTTGTGCAGGAAGTGAGGGTTAGTAGTGTGGAGAATAAGGCCGCCAATCGCGTATTACTGCTGTTGGCTAAGACTGCGCAGACTAAAAGTCACGATGAACCCTGCCAATACACAGAGCTCACCCTACGCGGGGAAGATGGCCGCTATACCGAGCAAATGATTGCCCTGACCAAAGATTTTTATCTAAAACTGTAATTCAAACGAGTGATAAGGCTCCCAGCAAGAGCCTTATCTTTTGTCGCTAATCTAATATCAGCTATCTATCCATTTATTTTTAATCTCTAGCACTTTATCTAAGTTATCGGTAAATAAGCGCACCAACTCGGGGTCGAAATGCACCCCGCTCTGCTCCTGGATATAGTCCATGGTCTTCTCGACTGACCAAGCCTCTTTATAGGGGCGTTTACTGGTCAGGGCGTCAAACACATCGGCGAGGGCAACTATGCGTCCCTCTAGTGGAATGGCTTCGCCTTTCAATCCATTAGGGTAACCTGTGCCGTTCCATTTTTCGTGATGAGTCAGCGCGACGGATTTAGCTAACCGTAGCAGCTCGGAATCCGCTTCACCGATAATTTCGGCGCCAATATGGGGATGGGTTTTCATAATGGCAAACTCTTCATCGGTCAACTTACCCGGTTTGAGCATAATGCTATCGGGAATACCAATTTTACCTATGTCGTGCATGGGCGCCGCGTGTAATAAATCATCCGCCTGCGCCTCACTCAGGCCGTAGGCCAAGGCCAAAATTTTAGAATAATGGCTCATGCGCAGCACATGGGTACCGGTTTCATTATCTTTATATTCGGCGGCGCGACCTAAACGTTGGATCACTTGCAAGCGAGTGCGGCGCAATTCATCGGCCTGCACTAAGGATAAATGGGTTTTCACCCGCGCTTTGACTACGGTGGCCGAAATCGGCTTCACAATATAATCCACCCCGCCCACGGCAAAGCCCGCCGCTTCATCGTGCTCATCATTCAAAGCGGTGACAAAAATCACAGGGATCGACTTGGTCTCTGGGATATTTTTCAGCAACTGACAGACTTCTAGCCCCGTCATATTGGGCATCATAATATCCAGTAGGATCAGCGATGGCAGCTCAGTTTGCGCGAGGCGCAGGGCCTCTTCGCCACTTTTGGCAAAGATAAGATGGTAATCCTGATGTAAAACTTGCTTGAGCACCCGTAAGTTAACGGGCTCATCATCCACCAACAATAAGGTTTTCTTATGTTCAGATGTAGACTGCATTGCTACTCCTTATTCGCGGTGATAGTACGCCGTAACTCGGTCAATTCGTTATGGGCAATATCAAAATCAAAGTTGTCTAAGGCTTCGGTAATCATGGCCACATGAAGGCGCAGATGTTCATCAATACGAGCGGTAAACGCCTCAAGATCAGACTCTTCAAAACTATGGTGCGCAATCGATGCCAGCAAGGCATCAATATGCGCTAATAATTCTGCTGGATCGCTTGTCCCCACATGGACGGCGGAGGCGCTGGCCGTTGGCATTGTGGTGCCCTCGATATAATCCCCAATCTCGACGAGGGAGTCGCTTACCTTAGCAACAATGGCCTCCATGGCTTCACGCGAGAGCGACTCAGCTTGCGCCAACTGCTCTAACTGGCCAAAGTGCGCCATCCACTGCAATAGACCCAAATTCCCACTGACGCCTTTCAAACTATGGCTTAAGAGCTTAATGGTCACAGTATCTTGGGTATTTATCGCCTGTTGTAGCGCTTGATTTTTCTCTGGCCATTGGGCAATAAACTTCATCAACTCTTTGATAAATTGCGGTTTAGAGCCCCACAATTTCACCCCCTTGGCTTCATCGACTAATTGCGTGCTAGCAGGCTGCGAAGAGACAAACTCGGCCTGAGGCAGATTAAGCTGCAACACTCTGGCAATTTCCCGCGTCAGCAGCACAAAATCGATGGGCTTATTGGCAAAGCCATCCATACCGGCTTGCTCGGCGGCGCTCTTATCTTGCTCTAACACGCTCGCGGTTAAGGCAATAATTGGCATACGGGGTAATTGAGATGCGACTTCTTGCTCACGGCGCATCTTCGCCGCCGTCAAACCATCCATGACTGGCATTTGCAGATCCATCAGCGTGATATCGATGTCGGCTTTTTGCATCCGCAGCAGCGCCTGTTCACCATCGCGGGCGGTGATCACTTTATGCCCTTGACGGGTTAACCATACGGACAGGAGATCGATATTCTGCTGAATATCATCGACAACGAGTAGCGTCAGGGGCGGTAATGTTCCATTGTCGGTGCGCTGGTTCGATAGTGGCTCAGAGCTAGGTTGTAAGGGAATAGTAAAGCGGAATGTACTGCCTTGGCCCAAAGTACTTTCGGCGGTGAGCTCTCCGCCCATCAGTTCGACCAACTGCTTACTGATGGTCGTCCCAAGCCCAGTGCCTCCGTATTTGCGGCTCATGGAGGCATCGGCTTGGGCAAACGCTTCAAATACCCGATTAAGCTGCTCAGGCGACATACCAATTCCAGTATCGATAATCTCGAAGGTGACTTGAGTTGTGTCTTGGGTCGTGCCTTGCGCAAAGACTCTGACCGTCACCGTCCCCTCGCAGGTAAATTTAACCGCATTGCCAATCAAATTGATCAGCACTTGGCGGATACGCTCCGGAGAGCCGATAAAGTTTGCCGCCATCGTCGGCGCAACATCGACCTCGAGGGATAAACGCTGCTTCTTCGCCTGCAACCACAGAGTTGAAATCACGGTATCGATTTCATCTGTTAAGCAAAACACTCGGTTTTCTAATTCCAGTTTACCCTTGTCGAGCTTGGCGCTATCGAGCACATCGTTGAGTAGGTGCAGCAAAGATTTAGCGGAGCGATTGATGGTAGAGAGCTGTTTTTGCTGCTCAACATCTAATACAGACTCCAACAAAATGTCGCTAAAGCCGATGATGGCATTCATTGGCGTGCGGATCTCATGGCTCATATTGGCCAAGAAGGCCGCACGCGCCGCTGCCGCCTGCTCGGCATTATTCTTTGCCGTCACTAAGTCCTGTTCCATCTCCTTACGCTCAGTGATATCCATCAGGAAGCCGTCAATCCACACCTCTTTGCTGGTTTCATCGAGGATGTAATTGCCGTGTTCAAACAGCCAACGTACCCCGCCATCTGCGCGGATAATGCGATATTCCATCGAAAAGGTCGGCGGCTGCGCTTGGGCGTAAATGGTATCAATATCGTCCGGATGATAGAGATCCGAGAAGAAACGTTTCGGATGGGGAAGTTCGAAGTCTTCGGCAGGATAGCCAGTGATGTTCTGCACCGCGTCGCTGATAAATACCATAGGCCAGCCCTCGGTGCTTTTACAGCGATAGGCAATGCCTGGAATGTTGGTGATCAGCGAGCGAAACTTGGCCTCATTGTTTTTAAGCTCTTGCTCCATCTCATTGCGTTGGCTGAGATCGGAGATGAAACCGACAAAGTAATGGGCTTTGCCCTGCATCACATGGCCGATACTCAGGCGCACTGGCACTAAATGACCCGCCTTATGTTGCGCTTCGACCTCTCGCCCCGTGCCAATAATCTGCGCTTCACGGGTCTGTGCATACCTAGCTAAATAGCCATCGTGGTGCGACCGAATCGCCTCTGGGACGATTTTTTTCACATTCGCCCCAAGCAGTTCAGCAGGCAACCAACCTAAAATAGTGGTCACCGCCTTGTTCACATTCACTATGATACCTTGGCCATCGATTGTGATAATGCCATCGACGGCGGTATTCATCATGGCGCGCATGCGGTCTTCATTGGATTTTGCGAGTAAAGACAGGTCTTTATACTTAAAGATCACATTCACAATCAGCACTAAGCAGATAATTGCAGTGGTGATCACCGAGACGCCGAGCGCCAGATAAAATGAGATTTCCGAGGTCTGCTCGCTCAGCTCCAAACCTTCTGGTTTAACGAATCGCGCCGCCGCCATGCCAGTGTAATGCATGCCCGAAATCGCCAGTCCCATCACGATACTGGCGATAAAATTACAGCTAATGCTATTCATGTTGGAGGAAATAAGCTGATTCAGCCCAGTGCGCACCCACAGCGCAATAATGGCGAGTAGCACGGCGACTACGATAGACAGCGCAAAAATCCATGGGTCATAACGCAGTAATGGTGCCATCTCCATGGCCGCCATCCCCACATAGTGCATAGTGCCAATCCCAGCGCCCACTAAGATGCCGCTAATCAGCACTTGGGAAAGTTGAAAACTCGGCTTAGAGAGCAAATTCAGCGCCACCCATGAGGCACCAATACTAGGCAAAAGGGATAGTACCGTGAGCCCAAAGTTATAGGTCACGGGCGAACATAAATCGAAGGCCAACATTCCGATAAAATGCATCGACCAGACGCCACCGCCGAGGACGACGCACCCCGTCAGTAACATGATCTGTTGCCGCGCTCTCGATTGACTCTGCACCGCTTGGGAGGTGACCTGAAAGGCCATAAAAGCGGCAAAAATCGCAATCAGAATGGAAATAGTGACCAGCAGGGGATTGTAATAGACATTCAGCAATAGGCTGTCTTGGGAAGAAATAAAAAACTGCGATAACCAATCAAAAGCCATATGTTCCAAGCCCATGTTTTAGAAACGTAAAACCTAATCGTAACCAACATTCGAATACGCCAATCCAAGCAGGGCTAACGCTTGGGTACTATGGGATGCACTCATCAACCATAGGCACAATTTATTGTTAAGACTCCAGCTAACATCCCATCAATCCTTCGAACTCTCTCAACAACAGCCAATTTTTTACAATGTTCTCTTTATCTTATACATCTTTTGCAAAATGTCTGCCTTCAAATGCAATAGAGTACGGTAAAATCCACTCCCAACAGCCGCCACCAACTAGCCTTGAAGTGAGTAGACCCGCACTGCATCGGCCAAAGCACGGAAAAGTAAACCCTCTCCCGATTAAATTATTTAAGTTAACGGTTATAACCTTTATAATGCTTGGCTATTATTCGTCGAGACGCCGCGCATGCAATTTGAAGATTTTCAGCTTGACCCTAGCTTATTAGAGTCACTTAAAGCCATGGGGCACCTGTCGCCCACCACCATCCAGCAAGAAACCCTGCCACATGCCCTCGAGCAGCGGGATATTTTGGCGCGCGCCCCGACGGGTACAGGTAAAACCGCCAGTTTCTTATTGCCTGCGTTACAACACTTAATCGACTTTCCCCGTCGCTATTCTGGCCATGCGCGAATTTTGATCCTGACGCCAACCCGTGAGTTAGCCAGCCAAATTCACCGTTATGCCTGCCACTTAGCCACAGGCCAAGGGCTGAATATCGCCATCATCACTGGTGGTGTGCCCTATGGTCCGCAGGAAGAAGCACTAAAAGACAATATCGATATTCTGGTCGCGACTCCTGGTCGTCTGATGGAATATTTAGATAGAGGCAAATTCAGCGCAGAATCGGTCGACATATTGATCATCGACGAAGCCGACCGCATGCTCGATATGGGTTTCTCCGCCGTGGTGAAGGCCATTGCCATGGAAGCCCAAGGTCGTAAGCAAAATATGCTGTTTTCGGCCACCCTCGAAGGCAGCGGCGTTATCCGTTTTGCCCGCGAAGTGCTTAACGATCCTATCGAAATCGATGTCGACGCTCCGCGCAAAGAAAAGGCCAAGATCCACCAATGGATCCACCTTGCCGATGATAAAGAACATAAGATTGCCCTGCTGTGCCATCTGCTCAAACAGGAAGAAGTTAAACGCGCCATCGTATTCGTAAAGACTCGCGATGTGGTTTCTAGCCTCGAAGGTCAGTTGCTGAAAGCCGGTATTCCCTGCGCCTTTATGCGTGGCGATATGGAACAGAAGAAACGCTTCCAAGCCTTAAGCCGCTTTACCAAAGGCGAAGTGAATGTGTTACTGGCAACCGATGTAGCCGCTCGTGGTATCGATATCGACGATATCACCCATGTGATTAACTTTGACATGCCACGTTCTGCCGATAGTTACATCCACCGCATTGGCCGTACTGGCCGCGCGGGCGCGAAAGGAACGGCGATTTCATTAGCCGAAGCTCACGATATGCGCATTGTCGGTAAGATTGAGCGTTATATCGAGCAGCCGCTTAAGCGCCGTATTATTGAGGAACTGCGTCCTAAGCACAAAGAAGCGCGTGTACCGACCAAGAAAAAAGCGAAGGTGAAAGCCAAAGAAGCGGCCAAGCGAACCAGCAAGAAAGAGGCAGCGAAAAAGGCCACTAAAATTGCCCGCAAGAAGCAAGCTTAACCCCTCCCCAAAGCCGCATAATGCGGCTTTTTTTATGCTCGCCCGCCGCAAAAAATCGCTATAACAAATGCAAACGGAGTGACCCAAACACTCTTATCTTCCATATGCTTATCGGCGGCCAAAAAAGAGGTGGCGTACCGTAAAAACGCGCCATCACCTTTAGACACATTTTATTTACAAAAATAAATTTATTGCGCCGCTCGACTCTGATACTTTAGGCGCATTAAGCGATTTAGCACGGATGTAACAATCATATGATGAAAACTTTACTCAGGAGATTATCTCCTCTGTTTATACTGCTGTTATTTGTTGTTGGTGCGATAGCACTGATGTCAACTAAGGAAGCCCCCGAACAAAAACCTGAAGAAATGCCAGTACCTATCGTCGATGTCACTCAGGTTGAGCAGCAAACGGTATCGCTTAATCTTCCTTCCTACGGCGTGGTTACCCCTAAATATAAGACGCAACTGGTGACCGAAGTCCAAGGGCGGATGCTGAGCATTTCGCCGCAATTTGTGGCTGGTGGCATAGTGAAGAAAGGCGACCAATTAGCCCAAATCGAACCTTCGGATTACGAAGCCGATTTAATGCAAGCCGAAGCCACCTTGGCTCAGGCAACCGCGGCGCTCAATGAAGAAATCGCCCGTGGCGAAGTCGCTAAAATCGAATTTAAAGGCTACGACAAAGGCTTACCGCCAGAGCTGGGGTTACGTATTCCACAGCTGAAAAAAGAGCAAGCCAACGTTAAATATGCCCAGGCCGCACTGGCACGCGCCCAGCGTAACTTAGAGCGCACGGTTATCCGCGCGCCCTTTGATGGCATTATCAAGGCCAGAAATGTCGATTTAGGTCAGTACGTGACATTAGGCACTAATTTGGGTGAACTGTACGACACTAGCATTGCCGAAATTCGTCTGCCTATCTCTAACGATGATTTAGCCTATTTGGAATCCGTCGATCACCCCGATACCCAAGTCACCTTAAGCGCCTCTTTGGCGGGTAAGGAAAACACTTGGATGGGTAATATTATTCGTAGCGAAGGCGTGATTGATGCCGATAACCGCATGGTTTACCTCGTCGCCGAGATTAAAGACCCTTACCTACGTGAGCATAAAACCCAAGGCAGTTTACCGCTGAAATACGGCAGCTTTGTGAATGCCGTGATTAAGGGCCGCACCGTCGATGGCATAGTTAAACTGCCTCGCCACGTGGTGCGTAACGAGCATGTGGCCTTAATTAACGAGCAAAATATTGTCGAGATGCGCCATGTGAATGTCGTGCGTAGCGATCTTGAAAATGTGTTCATCAAGGACAGCTTAAAAACCGGTGAGCGCGTTGCCATCACTCACTTTAGCAATATGGCGAATGGCCAGTTGGTCAAAATCATAGGTGAAGATGCCAAGCCGGTGCAGACCCCCACACCTAAGGAAGATGCTCCTGAGTCGAGTCTTGCGGCCGCTGGAGTGAACTAATGGATACTCAAAAAGGGATCTTAGCCTGGTTTGCCCGCAACAGCGTGGCAGCCAACCTGTTAATGTGGGCGCTGCTGATTGGCGGTCTATTTAGCACAGTGTTGATTAATAAAGAGGTATTCCCCTCTTTTAACCTTAACTTATTGAGCATTACCGTTGCTTATCCCGGCGCTGCGCCGCAGGAAATCGAAGAAGGCATCAACATCAAGATTGAAGAAGCCATCCAAGATATCAACGGGATTAAAAAAGTCACTTCGGTTGCCAGTGAAGGGGTTGGCGCCATCACGGTCGAAGTCGAAGATGACTACGACGTGCAAACCGTGCTCGACGAAGCCAAGTTACGATTGGACGCGATCTCCACCTTTCCGGTGAACATCGAAAAACCGCAAATCTATAAAATCGAACCCGAAAACAACGTGATTTGGGTGTCGGTCTACGGTGATATGTCGCTGCACGATATGAAGGAGTTGGCTAAATCGGTACGTGATGATTTGACCCAACTTCCCGCCGTGACCCGCGCGAAAGTCACGGGTGTGCGCGACTATGAAATCGGTATCGAAGTCTCAGAAGATAAGCTGCGGGAATACGGCTTAACCTTCTCGCAAGTCGCCTTGGCGGTGCAAAACTCTTCTATCGACTTGCCGGGCGGTTCGATCCGCGCCGAAGATGGCGACATTCTGCTACGAACGAAAGGCCAAGCCTATACTGGCGATGATTTTGCCAATATCGTCGTCACTACCCGCGCCGATGGTAGCCGAGTGATGTTGCCTCAGGTGGCAACCATTAAGGACGATTTTGAAGAACGTTTAGAGTACACCCGCTTCAACGGCAAGCCAGCGGCCATTATTGAAGTGACCAGCGTTAACGATCAAAACGCCCTCGACATCGCTCAACAGGTCAAAGACTACGTAGAGAAACGCCGAGCCACTCTGCCAGCCAATGCAAAATTAGACACTTGGGGAGATTTAACCCACTACCTCAAGGGCCGTTTGAACATGATGATGTCGAACATGTTTTATGGCGCCCTGTTAGTGTTTGTGATCTTAGCTCTGTTCCTCGATCTCAAACTCGCCTTTTGGGTGATGATGGGATTACCCGTGTGTTTCCTCGGCACTATGCTCATCATGCCGTTGGAACCTTTCTCCATGACCATCAACATGCTGACATTGTTCGCCTTTATTCTCGTCTTGGGGATAGTGGTCGACGATGCGATTGTGATAGGTGAAAGCGCCTACAGTGAGGTCGAGCGGCACGGACACTCGATTGATAACGTGATCCGCGGGGCGCAAAAAGTGGCCATGCCCGCCACCTTCGGGGTATTAACCACTATCGCCGCCTTTATTCCTATGTTGATGGTTTCTGGCCCCATGGGGATTATTTGGAAATCCATCGGCATGGTGGTCATCATGTGTCTGGCATTTTCACTGGTGGAATCTAAATTTATCCTGCCAGCGCACTTAGCCCACATGAAGTTCAGAAAACCAGGTGAACCCACGGGTTTCTTTGGTCGCTTCAAGGACAAATTTAACAATCGTGTTCAGCACTTTATTCACCACAGTTACCGCAACTTCCTCGAGCGCTGTATCCAACATCGCTACAACGTCGTCGCGGCCTTTATCGGAGTATTGATTTTATCCATAGCCTTAGTCGCCAGCGGCAAAGTGCGCTGGGTGTTCTTCCCCGACATTCCATCGGACTTTATCCAAGTACAGCTAGAAATGGATGAAGGCAGCTCAGAGCAGAACACCCTCAAGGTGGTACAGGATATTGAAGAAGCCCTGTACAAGATGAACGCTAAAATGGAGAAGGACAACGGCAGCGAAGTGGTGAAGCATAGCTTTATCAACATGAGCTCGCGCACCTCCGCCTTTATCTTTGCCGAACTGACCAAGGGCGAAGACCGAGAAGTGGATGGCGAGGCTATTGCCGCCGCATGGCGCGAACAATTGCCAGAATTACTGTCGGTGAAGAAGCTCGACTTCAACGCCAGCGGGAACGGCGGTGGCGGTGGTGACATATCCTTTAGATTGACCTCGAGCGATCTCGAAGAATTATCAGCAGCCGCCCGCGAGCTTAAGCAAAAGCTCGCCACCTACGAAGGTGTGTATGATATTGCCGATAACTTCTCTTCGGGCAGCCATGAGATCCGCTTAAAGATCCGCCCCGAGGCCGAAGCGCTTGGCTTAACCTTGTCTGATTTAGCTCGCCAAGTCCGTTATGGCTTCTATGGTTATGAAGCACAACGTATTTTGCGTAATAAAGAAGAAATCAAGGTCATGGTGCGCTACCCCTTGGAGCAGCGCCGTACCGTTGGCTATCTCGAGAATATGTTGATCCGCACGCCGCAGGGCAAGTCGGTACCTTTCTCTACCGTTGCCGAGGTTGAAAAAGGCGAATCCTACGCCTCAATCACCCGTGTCGATGGCAAGCGGGCAATTACCATTATTGCGAATGCCAACAAACACAAGGTGGAACCTTCTAAGGTTGTTACTGAAATACAAAAGGATTTCCTGCCGCAGTTACAGGCCAAGTATCCTAAAATCCAAACCACCCTCGATGGCGGCAGTTTGGATGAACAGAATGCTATGGTCGGTCTAATGCAGGGCTTCTTCTTTGCGCTGTTTACCATTTATGCCTTAATGGCGGTGCCGCTTAAGTCATACAGCCAGCCACTGATCATTATGTCAGTGATCCCCTTCGGGATTATCGGCGCGTTGTTTGGGCATTTGATCCAAGGTCTTGCCATGAGCGTCTTGAGTCTCTGTGGTATCGTCGCGCTCGCCGGGGTAGTGGTAAACGACTCCTTGATCTTGGTGGACTTTGTAAACCGTGCGCGGGAACAAGGGCAATCGGTCAGACAAGCGGCGGTAGATTCAGGATGTTATCGCTTCAGGGCGATTATCTTGACCTCATTGACCACCTTCGTCGGTCTTGTGCCTATTATTCTTGAGCGCAGCCTACAGGCGCAGATTGTGATCCCTATGGCGACTTCCCTTGCCTTCGGTATCCTGTTCTCGACTGTGGTGACCTTAATTTTGGTGCCTTTACTGTACATCATTCTCGATGATGCGAAACGCGTTGGAAGCCGCTTCTACCATTGGTGGTGGCGTCCAAAAACATCGCAGGAGAGACATTTACATACCAATGAGACCCACAAGGTGTCCTTAGACGCCTTTAATGAACCTGACTATAAACAGGATTAGTGGTCGTTCCGTCATCATAGTCACCCATAAAAAGAGAGCCTAGGCTCTCTTTTTTATCTCTGGTTTCCCCTAACGAGTAAAGCGCGTTGTGCGATCTAGGTGGCAGTTATCAAGGATCGCATTCGTTACACTCAACCTAAGTGACCGCCAAGATGCCAATAAAGTCGATAGTATGAAAACAGATCGGATGCCAAACTCACATTCTGCCCCAATCCATCCCGCCCCCATTAAAGCCACTGAAACCTTAGCCAATGGCAACACCACGGCGGAAGTGTGCACAAATGAAACCTGCGCCAGTGAAACCTTAGTCTATGATATTCGCAGGAGTCGTTATCTGAATATCACGGGTCGCTGCACCCTGCGGTGTGCCTTCTGTCCTAAACACAATGGCAGTAAACAAATTCACGAGTATCAATTGGCATTGACCCACCAGCCCAAGCCGGAGGAAATTATCCCGCTGTTAGGCGAGGTGGAAGACTTTGAGGAATACGTGTTCTGCGGGTACGGTGAACCAACGATGAATCTGCCGACCCTGCTGGCCGTTGCTAAAGAAATCAAACGCCGTGGCGGCCGCGTGCGGGTCAATACCGATGGCTTAGGCAACCTAGTTCACAGACGCAACATTCTGCCCGAGTTAGCGGAGTGCGTGGATGGATTATCCATTTCCCTCAACGCCGACAATGAAGCCGCCTATAACCAACATTGCCGCCCAAAACTGGCAGGTTCCTACGCCGCCGTGAATGCCTTTATCGCCCTCGCACCCCATTATATCGAGCGGGTACAAGTCTCGGCGATTGAGGGATTAGAAGGGGTCGACATCGATCTTTGCCGCGAACAAGTGCTCGCCTCGGGCTGCGAGTTTAAGCACAGAGTGTTAGGCGCACTCGGCTAACTTTTTCGCTCAGTCGCCTTGGGGTTGATGCATTGCTCGGGATAACAGAGTCGCCGAGCAACTTGCCACTGTCGTAACATTTCATTCGTGTTAACATAGCCTAATTAACAGTTAATCAACCCTAAATCGGCCCATGCTGAAAAAGAACCCTAACCTACACCCACTCGCGCCATTACTTTCATTGACCCAAGGGCTGCATTGGTCTCACCAACGCCTGTTGGCTGTCGCGAGCCAGTTATCAATGCTGGTGATAGGTATGATTATTTTAACCAACTTAATCATTACCTTAGGTGAACGTCGGTTACAGGAAGAATGGGCAACCCAAAGATATAGCGAACTACAAACCATAGGCACGCTGATCACAGATAAGGTCGCCTTCCAGCAATTTCGCACTCAGCTATTTGCCAAAGACGAATTACTCAAGCAGTACCTCAAAAATCCAACGGCCTCGTCTCAACAGAAATTACAGGCAAGTTGGCAGGAGCTAGTACAGCATATTCCCGAACTCCTCGGGATTGCCCTGTTCGATCCCCAAGGTAATTATAAGTTTGCGACACCTTCAAACTTCAGTCAGGACGCGCTACCTGCCGCCCTGTTAGGCTCAAGCCGCAACTTAGGTGGCAAAGAAGTCTTTACCTCACCCTTAGAGTTTGTGCCCCTCAATGGCATGCTCGAACCCTATATGTATCAAATGACTTGGCTTGAGAAACCCGATCAAAGCTCCATGGGTTATTTGATTACCTACAACTCGATTGTGCAGATGCTAGAAGCGATAAAGCCTGCATTTTCAAGCAATAAATCACCGATGCTAGTGTTAGATACCCAAGGGTTGCTCTATGCCGGTGTAAGTGAACTCGCGCCCTTAACCCATATTCCCGATACCTTAGGGGCCAGTTTACGCCAGAGTTATCCGGCGCTGTGGCGGGAAATGTCGATGAGCAACTTTGGCCAGTTCCATGGCGAAGATGCCACCTTCGTGTACCTCAAAGTCGAGTTAACTAACCAGCCAGAACTGCGCCGCGAGTACTTTTTACTCTCTTATATTCGTAACGATGATATCGCCTCTAAGTTTTCCCAATGGCAGAACATCGTCATCGTCGCCGCGCTAATCCTGACCTTACTGGCCGCTTGGGTGATCTTACTCAGCCATATGTACCGCCTGCAGTATCGCTCGCGCCAATACAGTATCGATGTGGCTAATGCATTATTTAACAATGATATCGGCTTTATCCTCGCCAATGAGCAGGCACGAATTATCAGTGCTAACCCTAAGGCGGCCGAGGCGACTCAAGTGCCGCAGGATGAGCTCACTGACCGCAGCCTGCAGCGCGCGCTGAATCTCGACGACCTGACCCACGCGCAAATGCTCGACCAAGTGCATAGACAAGGTGAGTGGCAAGGCAAGCTGTCGCTAGACAATGATAAGGGCTCAAGACTTAGCGTGTGCGTACGCCAAGCGCCGAGATTGGGGCGCGGCTTACCGCATCTGTTAGTCTCCCTTGAAGATATTAGCGCCATGATCGATTGCCAGAATCAAGCCTTCTTAAGCGACTTACTCTGCGATACGACTGTGGCCACAGCGCTGACGGACGCCAATGGTAAGCTGATAAAAATCAATCCAGTATTCGATCAACTGATGCAGCTTAATGGCGATTTGAATCATGATTTAGCCTCACTGCTCGCCAACGATCTGGGTAACCAGTGGCAGCGGATCACCGCTCAGATCAGCATGCAAGGCCAATGGCAAGGGCAAATCCTCTGCTCACCCAATCTGCGCCATTCCAATTGTTTACAGGCCACCTTAAAGGGTCATGTGGCCGCCGACGGTGAGATTGATTACATCATCTGTACCTTAGAGCAAGCCGCCGATAGCCTAAGGGGCGCCGAGCCGCGCAGCTTTGTGCCGCACCGCAGCACCATTTTGCAGCATCTCACCGATTTAGAACGCTATTTTGCATCGCTTTCCCCCCAAAGCCGCAACCACTCAAGCCTGCTAGTGATGGATATCAACCCCGAGGGTTTACTCAGCCATATGAGTGATATCGACCAACTCGAGACGCGTCAGCAGGAAGTGGAAGTGCAGCTCTTGCTCGAGATCCCTACCCATTACCAAATCCTTCACTGGCAACTCGGTAAACTGTTGTTGTTACTGCCAGATACCGATGCCACGGCGGCGCATCACTTCGCCCTAAATACCATAGAAAAGCTCAACAGCAATGGCTTAGGTGAAGGGATTAGCATTGGGATTGCCAGCTATCAGGAAGGACAAAGCCTAGAGCAATACCTCAGCAATGCCGAGGTGGCGCTCAAACGGGCGAAGCAGAATAACGATCAGAATATCGGCCAAGCCTTTACTCGTCAGCCTTAGCGGGCGGATTAAAAGAATCGGGTAACTTACTTTGGGTGATCTCGATAATAGCCGAGCGGTTCATGGTGATTTTGTAGCGCGCGTATTCAGGCTCTTCGCGGCCGTCCCGCAGCACTAAAATCAGATTCACTTGGTAGCGACGCTCGACCGACTCATGGCTGATCTTGCCCTCAAGTTCCTTATAAATCTTGGCCTTGCCCCGCTCTAAGTAGCGGGCAAAGGGCACAAAACTGAAGTTCACTTGCTCTTGTATGGTCGAGTAGCCCGCCTGAAACTCGCCATGATTTACCCGAGTGGCAATCTTATAATGCAGGACTTCGGCATCGACCTTATTCTGGCTGTGCCGTTGTTTTAGGATTTCGTTAACCTTCTCTGGCAAATCCTGCTGTCGCATAAATTCGAGCCAGACTAATTGCTTAGCGATCACCGACTGACTGGTTGTATCCCTTAAGATACGGCTCCAACGCGGCCGACCACGCTGAATAAAGCGCCAAAGGGCATTACGCACATCGTCCTTAAAGATTTCACGAAAACCGTAAATCACTGCCAGCGTCAGCACCAATGCTATGGTAAAGCCGCTAAAGACGCCCTGCGCTTCTATGATCAGCGCCGATACCACCAACATCACCAATGCGGTCGCCAGCCCAGTCGTAAACTTTTTAAGGCCTATGCCTAAGGGTTTTAACTCTTCTTTGAGTACCACACCTTGCTGAATTAAGCGCTGCAATAACAGCATCTTATTCGAAATTCGGTTGGGGTCTTGCTTGGTCTGTGCCGAGTTATAGTTGTTGGCATCGCGATAAGCGCATTCGGTGCGGCACAGGGTCAAGACTCGTTCTTGAATGTCGGCAAAATCGCTGGTGCGGGTAGCATGGGCGAGCACTTTTAGCAGTTGCTGCTCGCAGAACCAGGAAAGATAGTTATCGGCGTTCTCGAAATAGGATTTCCATTTAGGATCGCCCGGCTCATTACGGCGAAACTTTTTCAGCAGCTGCGTCACTTGCTCGCACAGCTCATCGAGCGCCAGATAGAAGTGCTCCACATCGGCGATGCGATTGAGTTCTTTGACATCGTTTTCAACCGCGACGGCAAACTGGTAGGCAAACAGGTTTAAGTACAGTCGGAATTCTTCTACGGTGCGGCGGTTCATACTAGCGAAACGCCCTTGCACCAGAGGCAAGTGCAGCCCTTCGGAGTAGTAGGAACGGCGTCCGACAATCGCGCTGTGATAATACTCTTCTTCGTTTAAGGTGTGCGCGCCTATGCCCATTTCCTTTGGTAAAAAGAAATAGAGATCGAGCTGACGATTATCGCCCTTTTCCATCTGATGGCTGAACTTAATCGACAGGGATTCTTCTTGTTTGACACGTATCTTAAACACAACAACCTTATGATTGAGATGGAAGAGTCGGCATTAACACCATGGAAAATATAATCTAAACCGAAAGCGCAGCAAATTCACTGATTAAATTCGGCTATTGACGATTCGACAGCCACAAACCGTGTTACTCGGTTGGAATAAGACAACGGCATAGTCTTGATTCGTGTCGCTATCGAGCACCTCTATGCTGAGATTGTGTCTGCCAGATTCACTAAAGTGCAAGCTGCTGATGTAGGAAAGGTATTTCATATGTTCGGGCCAAGACTTTTTATCTATATCTTCGGATTCCGTCTTGGTTTTAACTGAAACATTGTAGGTCATGCGGTTCAGCTCCATGCTCTTGACCTCGCCCTGCATCAGAATCGCACCCGCGCTTGAACCATCGAGGTTAAAGTAACGGTAATTAATCTGCGCATTGCCCGCCGAGATTAAGACATCGACCAATAAGTAGAATTTCCCCTCATCCACTTGCTGCGTATGGCGGTCGAAGAGTTCGGAGCTGCAATTTAAGATCACCGCCTTATTGGAGACAGATTGCAGGTAAATCACCCCGCAAGCGACAATTAGCGCCGAGAGTATAGTCAGATTTATCGTCCACTTAAGCCACTTAGCCACAGATCCCAACCTCCTGTAGCCAGTTCACATCGATAAATTCCTTCGGTCGTCTGAAGTCGCTGATCTTCAAGTTGCGGATCACCGATTGTCCGAGTTTATAACCCCGCATAGTAATGTTGAGCACCTGTTTATCGTGGGAGAGAGAGGAATACACTTCGGACCAATCACTATGGCCGCAGCGACTCAACCCTTGGCCTAAGCGATCGCCTAACTCAAACAATAGGGTATTGTTGGTTTTCGAGTTGGCATACAAATGCAGCCGAATATGTTGACCCGAGGCTAAGGGCAAATCGGTAGAGAGCAAAGGCTGCGTCGGCACGCTGTGGTCGATGCGGCTAAGATAAAAGCCTGAAATCGCGAGCATAAATCCAAAAACCAGCAACACACTCCACCAAGGTAAGGATTGCAGCCTAGGATAACGCAAGCTTTTTAGCTTTTGCCCTTGGGTACAGTGCAGCAGATAGCCTTGACCCTTGACGGTTTCAATCAGCCCCTCATATTGGGGCCCGAGGAAGGAGCGGATCATAAAGACCGCCCGCGCTAACGAAGTGTCAGTCAAAGGAGGATGCGCCCCATCGCCAGTCTTCAGCTCATGCTTGGAGACCAGTTTGCCTTGATGTTCAACCAACAGGCTCAACACTTGCAACTCGGCACGGGGAAGGTGCCAAGATTCATCACGAGCCTGTTCGACGAGTAAGCCACGCTCACGGTCAAACCAACAGCCCCCCACCTGCATAATTCAAACTCCAACCTATAAAATCATCGAATTAAGTCTATGCAAGCCTGCTAATGATTACTGTGATCCCGTTAACCCAAGGGGCTAAATAATTAATTTTCGTGAGCTTCCCCGCAGGCAAATGAGCATAGAACAAAAATCTGCTTCAGCTCACAGCGATAAATACCATTTGCAGCACCCTAGCTTAGTGATAAATCCGCGTAAATTTACATAAATGCCACAAATAATGTGCGTTACCGCAAATTGAAATCGAGCAGAACCACAAAACCACCTAGCAAGCATCGACTAAAACGATTGTTCTTTGCCCACCGCCAACCATTTGAGAAAGCGAAATATCCCCGGCCGCAAATCACACTATTTATTGATGTAGTTTCTAGAATGATGCCATCAACCAATGGTTACTGATTGATAAATAAAAGCAATTAATAAAAGAGGATATTCATGATGAGCATTAATCGACGCCAAGCATTAACTCGCATTATCGGTATCAGCACGGCGGCTGCGGGCGCAACTTTAATGGGTACGTCAGCATTTGCGGCGACCAATGCCGACGGTCAATATCAATTAGCCCTCGGGGAAAAACTCAAATATGTGCCACTCGATGCCATGGCAACCGCAAAACTTGCCTACGAGACAGGTGGCGGCTGTATGCACCAAGTGTTTCACTCGGTTATCACTATGCTAGCGCAATCTAATAGTGCCGATGCCGACAAATTTAAAACCATTCCCACCGCCCTCGCGGGTTATGGTTTTGCTGGCGTCACGGGCCAAGGCACACTTTGCGGTAACCTCAACGCTATTGGTATGTTAGTCAACATCTTAGATGATATTAACGGCCAGAATAGCGCGGTTATCGCCAATACCTTCCGCTACTATGAAAACACCACCTTGCCACTATCGACCCCTGAGTTCGTTGCAGGTATCGGCTCAACAGCGGAAAAAACCGCCCTTGTTGGCAGTTCATCGAAAGCCATGAGTGTGCTGTGCCACTCCTCCATCAGTAACTGGTCACGGGCTTCTGGCCTGCCCTTCGCCAAGAAGGGTGAGCGCTGCTATCGCCTATCGGCCTCTATGGCCTATTACTTGGTGGAACTGCTAAACCGTGCCTATCAGGGCGAGAATATTGGCGCCCTCCCCGGCAGTAAACCCTCACTGGAAGCGCAGGATTGCCAAGTGTGCCACGGCAGCACCAGCACCTTAGGTTCGGCGGCAAGTGTTAAAACCGATATGGAATGCACCACGTGCCACACTGGCCACTTCAATTAAGGAGGCAGTGATGAAATACCCATTACTCGCATTAACCCTAGGTACACTCGCCCTTGTCGGCTGTGGTAGTGACGATGATAAATCCGAGGAGGTCACGCCTCCGCCGCCACCGCCGCCGGTCGAAACCACAGTGAGTATTGATGAGGCCACTCAGATTAATCTGGCGGTAGAACAGTTTGACTCCAACACCGGCAGCTTAGTGTTCTCATTAACCGATGCTAACCAAGCGGCCATTACCGCCGCCAAGAGCTATGACATTTATTACTTTGGTTTCCCTAATAAGGATAAAGCCTCGTCCAATCCTAAGGCTTGGAAACGCTGGCATGTGACCCAAAGTTATCGCTGCCAGAGCCAAGGAGAATGTACGGGTCAACTGACCGAAGTCAAGAATGGCCAATATCAGTTCGAAATCGCGGGTCTCGATTGGCAACAACAGGACCCCAGCGGCGCCGTGTCCCAAATCAAGGTCGCGATTCAGATCTATGGTGCTAAGGCCAATAATGAACTGACATTAGTTCAAGCGACACCTCAGTAGCGACACAGTAAACCCCCTTCATCGCCCCCAAAAAAGGCATCCAATGGGATGCCTTTTTATTGCTGACATTAATGACTCCTACAAGCCCACAAATGCCCGCTGGGATAGAACTTAATCAACACGAAATCATTTAAGGTATCCATATCCACAATCTGCATATCGAAACTCATTCTGCCCTGCTCGAATAAGGCTTGACGGGATTTTCGCACCTCGGCACGCATTAAATCGGGCACTTCGGTTTGCAGTAGATCCATTTTTAAATTGGCTTGGTCTAAATTCAGCTTATAAGTCATAGTGCCAGGCTCTAAGGCACTGACTTTGCCGCGGTAAATCAGCGCAGCCAAGTCTTGCCCATCCTGTGCATAGCGATAACTTAACTTAGCGTGATTAGCCTCTATCGCCACATCGAGGGCTAAGCTTTGGCTAAAGGCAGGCAGAGATTCGGCCATAAAAGGCGATTGGTACAGCTTAGCTTGGCAACTCAAATTGAGTTGCTTACTGTTAAAGCTCATGGCGTAAGTGCCCAGCACGATACTGGATAAAACGACAATTATTCCAACTACATGCCATAAACGAAACCTATGGGTTTTCGCCGTTAAATCAGAAAATTTAAGCACAAATCCCCACCATTTTTAGCCATAACTCATCAATCACATCGGCATTAAAATCTTCGGACATCATCTTGATGGTCTCGAATCTCAGCCCATCGGCATCTTCATTTTTTAGCACTAGACTCACAAACTTTTGGTCCGTTGAGATTGTGGCGGCGATGGATTGCCAAGGGAAAACGGCACAAGCCGAAACCTGTGCCAGAAAGTGGTCGACTAATGGCTTCATCGAATGATCCGTCGGCTGCCCCGTATAGAATTGGATCTCTGACAAATCACCATTATGCATAGGCAATTGCGTCGCATAATTGGGCGCGATGCTCGTAGGGTGGGAGATCCGAGAACCAACCCAAAACAGGGTTGCCAAGGTCAAGAGCATCAGCAACATAAACTGCGGCATACCTAGTTTAAGAAGCGGCGAATTAAGCTCGGTACGGGATTGTTTTCTAGGGGTGGCGTAAAGGATAAAACCTTGATTAGCAACATTAACTAATAGATGCGCCGCATCGTCACCGAGAAATAACCTTAAGCGACGAATGGTGCTATTGAGCAAGTCATCGGCACGCATAGATAATTTGAGTTGCGGCCGAATCGCCTGCTGTAACTCCAAGCGCGAAACGACTTTGCCGCGCTGTGCACTCAGCAGAGAAAGTATTTGAAATTCATCCGCACTCAATAACCAGCTGCGTCCTGAAGCCGAATCAACCAGCACTTGTTCCTGTGCATTAAACCAACAAGCGCCTATTTGCATCTCGGCCTCTTTCATCATCTTACTTGAGGCCGAGTATACAATTCGAGCTAAAACAACGCAGTGATCTTAATGCCACCTAACATGGTCAGATGAATAATCTGTGAAACACATCAATAAAACATTTAATGCTAAAAACAAACGACGATACATTGTGTTTCATTTGTTTTTAGAACATTGCTGCATTGAGCCACATATGTACCAAAATGCTAGCAATATAGCCAAGCGCGATCACAGGTGTCCAACGTAAATGGGCGCCGAAGGTGTAAATCCCCCTCGCCTGTCCCATCAAGGCAACCCCCGCCGCACTGCCGATGGATAACAAACTGCCCCCAACGCCCGCGGTTAAGGTCACCAGTAACCATTGACCGAGTGCCATCTCTGGGTTCATCGTCAACACGGCGAACATCACTGGAATGTTATCGACAATGGAAGACAACAGACCGATAGCCACGTTGGCATAGGTTGCATCCCAATGGGAATACAGTGCCTCAGACACTAAGCTCAAATACCCCATAAAGCCAAGGCCGCCCACACATAACACCACACCGTAGAAGAACAGTAAGGTATCCCATTCGGCGCGGGAGATCCGGCTAAACACATCGAAGGGCACCACGCTGCCAAGTTGTTGTAGTCGTTGTTTATCCTGACGTAATTCCGCCTTTGCACGCTCACGGGCAACGGATTTATCGAAGGTCTTACGCAGGTAATAACCAAAGAACTGCAGGAAGCCTAGACCCGTCATCATCCCAAGCACAGGTGGCATGCCGAAGAAGGAATGAGCACACACTGCCGTCGCAATGGTCAGCAGGAATAACGCCACGATACGTTTAGCACCGGGTTTAGTGTACACCTGCTCTTTTTCTGGCTCTGGCACATAACGTGGAATAAACACGCTCATAATCGCCGCAGGCAAGGCAAAGTTGACCAAGGCGGGAATAAACAGATGGAAGAAGTCAGCAAAGTGCACTAAGCCCTTTTGCCACACCATCAGGGTGGTGATATCACCAAAGGGACTAAAGGCACCGCCCGCATTCGCCGCAACCACAATGTTGATACACGCCAGCGTAATAAATTTGCGCTGCCCCGCGCCGACCTTCATCACCACGGCACACATCAATAATGCAGTGGTTAAGTTATCGGCCACTGGCGAGATAAAGAACGCCATAAACCCCGTCAGCCAGAACACGGTTCGCAGACTAAATCCCCGTCCGACTAGCCAACCGCGGATCGCATCGAATAAGTTACGTTCCTCCATGGCGTTGATATAAGTCATCGCCACTAATAGGAAGAGTAATAACTCGGCGTATTCCAGTAGATTGTGCTTAAAGGCTGCCTCGGAAACCTCCGACATGCCATTTTGCACATACACAAAACCTATCATGCCCCAAATAATGCCGGCTGCGACCAATACGGGTTTGGATTTACGCAGGTGCAGCGCCTCTTCGGCCATCACCAAAATATAGGCGAGCACGAAGACGCATACGGCAATATACCCCACTGATGCAGCGGTTAAATCGAGCCGTTCTGTTCCTTCGGTCATTGCCCAAACTGCTGGTGAGAATCCGCTCAATATTGCAACGCAGAATAGGCTAGCGAGCACCACTCCACTGTTTTTAAACCACCGCTGTAATTTCATCAAAGTTGATCTCTGCAAGGGAAATTAGTTCGAAAATTACCATAGCTCGGGCTCTGTAAATTTTGACAAAACGCAACTTTCTATGCATTTCCCGATAACCAAGGGCATCTACAACATTAATTTTTGTATAACTACAGACATAACTAATAAAGAATTAACTAACTTTGTTTCAAGTTAGTCCAAAAACAGCCAATAAAAAAGCACCTCTCGGTGCTTTTTTATTGATATCAATCACATTGATTAGAACGAGTAGAGCAAGGTCATATTCGTTTCGGTATCAGTGCTCTTTTTATCATCCAGCGGCTCGCTGTTGTAACGCACGATAATCGCAAACTTCATCGCCAAGGCGCCAATAATATTGGCAGTCAGCGAGGTTTCTGAACGCGCATCTAATTTATCGCCGTAGTCGGCCACAAAACGTTGCTGGAATTTTGAGGTTTCAGTGATTTCAGTTTCGAAGTTGATCACGCCGTGGGCAACCACACTGTCATTCGAATCTGTACCTTCTAGCAGGGCTTGCTCTGAATCGAGGCGCTGATAGATGTAACCGGGACCGATTTCTACATCCAAGAAGGTCTTGCTGGTGTCATAGAGTCTGTGACCATAACCCGCCGCGCCTGAAACTGTGTAGTCATAACCGGTAAAAGGGTCGACTTCATAGTTAGCGTTGGCAAACAGATAGCTGCGATCTGTCATCTTATAGTTGCCTTGAGCGCCCGCTAAATAACGTTTAGCTGTCACTTCACCTGTATCTTCTTTGTACAAACCTTCTAAAAGATATTGGTTTTCCCAGTCACCTAGTTCGTGTTTTAGGCTTAAGCGACCCTTGTAGGATGAGGTATCGGTGTTACCTGTGGTTAAGGTTGCACCTAACTCGGCTTCACCTGCGAATGTCTTGTCGCCTTTTACAAAATCGGCTCCCGCATTAGCCATAAATGGCGCAGTCATTAATAGCGCTGCGGTCAGTACTTTCTTCATGTTTATCCGTTCCTGTTGCGTTTTATCCCCTAAAAAATCTGCGCAATACTAACATTTACGATTAAAAAATGAAAATTCAACGGTTTTTTGCATAAAAAAGCCCGCTAATCAGCGGGCTTTTAACAGTGCTTTAAGGCTTACAGGTTGATCTTAGGATCTAATGCGCCTGACTGATAAGCTTTGTACATTGCTTGTAAAGACAAAGGCTTAATCTTAGAAGCTTGACCCGCACAACCGAAGGCTTCGTAGCGAACAGTACAGATGTCTGCCATCGCTTCCATAGAGGCTTTCAGGAACTTACGTGGGTCGAACTCGCTTGGGTGTTCGGCCAAGTATTTACGTACCGCACCAGTAGACGCTAAGCGCAAATCGGTGTCGATGTTCACTTTACGCACGCCGTGTTTGATACCTTCAACGATTTCTTCTAATGGCACGCCATAAGTTTCAGGAATTTGACCACCGTATTGGTTGATGATCTGTAACCATTCCTGTGGCACTGAAGATGAACCGTGCATGACTAAGTGAGTGTTAGGAATGCGGGCATGGATTTCTTTGATGCGGTCGATACGCAGTACATCACCCGTTGGTTTACGGCTGAACTTGTATGCACCGTGGCTAGTACCAATTGCAATCGCCAGCGCGTCAACATGGGTATCGGCAACGAAGCGTGCCGCTTCTTCTGGGCTGGTCAGCAGTTGGTCGTGGCTTAATACGCCTTCTGCGCCCACACCGTCTTCTTCACCAGCAGTACCGGTTTCTAAGCTGCCTAAACAACCGATTTCACCCTCTACAGACACACCACAAGCGTGGGCGAAAGCAACGGTTCTACGAGTCACATCAACGTTGTACTCGTAAGAAGCTGGGGTTTTACCATCGGCCATTAATGAACCGTCCATCATGACTGATGACATACCTAATTGGATAGAACGCTGACAGATATCAGGATCGGTACCATGGTCTTGGTGAATACAGACTGGGATATCTGGATACTGCTCAAGAGCAGCCGTCATCAGGTATTTTAAGAATTGTGGACGCGCATATTTACGTGCACCCGCAGAGGCTTGCACGATAACTGGGCTGTCTGTGGCTTCTGCGGCCTGCATGATGGCGCGCATTTGCTCAAGGTTGTTTACGTTGAACGCTGGCACACCGTATCCATGCTCTGCCGCGTGATCGAGTAGTTGTCGTAGGGAAATTAACGCCATTTTTTAACTCCAATAATAGGGTGACTGTCACATCAACGTTAGGTCACCGAGGTCGCTATCGTTTGGATGGATTTTTATGCTCAATCACTCAAGAACAACTTAGCCGTCTTAAGAGAATGAGCGGTTTTTTATAATTTTTTTATCAAGTTTTAGTGCCATCGCAGCGCCCTGCCGCGATGGCGCAATACCTAACTTAATGTTAGGCACCGCGTTGTTTTAGCATAGCTACAGCCGGTAACTCTTTACCTTCTAAAAACTCAAGGAAAGCGCCGCCACCAGTAGAAATGTAAGAGACTTTATCGGCGATATCATACTTGTCGACCGCCGCTAAGGTGTCACCACCGCCAGCGATAGAGAAGGCTTTAGAATCAGCGATAGCTTGTGCGATACGCTTAGTGCCTTCACCGAATTGGTCGAATTCGAACACGCCCACAGGGCCGTTCCATACGATAGTGCCAGCAGACTCGATGATTTTCGCTAACGCTTCGGCGCTGTCGGGGCCGATGTCGAAAATCATGTCGCTATCGCCCACTTCATTGACCGCTTTTAAGGTCGCGGCGGCCGTTGGGCTAAACTCACCCGCAACAACCACATCGGTAGGCACTGGAATGTCGCCACCGCGGCTTTGGGCATTCGCCACTAAGCGCTTAGCTTCATCGATTAAATCAGCCTCATACAGTGACTTACCTACATTATGGCCCGCCGCAGCGATAAAGGTGTTGGCGATACCGCCACCAACGACTAACTGGTCCACAATACCAGATAAGCTTTCTAATACGGTCAGCTTAGTCGACACTTTAGAACCGCCAACGATGGCCACTAATGGGCGCGCTGGGTTGTCTAAGGCTTTGCCTAACGCTTCTAATTCTTGTGCTAATAATGGGCCTGCACAGGCGATAGGAGCGTGTAAGCCAACACCATTGGTTGACGCTTCTGCGCGGTGAGCGGTACCGAAGGCATCCATCACATACACATCACATAAGGCTGCCATTTTCTTTGACAGGGCTTCGTCGTTTTTCTTCTCGCCTTTGTTAAAGCGAACGTTTTCAAACACAACCACTTCGCCTACCGCCACTTCAACGCCGTCTAAATAGTCGGTCGCTAAGCGCACTGGGCAAGACAGAGCTTTGGCCAAGTAATCGACCACAGGTTGCATGGAGAATTCGCTGTTGTATTCACCTTCGGTTGGACGACCTAAGTGAGACATCACCATTACCGCCGCGCCTTTGGCAAGGGCTAATTCGATAGTGGGAAGAGAGGCGCGCAGACGTGCATCACTGGTGACGACGCCTTTGCTGACAGGCACATTGAGATCTTCACGAATAAGCACTCGCTTACCTTGGAGATCTAAATCTGACATATTGATAATTGCCATGGTAACGCTTCCTTTTATAATCAAAAAAACAAACTGGTTTTTGCATCAATCGGTTAGCTTAGTCGCTACTCGGCACTCGACATCCCGTCGAATTGGCCACTAGGCTTAACCCATTGGTATAAATTCTTATCTTCAGCTTTGTTTAGCTGCAATCATCGCCAAACTGGTATCTAGCATACGATTTGCAAAGCCCCACTCGTTATCGCACCACAGCAACAGTTTAACCAACTGCCCTGCGCTCACCCGAGTTTGGGTGCCATCGACAATACTTGAGCGCGGATCATGGTTAAAATCACAGGATACGAGCGGCTCATCAGTATAGCCTAAGATACCGTTAAATCGTCCATTGGCGGCCAATTCTAACACTTGATTGACGGTGGCAATATCCACTGTTTTATCTAATGTTACCGAAAGATCGATAGCTGTAACGTTGATCGTGGGAACGCGCACCGAAATCGCCTCAAACTTGTCTTTCATATGCGGCAAAATCCGCTCGATACCGCGGGCAAGTTTAGTGTCGACGGGGATGATTGACTGACCCGCAGCTCGGGTGCGGCGTAAGTCATCATGATAGGCATCAATCACTTGCTGATCGTTCATCGCCGAATGGATAGTCGTAATCGCGCCGCTTTTCACGCCAAAGTGTTTATCCAGTACATCGATGACGGGCACGATACAGTTGGTCGTACAAGAAGCATTGGAAACCACAGTATGCTCGGCACGCAGTAAGTCTTGGTTCACACCGTAAACGATAGTGCCGTCAACATCGGCAGAAGAAGGGTGACTGATTAAGACCTGTTTGGCGCCTGCGTGAATATGGGCCTCGCAACTGTTGCGATCTAAGATGGCGCCAGTCGCTTCATAGATGATGTCGATGTCCATCTCGCGCCAAGGTAACTTAGCTGGATCCGGTTCGTGGAGAATTTTGATGACGTCATCGCCGATCAGCATCTGATCATCGACTAATTTGACTCTGGGCTGAAACCGACCGTGGGTAGTGTCGTACTGGGTCAGATGAATGATGGCTTCGGGCTTAGCCAACTCGTTGATTGCGACAATTTGTATTTGCTGACGTTTTCCGGACTCATATAAAGCGCGAAGGATTGAGCGGCCAATACGACCATAACCATTGATTGCGACTCGGATCATTGAGGTCTTTATTTCCTCTTAACAATACTGCATATACAAAAACGGCCTGCAAACGATTGCAGGCCGCATTATACAGATTAACCTTTCAAAAGTTTAACCTTTTGTCGGTAATCTCATCACCTAAGCGATTAGCCTAGTGATTTTGCAGCATTCAGCACATTTTCAACGGTGAAACCGAAGTGCTTCAGCAGCACGTTGCCTGGCGCAGACTCACCAAAAGTGGTCATGCCAACAACAGTGCCTTCGAAACCAACATACTTGTACCAGAAGTCAGTATGGGCCGCTTCGATAGCAATACGCTTAGTCACAGCTTTTGGCAGTACAGATTCTTTGTAAGCGGCATCTTGCTTATCAAATTCAGTGTTTGATGGCATAGAAACAACGCGAACTTGTTTGCCTTGCTCGGACAGCGCAGCCGCAGCTTCTACCGCTAATTGCACTTCACTACCAGTTGCAATCAGGATGTACTCAGGCGTACCTGCACAGTCTTGCAGTACGTAAGCGCCTTTTGCCACATTCGCTAACTGCTCAGCAGTACGTGCTTGAGCCTTCAGGTTTTGACGGCTGAATACTAGTGATGTTGGTGCATGACGACGTTCGATAGCCGCTTTCCAAGCCACTGCGGTTTCAGCCGCGTCACATGGGCGCCATACCGCCATGTTTGGCGTCATACGCAGGTTAGCTAATTGCTCAACAGGTTGGTGAGTTGGACCATCTTCACCTTGACCGATAGAGTCATGGGTGTAAACGAAGATGTTTTGAATGCCCATCAGTGCAGACATACGTACTGCGTTACGTGCGTATTCCATGAACATCATGAAAGTCGCGCCGTAGTTGATGAAACCACCGTGGAGTGACACACCGTTCATGATGCCGCTCATACCGAACTCACGCACACCGTAGTACACGTAGTTACCTGCTGGATCTTCTTGAATACCTTTAGAACCTGCCCACAAGGTCAGGTTAGAACCCGCTAAGTCAGCACTGCCGCCTAACAGTTCAGGCAGAACCGCACCGAAGGCGGCAATCGCGTTTTGTGACGCTTTACGGCTCGCAATGCCTTCGCCTTTGGCTTGGCATTCTTGAATAAAGGCTTGCGCTTTAGCTTCGAAATCAGCTGGTAATTCACCTTTCAGCACACGGCGCTCGTATTCGGCAGCCAGTTCTGGGTAAGCAGCAGCGTAAGCGGCAAACTTGTCATTCCAAGCCGCTTCACGGGCGTTACCGGCTTCTTTAGCATCCCAACCTGCGTATACGTCGGCAGGGATTTCGAATGGCGCATGTGGCCAGCCTAAGAATTCACGGGCTGCAGCGATTTCAGCATCACCTAATGGTGCGCCGTGGCAATCGTGGCTGCCAGATTTGTTTGGTGAACCAAAACCGATAATGGTTTTGCAGCAGATCATGGTTGGCTTGTCGGTCACCGCTTTTGCCGCTTCGATAGCCGCGCGAATCGCATCGCTATCGTGACCATCAACGTTAGCAATCACGTGCCAGCCGTATGATTCGAAACGTTTTGGCGTGTCATCGGTAAACCAGCCTTCCACATGACCGTCGATAGAGATGCCGTTGTCATCCCAAAATGCGATCAGTTTGCCTAGGCCTAAGGTACCTGCCAGAGAACAAGCTTCGTGGGAAATACCTTCCATCAAGCAGCCATCGCCGAGGAAGCAGTAAGTGTAGTGGTCAACAATCTCATGACCTTCACGGTTAAACTGTGCCGCTAAGGTTTTTTCTGCAATCGCCATACCCACAGCGTTGCTGATCCCCGCCCCTAATGGGCCAGTGGTGGTTTCAACACCAGGGGTGTAACCGTATTCTGGGTGACCCGGAGTTTTTGAATGTAACTGACGGAATTGCTTCAGTTCATCGATAGGCAGGTCGTAGCCAGTCAGGTGTAATAAAGAGTAGATCAGCATAGATCCGTGACCGTTAGAGAGGATAAAACGATCTCTATCTACCCATTTCGGATTGTTCGGATTGTGCTTAAGGAAATCATTCCACAGCACTTCAGCAATATCTGCCATGCCCATTGGGGCGCCAGGGTGGCCTGAGTTTGCTTTTTGAACTGCATCCATACTTAACGCACGGATTGCGTTGGCGAGTACTTTACGGGAAGACATGCTCTCTCCTGCTTAATTTGTGGGGTCTAGCGGGCAATTTGGACGCATATTTTCCCCTACATAGCGAAGCGACGCAAACGAAAATTGCATTCCACTGTCCAGTCTGGTGGATTACACCTTTGAAGGTTTAGGCGAATTCATCTTAAAACACATTAAACACATTTGTAATACAATAATTCAAATATGTTATATCCTTTATTACATTGCCCCCCATAACGATAAGGCTACAACCTTGGTTTGAGCTTAGCTCAGCGACAACTTACCCACCTCATCTGGAACAAAAACCACATACCACTATCAATTCATTGAGTTAGAGCAGAAACTCCAGCGCCACAAACTCTCTCCGATTTGGGGCTTACCTCACTTTACACACAAATATTTAGTTTAGGGGGTGTCAACCAAGGGAAATTCCACTAAAATAGCCGTCTAGATGTAGATGCTTCTACACGTTTGATTGCTAACGACGAGATTTTCCTACTATGGCAAAGCACTTGTTTACTTCTGAGTCGGTCTCAGAAGGTCATCCCGATAAGATTGCAGATCAGATTTCTGATGCTGTGCTAGACGCGATTCTGGCCCAAGATCCTAAAGCACGTGTTGCGTGCGAAACATATGTCAAAACTGGCATGGTATTAGTAGGTGGCGAAGTGACCACCTCTGCCTGGGTTGATATTGAAGAGCTGACCCGTAAAACGGTTCGTGAAATTGGTTATGTCCATTCAGATATGGGCTTCGATGCCGATTCTTGCGCAGTATTAAATGCGATTGGTAAACAGTCTCCAGACATCAACCAAGGTGTCGACCGTGCCGATCCAAAAGAACAAGGTGCCGGCGACCAAGGTTTAATGTTTGGTTATGCCAGCAACGAAACCGACATTCTGATGCCAGCGCCAATCACCTATGCCCACGCATTAGTGAAGCGCCAATCAGAAGTGCGTAAAGATGGCACTCTGCCATGGTTACGCCCTGATGCGAAAAGCCAAGTCACCTTCGCTTACGAAGACAACAAAATTGTCGGTATCGATGCGATCGTACTGTCTACCCAACACAGCCCAGACATCGCCCAAGCGGATCTGATCGAAGGCGTGATGGAAACCATCATCAAGCCAGTTCTGCCAGCACAATGGCTGAACAAGGACACTAAATACTTCATCAACCCAACTGGCCGTTTCGTTATCGGTGGTCCAATGGGTGACTGTGGTTTAACCGGTCGTAAGATCATCGTAGACACCTACGGCGGTATGGCACGTCACGGTGGTGGTGCTTTCTCTGGTAAAGACCCATCAAAAGTTGACCGTAGTGCGGCCTACGCTGCCCGTTACGTAGCGAAAAACATCGTAGCTGCGGGTCTGGCTGACCGTTGTGAGATCCAAGTGTCTTACGCTATCGGTGTGGCTGAACCTACGTCTATCAGCGTTGAGACTTTCGGTACAGGTAAAGTGTCTGAAGAAGTCTTAATCAAGTTAGTCCGTCAACACTTCGACCTGCGTCCATACGGCCTGACCGAAATGTTGAACCTAGCTCGCCCAATCTATCAAGCAACCGCCGCTTATGGTCACTTTGGCCGTAACGAGTTCCCTTGGGAAGCGACGGATAAAGCTGACGCACTACGCGCCGATGCTGGTCTGTAATCTGCATTAAGCTCACGCTTTCGCTCGTAAAAAACCGCCTTAGGGCGGTTTTTTTTATGCTTAGGATGTATTGCCTAACCCCATCATAATCAGCAAGATGGCTTTCACTATAGGCAAAAGACA
The DNA here is from genome assembly GCF_029835735.1 of Shewanella sp. GD04112. Classification (NCBI taxonomy): domain Bacteria; kingdom Pseudomonadati; phylum Pseudomonadota; class Gammaproteobacteria; order Alteromonadales; family Shewanellaceae; genus Shewanella; species Shewanella sp. GD04112. Next base: position 3,954,923 of record NZ_JAOEAL010000001.1, read on the forward strand.
GGGACTCAATGAAGCCGTTAATCGCACAACTCCAATCCTGTTCTTGGGCGACCAAGGTGGGCCATAACGAGCCCATGGCCAAAACCTTAGGCAGCCTAGAAGACATAGCCACTCATCTTGAAAGGGATCCAGACCGTTTTTTCGAACCGCCCTACTCCAAACCCTATGAAAGCTTATGTGTTAGCGACCATCAGCAAGCCGACAGATTAAAGCCCCAAGTCTCTAGCGAAATCGTCGCTCAAATCGCTAAAGCCGCCTATCTGGAAATCTGGAAAATAGTACCCGTTGCTGAGATTTGCGCACTGGTGTCAGATGATGCCGATACCTTAGCCACTTTACTGTTAGCCAATGCAACGCTCTCAGAATTTACCCAAGAACGTTTAGCCTGGTACTTGCAAGGACGGCTTCCTTTTGGCTATCAAGGGAATTATCCGACGGGGGAATGGTTAATCCTATAACTCGGATTAACAGTGGTCAAAATGAGCGTTTTGCATACACAGCAGGTTTATCTGCGCGGCGGATAACAGTACACAGTCTTGCACGCCGATTATCCTTGCACCTTGAACGGCCTCTGGTGTTAAACGTTCTATAGCCGTGCTGTAGGCATTGGTTCTACCGCAATCGAGCCAACAATCCTCAATCTGCAGCCAATAGTGGGGGCGACTGTCGTCGCAATCGACTTCAAATCCACGGGCTTCGCATTGCTGCAACGCACTCTCGGATAGCAAGACTCGCAAATTATCCCAAGCCGACAAATTGGCATTGGCGTATGTCGTCAGCAGATTGCTGACCAAGGTATCACTCACTATTTCTCTCCAACCAAAAGGCTTTAGCCTCGGGTCCTGGCATCGCCTTGGCGTATAACCAGCCCTGCACATAACTCACCCCCGCCGCTTTAACAAACTCGGCTTCTTCAGGGGTTTCAACTCCTTCGGCAATCAAACTAAAGCCTAAACTATTACAAAGCTTACAGATTTGCAGATACAAGGTACGCCCTTTTGGCTCGCTGGTATTGGCCAGAATACTGCGGTCGAGCTTAATCCCATCCACATTGATCCGACTCAGTAAACTTAAGCTAGAAAACCCTGTCCCGAAGTCATCTAAGAAGAAGCTAAACCCATGTTGTTTAAGCTGCTTCATGCTGTTATCGATACGATTTAAATCCAACATAAAGGCCGATTCTAACATCTCAATTTCGACTCGGTTGGCGACGCTGCCTAACCTTTCATTCATGGTCGCCAACAATTGGGGATCGGTAATATTGTTTGGGTCGATATTGATGCTCACTTTTGGGTAAAAGCCTTCTAATTCCCAGCGAGCGAGATCCTCTGCAACCGTATTAATCACAAAGCGGTCGATGATATGGGAATAGCCCGCACGCTGAAAAGCATCAATAAAATACGGCCCCTTTAACTTACCATGCTCATCCTTCAGGCGAATAAGCGCCTCATATCCAACAACATGATTAGTGCTTAAGGCAATTTTAGGCTGATAGTGTAGTTGAAGCTCCCCCGCCAAGACTTCTTTGATGGTCTTCTCGAGGTTTAATTCGGCCTTAAGTGATTCGGACTGCTGCTGTGAATAATGCTGCTCCGTCATACGGTCTATATCCGCTTGAAACTGCACACGTTTAATTAATTCACTATCAAACTCATAGTGCTCAGACATCAAGGAGAAACGTCGTACAAAGGGCAGATAAATCAATACCCCAAGTCCGATTAATAACACTTGGAAAAACACCGCGCTCAAGTGCCCGCTGGCAATGTAAGCGTTGAGCAGTGGCGGTGTGATCCAAGGGAAACTGTGCCCCTCAAAGCTTAAGATCCCAACATGGATAGCACTGTAGGCCAAGATAAAATTAACCAGTGGCGATAGAATAAACGGCACTAATAAGCGCGGATTAAAGATAATCGGTAGGCCGTAAATCAGAATTTCATTGATGTTAAAAATCGCAAAGGGTGTGGCAATTTTCGCAATATGCCGAGTGGCACTGTCTTTAGCACCGATAAAAATGGCAATGATCAGCGATAGCGTCGCGCCACTGCCACCATAGAGAATAAACAAGTCCATAAACTGGCTCGCAGTCAGGTGCGGCACCAATTCCATTAAGCCATTATCGACACCAATTAGCAGCAGATAGGCGTTATCGCCATGCACTCCAAAACACCAGAGCACATGAGTGAGCAGGATCCGCATAAACAGTTGCACACCTAGGCTAGCTTGTTGCAACCCTTCTATAAATGGCGCAAATAACCATTCTAAAAAGATAGAAGCTTCGGCAACGATGGCAAACAGACCGATAAAACCGATCACTATAGGGAAGAATAAATTTAAATGTTGTTTTAAGTAACGACTCAGCGCCTTCGCTTTAATCAGTTGCAGCCCCTTCCATGCACTCAAAAAACGTAATAAATAGGCAGAGATAATTGGCAAAACCGCAATCCGCGGATCCGCCAAAATGGCGCGTACATAATCGAGATTAAATACATTCCCCGTATCTTGGGCATTAATGGCGAGTAAAATACTGAGCGACAAAGAACACACCACAATTGCCGACAGCTGCAGATATTTAGCGAAGTGAAAAGACAAAGAAATCAGTGCAAGTAATGGAAAAATCTTTGAAAGTTGCACCGAAAAAAAACTAATTCCCTGATGAAACGCAGAGCCTTGCCAAGTCGGAATACTGATATCGAGTAAGGCAATAATCAGCGAGAGAAACGAATTAATCAAAATAAAAGGCAGTAACGCGATAAAGGATTCACGTATCGAAATGAGAAAACTTCTATCAAGAAATTGGCGTAGCTCAAACTTCATAGCAGCATTTATATTGATTAGTATTCTCTAACCATAGTCGATACAGAGTATTCCTCATAACGATATGCACTAAATACTGAGTTTCCAAGCAAGAACAAGTGTCAATCTGGATGTTCACTAAGCTTGAGTGCGCGCCACCATTAAATAGTAATCTCTTGCCGAAACGGTAAAGAAATCGACCACTTGCATTGTTGCCTTTTGGGTATGAGCGGCAAAGGAACGCTCGTTTTCCTCGGCAATAAAGGTCACCGCATAGGCAAAATGAGGGGCAAGTTGCTGATAAATCCCCTTCACCAACGCTTCAAAAATCCCCTGACCTCGATAGTGTTTATCTATCCAAATGGGGCCATACTGACAAGTATTCAGCTTCGTTAACTTAGGGCCGTCCCACTCGGCCTTAGCTAAGCGATTAAGGAGCGTGCGATAAACTGGCCAAGTTTCGAAAAAGGCCCAACGCCCGGCAATCACATAACCAATAATCCGCTCTTTATCCTCGGCCACCACCACCCAATGTCGAGTCACTAATTCGGTCAGCTCACTACGGCCAAAGGCTTGCCCCTCCAAGCCCATCGCCGAAGACGCCAGTTCATCATTGAGGAAGGTTCTTTCTAATAAAACTAAAGAATCAATATCTTGCGTCGTAGCTGGGCGTATATTTACTGTCATTATCTAAACTCAATTTGGCGAGCAATGTGGCTGGCGGCGCGCCAGTATACAGGAGTCCTAAATCATCCCAATAATAGATGCATAAAAACTGATGTTTTTTTAGCCCATTGATTTGCAAATTATCCTGTTGTTTCCCAAACTTAAGGCATATTTTTTGCCCTTTAGGCGCCACCATGTTGCCCGAAACCATCAACCCCAATGTCAGCCTGCTCGATAGTGACCACCAGCAAGTCAATCTCGGTCGCTGGATGCATCAATGCGAGTTGATTAAAAGCTATTACAGCGCCACCAGTGTGTTTGTGCTGCAAATGACTCAATCTGGTTTTGAAGTGATTGTCAGCTCAGTGAGTGAAACGCCACTCTTTACCTCGGGTACTTTGTTTGCGAGCGACTTTCCCCTGTTTGAACAACTTAAACATAGTCCAGCGGAAGGAGACTATCTTAATCTCGGTCGTTTTATGCTCGACGAACTGCCACGGGATTTTGATGGTATTCAACATATTCTCTCCCGCCCTATCGCTTGGCCCGACGGCAGCCAATTTGGTTCGCTGTGCGTGTTAAATCCCCATATGGTCGAGCCCGCGAGCAACAGCGCCATGCTCGAGCCGTTCCAAATTTTATTGCAGCAGGAGTTATCCCTGTTATGCCAAAACCACCGCATTGAATCCCTATCGATGCGCGATCAAGAGACCGGCATGCTCAACCATTATGGTTTTATGATGATGGCGCCTAGGCAACTCAATCTAGGACGCCGTTTTGGCGCCCACGCAGGAATCGTCTTCTTCGAGTTAACAGAAGCAAATTCGTCGGAAAATACTTTAGAAGAGAAACACCATAGACTGCTGGGCAATTTGGTCCAAGATACTATTCGCACCGCCGATGTGGCCGCCCATTACAGTGAGACTCAATTTGTGGTGTTAGCTTTCGTCGATAGCGAGCGCGATATATTGCACATTATGAAGCGGGTCGAAAAACAATTAGAACAACAAAACCCCCATCTAAAACTCGATGCCAGTTACAGCTTCTTTACCCCAGAATCGACGGCCAAGTTAGCGCCCATGATGGAAGATGCGCGCTGCAAACTGAAATCCATGCAGCCAGAGCCTGAACCAAACCAAGCAAATCAAGCGCCCAAGTTCGATGCCGAGCAGTATGATAATCCCGCCGCCGACTCGGCCGAGCTCTAGCTTTTACGCGGGATTAATCTTTAGGAAGCTCATCCTGACGCTTCGCCCATTGGATAAACAGCACCACGGGATAGGGTGACATCAATACGAGTCCTAAACCAATGAGGCTTGAGATCAGTAACATACCGCTGATTTCTAGACTCCATTGGGTCAACATATAGATCCCAAGTCCACAAACTAACATCAAAACACCTAACCAATGTAAAAACTTCAATAAATTCATAGTACTTTTAATGGTATCTGTCATATAAACCTCTTTTTATCTCCCGCTAAACTTGTACACTATGGCCATGAATACGGAAAAAGGAACTGAGACAATGTTAAAACAAACATTTCTATTAAGCGCATTGCTTTTTGGTTTAACCGCATGTCAGAGCACTGACGTTGCCAATCAGGACACAGTGCCATTACAGGGAAGTTGGCATATTGAAGCCGTTCAAGGGCAACCCACAGTGGATTACAGCCCTGCGCAAATCACCTTCGCTGATGAAGGTAAACTCTCTGGCAATAACAGCTGCAACAACTTCTTTGGTCAATACAGCCAGCAGGGACAGGCGCTAAAAATCATTCCTGGCGGCAGCACGATGAAGGCCTGTGTCGATGCGCTGATGCAGCAGGAGCATAAAGTGATGCAAGCCCTGCCATTGGTCGCTAAAGCTAAATTAGTGCAAGGGCGTTTAACACTGCTTAGCAGCGACGATAAGCCCGTCCTCGTCTTAAGCCAGCTTAAATAAGCTCGCTTCGATAATAAAAAACCGCCTAGTTGGCGGTTTTTTTATTATTCGATGAATTAACTTTTCGTCGCGGCGTTTTCACTCGCGGCATTTTGCTCAGCAATCATAGCACTCTGCACCATGTCGGCATTGTAATGCTCAACATCGAGCTCATCTTCCGACTTAGCAATCACAGTCGTCGCCACTAAGTCGCCAGAGACGTTTACCACGGTGCGCGCCATATCGAGAATACGGTCAATCCCCGCAATCAAGGCCACGCCTTCTAAGGGTAAGCCCACGGTCGAGAGCACTAAGGTCAGCATCACTAAGCCTGCACCCGGCACACCCGCGGTGCCGATTGAGGCTAAGGTCGCGGTTAAAATAATCGTGAGATAGTCGACCCAAGTTAAGTCGATACCAAAGGCCTGCGCCACAAACAGCGCGGTCACGCCTTGGTATAAAGCCGTACCATCCATATTGATGGTGGTCCCTAAGGGCAGCACAAAGCTAGAGATCTTCTTATTTACCCCGAGATATTCGCTCGCACATTTCATGCTTGCAGGTAAGGTACCCGCCGAACTCGAAGTGGTAAATGCCACCGCCATCGCATTGCTGATCCCCTTGAAAAAATGCAGTGGATTCAGCTTGGCAAATAGGCGCAGCACTATGCTGTAGAAGCCTAACACGTGGATAATACAGCCAATATATACGGCAATAATCACTTTAATCAGCGGCCACAGCATATCGATGCCATACTCGCCCGCGACCCATGCCATCAGACCAAACACCCCGTAAGGTGCAAGCTTCATCACCATGTCGGTGAGTTTGTACATGGCCTCGGCAAGGCTTTCAAATACCTTGATCGCAGGCTTACCATGGTCGCCAATCAAGACCAAGGCAATCCCTAGCGCCACTGCAAACACAATGACTTGCAGGATTTGACCACTCGCCAAGGCGGCAACTGGGTTGGTGGGGACTATGTCTATTAGGGTTTGCATCACCGAAGGCACTTCTTTCGCCGTTTGTACCGCTTCGTGTTGCAGTAAAGGCACGCCCGCCCCGGGTTGCACCACATAGCCCACGGCTAAACCTAGGCTAATCGCAATCGCGGTGGTGCACAGGTAAAACGCAAAGGATTTAAACCCAATTCGGCCCATTTTGGCGGTGTCTTCCATCGAGGTCACACCGACAATCAATGAACAAAACACTAAAGGTACAATCAGCATCTTGATGGTATTCACAAACAGGGTGCCAATAGGTTTCAGGTAAGAAGCCTGCTCACCTAAGCTGACGCCCACCGCAATCCCCAACACCATACCAACGAAAATTTGCAGCCACAGGGGCACTGACATCCAGGAAGACCAGATCCGGCCTAGGGCTGATGACCTTTGTTTTGACATGTTTATAACCTTGAGTTTGAAATGATGATAGGGCTGAGCCTTATCCTTGGCGGGACTAACTTAAATTAGCCAGCCGCCGAGTCTAACATAAGGGATAAAATTCTAAGGATGATCTATATCACGTTGATGCCAACCGCTGCAAAATCCAGCGAAGGCAAAGCCTAGGCTTCAAATTGCACCGAATTGACTGAGGCGGCAAAACGTTGGCGATAAAGGGATGCGGGCGGCTGCTCGCACTCGATAAGGTAGCTCCAATAGTCATCGTCAAAACCGCTGAAGAGTGACTGATTATCCCCCTGCGATTTGAGGATCAAATACCACCAAACCAGCCCCCATAGTCCAAAAGTGATTAAGGTAAGTACAAAGTGCATCCCATGATTAATCTGAAGATCTTTTTGCACATCATAGGGTTGTAAAAACCTTGGTTTAAAGCGACGAGTTGATTTTACGAATGCCATAATCGCACCACTCCCTTAGGGTGAAAACCTTATTCAAGCCTAGCAGATTAGACTTTAGTCGTACAAAAATTAGCCGTGATTAAAGCAGGATTTGAAACGCTGCTCACTCGTTCTTCTAAACGGTTCCGTGCTAAAGTGTGCCGCCGAATAAAAGCCGATGCATAAGCGTCATCCCCATACACAAGAGCGGTAGAGGTACTAACCGCCGAGGAGTTGTTATATGTTGATCCGTAAAGCCAAAGTGCAAGATCTCACCGCCCTAGTTCAATTTAATCAGGCAATGGCGCAGGAAACCGAAGGCCTCGCCTTAGACGAAACGCCCCTGATTAAAGGCGTCAATACCCTACTGAATCACCCTGAGAAAGGCTTTTATCTGGTGGCCGAAATCGATGGCGACATTGTCGGTTCGCTGATGGTTACCTTCGAGTGGAGCGACTGGCGCGCCAAAGATTATTACTGGATCCAAAGCGTTTATATTCGTCCACAGAATCGCCGTCAGGGGATTTATGGCAAGCTCTATGCTGAAGTGAAACAACTGGCCGAAGCCAATGGTGGCGCCGCGAGTTTCCGTCTCTATGTGGAGCAGGAAAATACCGCCGCTCAGCAAACCTACCAAGCGCTAGGGATGAAGCAGAGTTACTATCTGATGTACGAGGAAAAGTAATAAAAAAAGGATCGGGCATCACCCGATCCTTTCGTTTCAAACCACTTTTGATTCCAAGCTTAGCTTAACAAGCCAAACAGAATAGCGGTCATCGCCAGCAGGCCCGCAATAATCACAAACACGTTGCTGATGCGGTTACGGTAAGCCTTCAGAGCCGGCACTTTGTACACAGCATACATTGGCATTAAGTACAAAATTGCCGCAATAATCGGGCCGCCCAGCGCCTCAATCATCCCCAAAATACTTGGGTTTTTAATCGCAACGGCCCAAATCGTGGCAAACATAAACACTAAGATAAACTTGTTCAGCTTGTTCTCACTGATTTGTTTGTTACTTGAGCGCAGCTGCTTAACGATAATGCCCTTCATGCCCTCAGTCGCGCCCATGTAGTGGCCAAAGAAAGAAGACACAATCGCTACAAACGCGATGAAAGGCCCGAAATAGCTGACAAAACCACTGTCATGCACGTTCGCAAGGTAAGATAAAATCGGCAGATTCTTCGCCTTAGCTTCAGCCAACTGTTCTGGCGACAGCGATAACACGCAGGAGAACACGAATAACATCACAAAGCCGACTAACATCATCGAGGTATTACGCAGGATCACATCGGCCTTACGGGCCGCGTTGACACCATGGTCACGCTTAAGGGAAACCGAAAATTGCGAAATTGCTGGAGAATGGTTAAAGGCAAACACCAATACAGGAATGGTTAACCATACAGTGCCTAAAAAGGCGCCGGTGTCAGGCACGACTTGCAGTGCATCCATTTTCCACTCTGGGATCAGATAGATGGACATAAAGGCCAGAATCCCCACCAGCGGATAGACCAGCAGCTGAGTCACCTTTAGCATAAATTGCTCACCAGCAACCATCACGGCCATCATGCCGAAAATCAACACGCCTGACAGCAGGAAACGTGGTGGTGAGGCCATGCCCAACTGGTTGACGATAAAGCTGTCGACTGTGTTAGTGATCCCCACACCGTAGATCAACACAATGGGATAAATCGCTAAGAAATACAGCAGCGTAATCGCCTTGCCCGCGCCAATCCCAAAGTGTTCTTCAACGACTTGGGTAATGTCACTGCCGGGAATACTCGATGAACATACGAAGCGTGACAGGCCGCGGTGGGCGAGATAGGTCATTGGGCCTATGATGATGGCCATCAAGACTAAGGGCCAAAAACCGCCCATGCCCGCATTGATAGGAAGAAATAGAATGCCCGCCCCCACAGCGGTACCGAATAAACTTAGCATCCAAGTGGTGTCTTGGCGCGTCCATGGTAAGTGCCTTGTTGTGCTTTCTTGCGTGCTTTGAGGTGTTTCGAGAACACTGATCGCATCTTTTTGCATATTAAAATTACCTTACGGTGATACCGCATAAAAAATTCGGCGTAAGGATAGCGAAAAAGCTTAAGCAAAAGTTGATCTAACACCATTTTAAGTAATGAAATTTCAAATAAAACAGGGTTTGCGATCTAGGCCCATGAATTCATGTAATAAATTTTCAATGACGCAGCAAAAAGATCACATAAAAACACCAATAACGTACAGTTAATTCACCCCTGCACCTAGGCGTTGACACGGCCAGTTTGTCGATAAAAACCACAAAACCGCATCAAGTCGCAAAAATGCATTAAATGCGACTAGCTTCAATTAAGCCCTATAAAAGCTTGATCGAGATCACTGTGTAAATTGTTAAATTTTTACATTTTGAAACAGCGAGCTTTGCACAATAAAAAAGGCCCACCTAAGTGGGCCCATCTATTCACTACAACTCAGCCATTACTGGGCTTTTTGCAGCGTCAGTTCTGTGGTCGAAATCACCGCAGGGGCGATATCGGCTTCCTTAAACAGTAATGGACGGAAACTCTTACTGCTGGAATACAGATTGCTCTGGTCGGTAAAGGAAGGCGACAGTATATTGCTCGACTCCGAATAGGTAAGTATGCCGCGCGCGACAGGACCCTCATCGGTAAAGCTGACCGCCATCATCCAACTTGAACCGTAACGCACTTGGTAACCCTTGGCCGTCATGCCTGAGGCCATCGCCTTACCCGTGGCAACGTCCATCAAAGGTGCGTATTTATGCTGCGGGATCAGAGTATCATCTCCCGACAAACTAGTGGAAAACACGTTGAATCCACCTTCTGCGTTATGGCTGCCCGGCCAAGGTAAACGCGCGCCGCTGGCAGTGCCATCGGGGAGTGACTTCTCGACAAACTGCACATCACCTAACGGTGCATCTAAGGCAAAACCTGCGGCTTCAAGATTCAAGGCCGCATGGGCAAGCGCCACTAATGCACTACCGTCTGTGGTAAGCGTATTAGGCGTGGTCGCCGCATTCGCGGGGTCGAATCCCTTGGTCAACATGGTTTTTTGGCTGAACTGATGGGCAAACTCACGCAGTAAGGCGCCGCCTTTACTGTCGTTATCTTGCTTACCGTTCCAGGCTTTGAGCGCCGCACAGGCTGAGGTGAGATCCTTCGATAAACTCGCTGATACCACCACAGGCGTACTGCCCTGCGCCTCACATTGGGCAATCAAATCCGGCAATACCAACTCAGCTAAATAACTGCGATTCGACAATACCGCGGCTTCGAGCTCTTCCAGATTAAACTTGCCATCGCTGCCCGCCGCATCCTGCATTAGGGTTAAGCCCATACGGGTACGCAGCGATAATTGCCCAGCTTCTGGACCATACATGGGCGAGAAGTACGTCAGTGGCTCATTCAAGTTCGTAGACCAGAAGGAGTCATTGGAGTTTTGCACAAAGTCACTGCGCTCAAGCTTAGGCGCACGCTCATAGGGGGTTGGGCCACTAAAGCTAAATAACGAAGTATTCCCCGGCAGAATGGTAAAGCCAGCTTGCTCTTTTGCCGCCTTAATATCGGGCGAAGTCTTTAACACCACCACCGCCGCCTCGGATAAACCAGGCACGGTCGAGTCGTCGATATAGAAGGCGTTGCCCTCTTTATCGGCATACATTGTATTGTTGAAAATCACCCCGTCGTAGTCTTTAAAGGCTTGTTGGAATTCATCTTTGTTGGTCGCTAAGTTCATGGCGAGCCAATGATCGACGGGATCCATAGTCGCCATGTTCGCATCTTGGATCATAAAGGCACTGCCATCGTCCCAACCAAAAGGCGCGAGCGAAGGCGGCGCCTCGACCATAGGTCCTTTTGCCGTGGTGTAAATATCCTTTTCAGCCACTAACATGCCAGCGGGGCCAGCATTCACTAGGATAGACACAGTCTCTTTATTGATCGGCATCGGCTGCCCATCGAACAGATACTGCAATCTGTCGCCCGAGACCAGCTCTAGGTTATACATCACAAAATGTTCGGCGGTCGAGAAGGTATGAGTCCACGCTAAGTCTTTGTTAAACCCAATATTGATAGGGCCTGGCATGCCCACCAGCGAGCCGCCCATCATATCCAATTGGCCTGGAATAGTAATGTGCGATTGCCAGAAGCGCAGGTTGCCCGTATGTGGGAAATGCGGATTACCCAGCACCATGCCGCGACCATTTTCGGTCTTATCTTTACCCAGACCCCAACCGTTAGAGCCTAAATCCCGTGGATTGGTCTCGGGCGTGGTAATGCGCGCCGCACGGGCAAGCAATTTAGACTGCATATCGCTGACAAACGCGGTTTGCTCTTGACTTGGTGCAGGCCCGACGATGCGCGGCATATACTCCTGCCCATCCCCTGGGTTGGCGTAAAAAATCAAATCGAGGAAGTTGGCTGCACCGGGTAGCAGGGCGATGGAAAACAGATATGTGACCACATCCTCTGGCACTATGGGCTTCACCCACGGCTGACCGCCACAGAAAGGTTCGGCAGTTTGTTTACCCGCCTCAACATCGGCAAGGTATTGGTTATACCCTGCGGTAAAACCTTGGATTAATGCACGGGAGCGCTCGCTAAACTGCGGCCATTTGGCCTCGGCTTGCTCACGGATTTTTAAGGCTTTATAGGCAAAGTCGGAGATTAAGTTGCCATTGTCTTCGGCGGTGGGCTGCCCAGTGGTGAAATCAATCGACGCATGGGGGCCAAAGTACATAGAGCGTTGGGAGTTGGCCTTAATAAAACCATCGGCGAGCACGCAGAGGTTGTCCTGAGCCTGCGCGTAACCGCTACCATAACCTAAGCTTTCTAAGTTATCGGCTTGGATATGGGGCACACCGTAGGTAGTTCGACGAATATTGGCTTTGAGTAAGCCGTTGGGGGCAAAGGTTTGCAGCTGGGTTTCAGGTTCGGTAGGTGGAGTGCTATCTTCGCTGTCGTTACAGCCTGTGAGCATAACGCCGCAGGCCATCCCCATCGCGATCATGAGTTTGTTGAATTTCATTATTATTATCTCTTAATTTTAGTTCCTTCAATGACATAGCTTTACTGCTTAAATCAGCTAATTGACTGAAGGAGCAATAGTCGTATGTCGCTTCCTGATGCACGACTCTGGCTATTTGCTCCCCATGCATTCGCTTTTTTACTGAGCCAAGGCGATGAATATGGCAAAATAGAAAACCCAGAGGCGAGACACCTCCGACCATTTAAGCAATGATTCAAACGAGCGCCCACATTAAAAACCAAAATAAATAACTTATATGCAACAAAACATTATCAAAGTGATCGTCGGTTCGAAAAACCCCGTCAAAATTAACGCGGCGGCCAATGCCATGGCGCTGTTCTTCCCCGACTATGAGATCCAAACTCAAGGCATGGATGCGCCTTCGGGCGTCCCCGCGCAGCCCATGACAGATAGCGACACCCGCCAAGGGGCTGTTAACCGTGTCCACTATTGCCAGCAACAAGTAGAGGCGGATTATTACTTTGCGATGGAAGGCGGCGTCGATTGTTTCGAGTTCGGTCCTGCAACCTTCGCCTATATTGCGATTGCCCACCAAGCTCGTTTGAGCATTGGCCGAGGCGCCCTCTTGCCGCTACCTATGCAGGTTTATCAGGCACTTGAGGCGGGTGAAGAGTTGGGGCATGTGATGGATAGACTGTTTAATACGGTCAACATCAAACAAAAAGGCGGCGCTATCGGCCTGCTCACCCACGGCCATGCCACCCGTGAGAGCAATTATACCCAAGCGATCATTCTCGCCATGGCACCCTTTTTAAATCCTGAGCTGTACCCTTAAATTTTGTTAATGAAATATTGCAAAGCCGAGCAAAGCCCGCTAATTTCGTTGTAACTTGCAACTAAATGATTCGAACTGAGCCACTGCCAGCCCACACAAGTGCTTGCATGGCTCAACTTTGGTTAACCCTGATGGCATTCAATCCGACTATGGCAAATGATCCCGGCTCATCTAGCCAACTGAGACACCTTTCCCGCTATATGGTCAGACACTTAGGCATGCTCAATGCGGCCTTTGGCGATTTACCTCTGTCCCCAGTACAGGCCCACGCCTTGTTTGAGATAGGCAATCAACCGCAAACCATTAAGGAACTCGCCTGCAAACTGAGCATAGATAAATCCAATGCCAGCCGCGCGATCAAGCACTTAGTCGATAAAAACCTCGCCCAGAGCCAAATGCATCCGCGGGATAATCGCTGCCTCGTCGTACAACTCACGAGCGCAGGTAAAAAGCTGCTCGCAAAATTAGATAGCCAGCAAAATCAACTCTTTCAAGAAATCTTGGCCCAGCTGACCCCTGAGCAAATTCAACAAATCGAGCAAGCCCTAATGCAATACAACCAAG